>CP075528.1:1222082-1527602 GCA_025808875.1 Enhydrobacter sp. | reverse complement strand
ATGATGTTCGCCTCGAGCCCGGCCATCCGGTACGGCTCCTGGCTGTCGACCGCGTGGCAGTTGGGATTGACGCAGATCGGGGTGCGCGGGAACTGCACGGTGCCGCACACCTTGCACTTGCCGCCGACCAGCCCGTAGATCATGTCGCGCTTGCGCCACAGCACCGAGAGCGCGGTCTTCTTGTCGAACTCCGCGCGCATGCCCTTCTCAAGCGGCAGCATCTCGTTGAAGGCGAGGAACTTCAGGTAGTTCTTCTCTTCCTTCCGCCGCGCCATCCAGCCCGACAGGCCCTTGCGCCTGGGCAGCCTAGCGTTCTCGGGCGTGACCTCGAACACCAGGATGTCCACGCCCTGGCCGAAGGCGACCACCATGATCTTGTCGCCCGCCTTGGCCGTCTCCAGCGCATCGACCAGCATGACCAGCGCGTGCGCCGCGCCGGTGTCGCCGAGGTTGGCACCCAGCAGGTCGCGCACCGCGCCCTCGCCGATGCCGCAGATCTTGGCCATCTGCTTGGGCACCGCCGGCATCAGGCTCGGCATGATGAAGTGGGTGACGTCGCCGCCCTTGAGCTTGCACGCCGCAAGCGCCGCCTTGACGGCCGGCGGCACGATTTTCGAGTAGCCCTCGTCGCGGATCCACCGCTCTTCCCAGGCATAGTCGAAGTCGGTCTCGTCGCCGCGGAAGTGGTCGACGAAATCCATCGACACCGAGTGATGGCCGACCAGTTTGGCGATCACGTTCTCGGTACCGCACAGCAGCGCCGCCGCACCGTCGCCGTAGTTCAATTCATTGGCCGAGGCCACGCGCGCGAGGCGCTTGTCGGCGGCGGCGACCAGCGAGGGCGCACCGTTCCGGGAGGCGTTGAGTCCGGCAATCAGCGCCGACGTGCCGGCCTTCTGCGAGCCCCCGACGTCGGACGCCAGCAGGTTCTGCTCGATCGACAGCGCCGTGCCGATCACGCCCGCGTTCTGGCGATCCTTGAAGGGATGCGTGGTCGACGCGAAGTAGAGGCTGCGCACGTCCTCCGGCTTGTGACTGGTGAGGCAATCACGCGAGGCCTCGACCGCCATGGTGATCGAATCCTCGTCCCAGTTCGCCATCGAGCGTTCGCCCTTGGCCAACCCGCGTAGCCCGGCGGCGAACCACTTGTTGGCGTCGTAGACCGCCTGACGGTTGAGGCGCAGGCGCGGCACATAGGCCCCGTAGGCCACGATTCCGACCATCTCGTCTTTCCTCCAAGTGAACGCTCGTTCATCGGCTCTTAGCGCGCCAGCCCAATCGGCGCAAACGGAACTACCGACCGGTCTGCGGAACGCCTCCCTGCGGCGGCATCTCGCGCACCAGATTGCGATAGCCGGCGTCGGGCGGGATGTGCAGGAACCGCTTGCCTTCGCGCGCCTCGACCCACGGCTGGACGGTGACGATCTTGCGCTTCCTCGCCTGCGCGATCGCACCGGCGACAGTGCCACCCTCAGCCAGCAGTTCGAGATTCTTCTGTGTGGCATGCACCAGCGTCCGCCGGCCTGCCGTGGCCTCTGCGATCGCCTCCTGGGCGCCGATCCAGACCGAATCGACCGACTCCGAGCCGTCATGCAACGCCACTTGATCGGCCGGCGCCTCGGCGAGGAAGAACCACGTGTCGAAGCGCTTGGGCACGAAGACCGGGGTGATCCAGTGCGCGTAGGGCACCATGAGATCGGTCGCCAGTTCGAGATCCTCCGCCTCGACCAGGTCGACGATGCTCGCCTCGTCCTTCGCGAGCCTGTCGCGCCAGCGCTTCTCGATCGGAGCCAGGTCCGCGGCGCCGATCAACTCGCGTCGCCCGCGCCTGTGGGCAAGCAGGATGCCGCACTCCTCGAAGGCTTCGCGCACGCCGGCGACGCGGAACTTGAGTTCCTCGTCACCGATCGAGGCGGCGCCGGTGCAGCGCGCGCGCAGGCGTTCGTCGCCATCGGCGTCCTCTAGCTTGCCGCCGGGAAACACCAGCGCGCCGGAAAAGGAATCGATCTGGTGGTGGCGCACCACCATGAAGACCTCCAGCGGCGAGGAGGCGTCGCTCTGCTTCGAGGGGCGGAGAAGAAGAACGGTGGTGGCGGGCCGCGCTGCTGCCGGCTCTTTCTTGGGGGTATCGGTCATGCGTGGATTGTCACACACGGCCCGGGACAGTGCCATCGTCGGGACGTAAACTCGTCGCCACCCGTTCCGCACTGAAGGAGGACGCCATGTCGACGACCGACAATCCGGCTCCGCACAATCTCGCCGAGGGTATCCGCGCGCTGCGCGACAAATGGAGGTGGATCGTCGCCTTCGGCGTCGTGGCGTTGATCGCCGGCGTGATCGCGCTGGGCAGCGTTGCCCTGGCGACGGCCTCGGCTGTCCTGATCGTTGGCGTCATGATGCTGATGGCCGGCGCCGCCGAGATCGTCGCCGCCTTCAGCGTCAAGACGTGGGGTCGATTCTTCCTCTGGCTGCTGCTCGGCGTTCTCTATGTCGGCGCCGGCATCGTCTGCATCCTCGATCCCTTCGCCGCCGCCACGATCCTGACCCTGCTGCTCGGCATCGCGCTGATCGTGTCGGGCCTGCTGCGCATCTTCCTCGCCACGCAGATGAAGCACGGCACGCCCTGGGGCTGGGTGGTCTTCTCGGGCATCCTGACTTTCCTGCTCGGCCTGATCATCGTCGCCAAGTGGCCGGTTTCGAGCTTCTTCACGCTCGGCATCTTCCTCGGGATCGACCTCATCTTCATCGGCGCGACGTGGATCACCATGGGGCTGGCCCTGAAGCGCCGCGCCGCCTAACGCCGCGTCGGGTCGTCCGAGACCTGCACCAGGAGCTTGCCGAAGTTCCTGCCCTTCAGCAGGCCGATGAAGGCGTCGGGAGCGTTCTCGATGCCTTTGACGATATCTTCGCGATATTTGATCTTGCCCGCCTTCACCGCCACCGGGACTTCCTTCCAGAAGCCCTCCATCTGCGCGAAATGGTCGGACACGATGAAGCCCTGGATCAAGGCCCGCTTGATGAGCAGCAATCGCCAGTCGGGCCCCGGGCTCATCTGCATCTCGTTGTACTGCGAGATCAGGCCGCACAGGGGCACGCGCGCGAAGTCGTTGAGCTGCGGCACGACCGCGGCCTGCACGGCGCCGCCCACGTTCTCGAAATAGATGTCGATGCCCTTGGGCGCCGCGGCCCGGATGTCCTTGAAGAGATTGGCGCCCGATGCGCGATAGTCGACGCAGGCGTCGAAGCCGAGTTCCTTGACCACGTAGTCGCATTTGTCCTTGCCGCCGGCGATACCGACGGCGCGGCAACCGTGCAGTTTGGCGAGCTGGCCGACGACCGAGCCGACCGCACCCGAGGCCGCCGACACGACGACGGTTTCGCCGGCCTTGGGCTTGCCGATCTGCATGAGTCCCCACCACGCCGTCATGCCAGGCATGCCGAGCACCGACAGTGCGGTCGAAATCGGCGCCGTACTCGGATCGAGTTTCATCGACATCGCGCCATTCGACAGGGCGTAGCTCTGCCAGCCGGAGTACTCGGCGACGAAGTCGCCCTCCTTGAAGGTCGGATGGCGCGACTTCACGACCTGTCCGACCGTGCCTCCTACCATGGGGTCTCCGAGGTTCACATTGGCTGCATAGCCCTTGGCCTCCGACATGCGCCCGCGCATGTAGGGATCGAGCGACAGCCACACGGTCCGGGAGAGATATTCTCCTTCCCTAGGTTCGGGCAGCGGCGCCTCGTCGATCTGGAAATCCGTCGGCTTCGGCTCGCCCTGCGGACGCGACTTCAGCAGCACGCGGCGGTTGGTGGTGGTCATAGGTATCCTCCTCCTTGGCCGAACGCTAGCATGTGCTAACAGAGAGAGGCGATGCGTACCTATCTCTGCCTGCCCGGTGCCTGGATGGGCGCCTGGTCCTGGCGATTCGTACTCGACCGTCTGACGGCGGAAGGGCATGACGCGCGTGCCCTGCCCTTTCGCGGCGTCGGCGAGCGTGCGGCCGAGCTCTCGCCCCAAATCGACAACGACCTGCTGCTTGCCGACACGCTGGACTATCTGGAACGCGAGAAACTGAGCGACATCGTGCTGGTTGGGCACAGCTTCGGCAGCCTGATCGCCACGATGGTGACCGACCGGGCGCCCGAGCGGATCGCCCACCTGGTGATCGTCGACGGCGGCATCACCCAGGACGGGCAGTCGATCTTCGGCCGCATACCCAAGGACATCGTCGCCAAGCGCCTGAAGCTGGTGCGGACGATCGACGGCGTCGAGGTGCTGCCCTTCGCGCCCCAGGGCAGCCTGATCATCGACGATCCCGGGCTCGCCGCCTGGACGCACCGCCAGCTCACGCCGCATCCGCTGGCCTGCTACACCAAGCCGGTCCGCATGCACCATGCGGCGGGCAATGGGCGGCCGATGACCTATATCGCCTGCACCAAGCCGCGCTATCCTGTGTCGGCCGGCATGCACGAGAAGGTGCAGGACATGCCGCATATCCGCTTCCGTCCCATCGAGGCCGGCCACAACTGCATCATTTCCGCGCCCGGCCTGGTGGCGCGCGAGTTGCTGGATATTCCGGCATGAGCGCCGCGGCACGACGCGGCTGGTGGCGCGATCCACTGGTCATCTCGGTCAACGCGCTCGGCATCACGCAGATCACCGCCTGGGGCACCAGCTACTATTGCCTCGGAGTCCTCGCCAAACCGATCGTGGCCGAGACGGGCTGGGCTATCAGCACGGTCTTCCTCGGCTTCAGCGTCGCGCTGGTGGTTATGGGGCTGATCTCGACCTGGGTCGGGCGACTTATCGACCGGATCGGGGCCCGCACGGTGATGTCGATGGGCACGGTCGTCGTTTCCGCCGGGCTTCTCGGCCTTTCGCTGGTGCGCGACGTCGCCACCTACTTCGCAGCCTGGGCGGTGATCGGCGTCGGCATGCGCCTGTGCCTCTACGACGCGGCCTTCGCTGCCCTCGTGCAGGCGGTGCCGAGCCGTGGTCGGGCCGCCATCTCCTATCTCACGCTCTATGGCGCCTATGCCTCGACCGTGTTCTGGGTGATCGGCCACTACCTCAACGAGGAGCATGGCTGGCGCGGCACGCTCGTCATCTTCGCGGCGATCAATCTCGTTGTTTGCCTGCCGCTCAACTGGATCGGGCTGACATGGCGCGAAACCGCGGGCCAGGCGACGGCCGCCAAACCTGCAGCCGCCACGCCGGACGGACCGCTCCTCGAAGGACGGCGTCGAACCATCGGCATCGCGCTGTTCGCGCTCATCATGTCGTTGAACGGCTTCGTGTTCGGCGTCGTTTCGCTGCAGCTCGTGCCGCTCCTCGAGGCGGCAGGACTAGCGGGAGCGGCGGCCGTTTGGGTCGCGTCGCTGAAGGGACACGGCCAGTTCGCTGGCCGGCTGGTCGAGATCTTCTTCGGCCGCAACCTCAAGGCCATGACCGTGGCACGCATCGCCATCGGCGTGCTGCCGCCTGCGCTGCTGCTGCTGATGTTGGCGCGCGGCGAACTGTGGCTGCTCGTCGCCTTCACCCTCCTGCTCGGCGCATCGCAGGGCGTGATCACCATCGTGCGCGGCGCGGTGCCGCTAGCCCTGTTCGGCGCGCAGGGCTACGGGGCGGTCCTCGGATTGATCGCGACGCCGATCCTGCTGGTCAACGCCTTCTCGCCCGCCTTGTTCGCCCTGATCGTCGACTTCGTCGGCTGGCAGAACGCACTCTACACACTGCTCGCCAGCGCACTCCTCACCTGGATCGCCATCGAACTGATGTCGCGCTGGTACGAGAAGGCGCGCGCGGTGCGGGGCGCCTAGAACGTCTCCTTGTACGGCCTGAGATCGACTTCGTGGCTCCAGGCGCTGCGGTGCTGCCGGTGCAAATGCCAGTAGTTGTCGACAATGGCCTCGGGATCGAGCAGGCCATCGGGGCCGGCCTTGTCCCTGCGGTCGGGCATGCGCGACAGCAGCCGCTCGCCGTCGATGCCGCCATCGATGATGACGTGCGCGACATGGATGCCTTGCGGCCCGAACTCGCGCGCCATCGATTGTGCCAACAGGCGCAGCCCGCCCTTGGTGGCATTGAAGGCGGCAAAACGCGGCCTGCCGCGCATCGAACCCGAGGCGCCGGTGAATATGACCGTGCCTCGGCCCAACGGCGCCAGGCGGCGCATCGCCTCACGACCGAACAGGAAGCCGGCGAAGCAGCCGACACGCCACGACTCCTCGAAGTGCTGCGCCGTCATCTCGCGGAAATCGATGGCGGCGTTGTTGCCCAGGTTGAAGACGAAGAGATCGGCGGGTGATCCGTCGGCGTCGTCGATCATCGCCTTGTCGAACAGCGCGATCACCTGGTCTTCCCTGGTGCCGTCGACGGCAACCGCCGTCGCCGAACCACCCTGCTCGCGGATGGTGTCGACCACCTTGTCGATCTTGGCCGGTGTGCGGCCGGCGACCAGCACGTGATGGCCCTCCCCGGCGAAGCGCCGGCTCGCCGCGCCGCCGATGCCGCGCTCCGCGCCGACGCCCAGGACGAGCGCTTTGGGTTTTCTGGCCATGTCCGCACCTCGGAGTGAGTGGTTTCGCCGAACTTGCGGCGCGAGGGGCGGCTTCGCTACGGTCCGGCCGCATGAAATTACCTCCCTACCCCATTATCGAGCTCGACACCGCCGCGCCGCTCGACCGCCATCGGGCCACCGTGCTTCCCGAATGGATCGACTGGAACGGCCATATGAACGTCGGCTTCTACGTCGTCGCCTTCGACAAGGCGACTGACACGCTGTGCGAGCAGTTCGGCTGCAGCTGGGAGTACACCAAGCGGAAGATCGGCATGACCTTCGTGCTGGAGGCGCACGTCACCTATGACCGCGAGGTCAAGCAGGGCGATCCGCTGCGCATCGCCACGCAGATCCTAGACCACGACGCCAAGCGCCTGCACTACATCCACATGATGTATCACGCGACCGAGGGCTACCTCGCCGCGACCAACGAGTTGATGCTGATGAACATAGACTACGAGAGCCGTCGCTCTGCGCCCTGGCCGGACTTCGCCATGGAGCGCATCGCCAAGCTCGCGGCGGCCCATGCCGGCCTGCCGCGGCCGGCCCAGGCGGGTCGCCTCATCGGCATCAAGCGGAAGTAGCCTCCATGCTGGTCACGTTGCCCTACGAACTGCCAGACTTGGTGACGCGCGCGCCGCTCGACACCCATCGCTCCACCGTCCTGAAGGAGTGGGTCGACTGGAACGGCCACATGAACGTGGCCTTCTATGTCGCGGCCTTCGATCAGGCCTCCGGCGCCTTCATGCGCAATATGGGGCTCGGCCGGAACTACGTCGACAGCAAGTCGGGCATGACCTTCGTGCTGGAGACCCACGTCACCTACGACCGAGAGCTGCGCGAGGGCGCGCCGATGCGCTTCACTACGCAGCTGCTCGAGCGCGACGCCAAGCGGGTCCATCTCTATCATGAGATGTTCCACGCCGATCAGGGCTACCTCGCCGCCACCAACGAGGCGATCGTGATGAACATCGACTACGCCAGTCGGAAGTCGGCGCCGTGGCCGGTGCAGGTTGCGGAGCGGCTCGAGGCTCTGTGGGACGCTCACAAGGTGCTGCCGCGACCAGCGAAGGCCGGTCGCGTGATGGGACTCAAGAAGAGGTAGCGAGCTTCTCCAGTGCCTCGCCGCTCAGGCGATAGGGCAACCAGTTCCTGATCCACCTGAAGCCGATCTTCTCGTAGAAGCCGCGCGCCGGATTCCAGTCGAGCACGTTGAGGTCGATGCGCCTGTAACCCTTGGCGAGACACTCGCGGGCGAGCGCGACCATCAGCGCGCGCGCCACGCCGCCGCGCCGCTCTTCGGGCACCACCCAGATGTCCTCGACGAAGATGCCGCGGGCGGCGGTCCAGACCGAGTAGTTGAAGGTGCAAAGGGCGAAGCCCACCGGCTTGCCGGCGCGCTCGGCAATCAGGGCGACGAATTGCGGGCTCGCGCCGAAGCCGTCACGCGCCAGGGTTTGCGGTGTCGCGGTCACGGCGTGCGGCTCGTCCTCGTAGGTCGCCAGATCGACCGAGAATCGATGCAGCAGTTCGACGTCGTCGACCGTCGCCGCGCGTACCTCGATGTCAGACGCCAAGATAACCTCCGTCGACCGGCAGAACGGCGCCGGTGATGTAGCTCGCCGCGTCGGAGCACAGAAACACGACCGGCCCGGCCAGTTCCTCGGGTTCCCCGACCCGTTTCATCGGCACGTGTGCGAGGAATGCCTCCAGCCGCTTGGGGTCGGCGCGGGTCGCCTCGGTCATCGCCGTGGCGATGATGCCGGGCGCCAGCGCGTTCGCCCGCACGCCGTCCGGCGCCAGTTCGGAGGCCAGCGCCCGCGTGAACTGGACGAGCGCGCCCTTGGACACCGGATAGGCGCCGCTGCCGGCCGGCGCGATGAAGGAGTTGATCGAGGCGATGTTGACGATGCAGCCGCGCGTCAGCTTCAACTGCTCGATGAAGGCCAGGGTGACGTTGTAGGCGCCGGTGACGTTCACCTCCATCGTCCGGTCCCAGCGCGCCCGCCCGTCGGATGCCACCAGATTGCCGCGCAGGAAGAGGCCCGCGTTGTTGACCAGGATGCGGATCGGTCCGACCAGCAAGGCGACATCCTCGGCAAGCCTGCGGCAACTTGCCTCGTCGGTCACGTCGAGCGCGAACCCGCGCGCCTCGCCGCCGGCGCGCACGATGGCCTCGGCGATGCCGTGCGCGGCGTCCTTGTCGACGTCGGTGACGACGACGCGCGCGCCGGCGGCCGCCAGTCCCCGGGCGATCGCCGCGCCGTTGCCGCGCCCCGCGCCGGTGACCAGCGCCAGCCGTCCGGTCAGCATGTCCTTCATGGCGCGGCGGCCTCCTTCAATGCCTCGCGAATCACGACCTCGTCGCCGACATGGTTGATCAGCAACAGGATCAGCCGGGCGTCGAAGGCGCGGCACTGCTCGTCGCTCAACCCTTTGTGGGCGTCGATCAGCGCGTTGTAGACATCGTCGGGCCGCGCGAGGTTCAAGGTTCGGCAGAGCATGTTCCCTCCTTGGCCATGGCGCGTGCCATGGCCCGCGTGACGGCGGCTGCGTCTGTCTCGCGCCAGCGTGCCGCCACATAGCGATCCGGGCGGATCAGGTAGGCCGTTCCCGGCCGCGCGCCGTAGCGTTGCCAGGCCAAGCCTTCTTCCGCCATCGGTACCACGTCGATGCCGGGCGGCGGCACGATGCCGACACCGAATGCCAGCAGCGCGAAGTCCCGGCCGACGCGGTCGACCAGCCAGCCACCGCCGAGCGGCGCATCGACCATGGCCTGCCCCGGCATCGGCGCACCGCCCCAGTCGTCTGCGCCGTCGGGCGTATCGAGCGGCGAGCCGGCGTGGCTGGTCGGCACCGATAGGCGCCCGCTGTTGATCAGCGAGCGCGCGAAGGGAAAGTCCCGCGCCAGCCCGAGCACGGCATCGCGGAAGATGCGCGAGGCCTCGAATTTCGGCGTGATGAAGTCGGTGGCGCGCGTCGAGTTGAGGATGTTCTCGCGCGAGGCGGCTCGGCGTTCGTGGCAATAGCTGTCTATCAGCGAGTCGGGCGCCTCGCCGGCCAGCACCAAAGCGAGCTTCCAGGCGAGGTTGGATACGTCCGCCACCGCGGCATTGCCTCCCCGCGCGCCGAACGGCGAGACGACGTGCGCGGCGTCACCTGCGAACACCACGCGGCCGTGCACGAAGCGCTCCATCATGCGGCAGGTGAAGGTGTAGACGCTGGTCCACTCGTGCTCCCAGCGCGCGTCAGGGCCGAACATCTGGCGCAGACGGCGGTCGACGTTCTCCGGCTTCATCTCTTCCTCCGGATCGGCGTCGCGGCCGAGCTGGAAATCGACACGCAGCACGTCGTCGGCCTGGCGATGCAGGAGCACCGAGTTCGTGGGATGGAACGGCGGGTAGAACCAGAAGCGCCGCTCCTTCGGCAGGTCGCCCTTGAACCGGATGTCGGCGATCAGGAAGCGGTCGTCGAACACCTCGCCGGGATAAGGCAGGCCGAGCATATGCCGAACGGGACTGCGCACGCCGTCGCAGGCGACCGCCCAGGCTGCGTCGAGGCGGTATCGTCCGTCCGGCGTCTCCACCTCGAGCGCCACACCGTCGTTGCGGGGTGTCACGCCGACGACCTTGTTGCGCGGGCAGAACTCGATCAGCTTCTCGCCGAGGCAGCGATCGTAGAGGTACTCCTCGACATAGTACTGCTGCAGGTTGACGAAGGCAGGGAACTTGTGGCCGGGTTCGGGCTGCAGATTGAAACGCCAGATCGGTGCGTCGCCGAGATAGACCTCGCCCTGCTCCCAGGTGATGCCCTTCTCGACCATGCGCCTGGCAACGCCGAAGCGATCCCAGATCTCGAGGCTGTGCTTGGCCTGGCAGATCGAGCGGCTTCCGTTGCTAACCGTGTCGTCGTCATCGAGCAGCACGACCGGCACGCCGCGCTCGGCCAGTAGCAGGGCGAGCGTCGGACCAGCGATGCCCGCGCCGACGATCACGACCGGCCGCCGTTGCTCGGGATCGGCAGGACGGCGATAGGGATAGCGGCGGTACTCGTACGAGCCCACAGCGTCAGGCGCTCTTCTCCAGCGCCGTCCACATCTCGATGTCGCGCTCGGCGGTCCAGATCCGCGGATGGTCGAGGCCCTTGGCTTCATCGTAGGCGCGCGACACGCAGAACGGCATGCAGTGCTCGAAGATCACCCAGTTGCCGTAGCGTGGCTGCAGCGCGGTCATCGCCTTGTCGTAGGCCTGCTTCAGCGAATCGCCCGACTCGGCGCTCCGCGACACCACCTTGTAGAGCTCGCTGAGAAAGGCCTGGGTCCCGGCGATGCCCTCCTCCACCTGCGTCTCGCCGACCAGCGCGTCGCCGCGTCCGGGGACGAGCGCCAGCGACCTGAGATCGCGCAGCTTCTGCAGCGTCTCCGGCCAGTCCTTGTAGTGGGCGTCGCCAGCGTAGGGCGTGGCGCCGTACTCGACCAGGTCGCCGCTGAACAGCGTGCGCTCCTCGGGCAGCCAGACGATCGTGTCGCCTTTGGTGTGGCCGCGCCCGGCATGCACGATGTCGACCTGCAGCTTACCCATCCACAAGGTCATGCGATCGCTGAAGGTGACGGTGGGCCAAGTGAGGCCGGGAATGGACTCCGCCGCCTGGAAGAGCCGCGGGAAGCGCTGCAGCTCCGACTTGTAGTCCTGCGCGCCGCGCTCGACGATCATCTCGCGCGTCGCCTCGCTGCAGATCACGTGCTGGGCCTCGTAGGCGGAGGCGCCGAGAACGCGCACCGCGTGGTAGTGGGTCAGTACCACGTACTTGACCGGCTTGTCGGTGACCGTGCGGATCTTCTCGATCACGGTCTGCGCCATCCTGGGTGTCGCCTGCGCGTCGATCACCATCACGCCGTCGTCGCCCACCACGATGCCGGTGTTGGGGTCGCCCTCGGCGGTGAAGGCATAGGCATGCTCACTCAGCCGGCTGAAGGTGATCTTCTTCTCGGCAAGGTCGGCCTGTGAGGCGAAGGCTTTGGCCATACGCTGTCTCTCCCGTACTCTTCTGTCGTTGCTTCCGGTCGGACCTAGTCGGTGCCGAACTTGTGGTAGTTTGCGCGATCACCGGTTCGCACAGTCACTTCGAACGAATCGCCATCACGCTCCATGCGCAGCACGACCGGCGTGCCGGCCGGGCCCAACGACCAAAGCTTGCGATAGAAGTCGGCTACATCGTCCAGCACTTCGCCGTCCAGCGCCTGCAGCACGTCGCCCCGCTGCAGGCCCGCTCGATCGGCCGGACCGCCATCGGAGATGCCGCCCACCACGAGTTGGCCCATGTGCTCGACGGTATAGACGCCGAGCCAGGGCCGGGGCGGCGTCGACAGGCCGCCCTTCTCGGCGAGCTCGGCATAGATCGGCTTCAACCGGTTGATCGGGACGTACATATTGCCGGGAAAGGCTGGCGCGCCCGGTCCCAGCGCCTCCTGCACCAGCAGCGAACCGATGCCGAGCAGCGAGCCGTCGCCGCCGACCAGCGCCGACCCACCCCACAGCGGATAGGCCGGTACGGTGAAGATCGCGTTGTCGAGCAGATACTCCCAATAGCCCGCGAACTCGCGGCGGCCGGCGACCTTGACCTTGAGCGTGGCCTTCTCGCCGCCCACGCCCGCGACATAGGCCTCGCTGCGCAGGGTCAATTCGTCCGAATCGCCGAACGGCATGGGCTTGATGTCGGGGTTTGCGTTGGTGCGGACCAGGCCGAACCCGCTCTCGTAGTCATAGCCGACGATGCGTGCGGCAAAGGTGCGACCTTCGAGATCGGTCACGGCGACGTGAGATGCCTCCATGATGAGATAGCCGATGGTGAGCACGAGGCCGCGGTCGTCGATCACGACGCCATGGCCCTCGCGCTCGGCACCGAGCGTCTGCGCGGAGCGCCGGCTCTCGGGAATTTTCGTCTGCACCCCGACCACGGCCGGCAGCACGTCGGACACTTCGGGCGGCAGGTTCGAGCCGCCGGGCCGGCGCGCTTCGACGCCCTCCTGGCCGCCCAGCCACCGGCTCGAGCCGTTCGCGGATCCGTTCAACCCTCGGGCCATGCCTGCACCTTTGTGTCCCGCTTGCAAAGATAGGCGTATGCCGCAGCGATTGCTATATGACGCTGATGGCGTCCCCCGCCGACCCGTTCGAAATCACCGACGATCCCGTGCCGGCCGTTCCTCCTCCGGCACGAACCGCCGTCGCGCCTTCCACCCATCTCGAGGGCTTGAACGAAGAGCAGCGCAAGGCGGTGATCCACGACGCCGGACCGCTGCTCGTACTGGCCGGCGCGGGCACCGGCAAAACGCGCGTCCTGACCACCCGCATCGCGCACCTGTTGATAACCGGTCGCACGAGCCCCTCGCAAATCCTGGCCGTCACCTTCACGAACAAGGCGGCACGCGAAATGCTCGACCGCGTCGCGCAACTGATCGGCGGCGCGGCCGACGGCATGTGGCTCGGCACTTTCCATTCCGTGGGCGTGCGCATTCTGCGCCGCCACGCCGAGCTGGTGGGGCTGAAGAGCAACTTCACCATCCTCGATACCGACGACCAGACTCGCCTCATCAAGCAGCTCCTCCAGGCCGAGGGCATCGACGACAAGAAATGGCCGGCCCGCGTGCTCTCCGGCATCATCCAGCGCTGGAAGGACCGCGCGCTCTCGCCCGAAAAGGTGGCGGCCGACGATGCCGGCGACTTCGCCAACGGCAAGGCCGCGGAGATCTATCGCCAGTACCAGGCGCGGCTCGCCGAGGTGAACGCCGTCGATTTCGGCGACTTGGTCATGCACTGTGTCACCCTGTGGCAGCAGCATCCCGACGTGCTCGCGCAGTACCATCGCCGCTTCCGCCACATCCTGGTCGACGAATACCAGGACACCAACGTGGCTCAGTATCTCTGGCTGCGGCTGCTCGCCCAGGGGACACCCGATGTCTGTTGCGTGGGCGACGACGACCAGTCGATCTACGGCTGGCGCGGCGCCGAGGTCGGCAACATCCTGCGCTTCGAGCGCGACTTCCCCGGCGCCGCCATCGTGCGGCTGGAGCGCAACTACCGTTCGACGCCGCACATCCTCGCCGCCGCGTCGCACCTGATCAGCCACAACGAAGGCAGGCTCGGCAAGACGCTGTGGACCGACGTCAAGGAGGGTGAGCGCATCTCCCTGCGCGGCGTGTGGGACGGCGACGAGGAGGCGCGCTCGATCGGCGAGGAGATCGAGGCGCTGCAGCGCGACAGGCATCCGCTGAGCCAGATCGCCATCCTGGTGCGCGCCGGCTTCCAGACCCGCGAGTTCGAGGAGCGCTTCATCACCATGGGCCTGCCCTACCGGGTGATCGGCGGCCCGCGCTTCTACGAGCGGCAGGAGATCCGCGACGCGCTGGCCTATTGCCGGGTCGCCGTGCAGCCCGACGACGACCTCGCCTTCGAGCGCATCTACAACACGCCGCGTCGCGGCCTGGGCGAATCGGCGCTGCGCACGTTGCGCGTGATCCAGCGCGCGAACAAGGTATCGCTGTTCGAGGCGACGCGGCGGGCGCTGGAGACCGACGAGCTCAAGGCGCGGCCGCGCAAGGCGCTGGGCGACCTCGTCAGGAGCTTCGACCGCTGGCGGGCGATGCTCGACGGCATGCACCATGTCGAAGTGGTCGAAACCATCCTCGAAGAGTCGGGCTACACCGACATGCTGCGTGCCGACCGCTCACCCGAAGCCGAGGGACGACTGGAGAATCTCAAGGAGCTCACCAACGCGCTGCAGGAGTTCGACAGCCTGCCCGCCTTCCTCGAGCATGTCGCCCTGCTCACCGACAATGCCGAGAAGTCGGGCGGCGACATGGTGAGCGTCATGACTCTCCACGCGGCCAAGGGCCTGGAATTCGACACGGTGTTCCTGCCCGGATGGGAGGAAGGCCTGTTCCCCAATCAGCGCGCCCTCGACGACAAGGGCCTGGCCGGCCTCGAGGAGGAAAGGCGACTTGCCTATGTCGGGCTGACGCGTGCCCGCAAACGCGCCTACGTTTCCTTCGCCGCCAACCGGCGCGTGTTCAACCAGTGGCAGGCGGCGATCCCGTCGCGCTTCCTGCGCGAGCTGCCGGCCGACCAGTTGCGCGAGAGCAGCGACGCCGGCCTCTACGCCACCTACTCCGCCGGTCATCATGGCGGACTGCGCGAACAGGCATCGGGTTTCGACTACGAGAGCCTGGGCGTCACCAATCGGTCGGAGTTCGGAAGCCGCGCGCGCACACGCTGGCGCGACGAGACGTTCGACGATCGCCGCGCCGTCGAGGGCGACAAGCCCGATCTCGCCATCGGCCAGCGTGTATTCCACCAGAAGTTCGGTTACGGCCGCATCGTCGCCGTGGACGGCAACAAACTCGACATCGAGTTCGAGAAAGCCGGCTCGAAGAAGGTGCTGGACAGCTTCGTCGAGGCGGCGTGAGCGGCTGGAAGGCGTCGGTGATCGTTCCCGCCGCCGAGCGGCCCCTCCGTGAACGGGCGCTCGAGCCGCTGGCAGAACAGGGCTTCGTCGTCACCAGCCGCGAGATGTCGCTGAACGGGCCGTGGTGCATCGAGATCTTCGGCGAAGGCGAGCGGCCGGCGCTCGACATCGCATGGCGGTGGGAAGTGCTGCCCGACCGGGATTGGGTGGCCGAGAACCAGCGCTCGTTCCAGCCGTTCACGGTCGGTCCCTTCTGGGTCCATCCTTCGCACAATGAGGTCGGCATGCCGGCCGGCAAGGTCCCGTTGCGCATCGATGCGGGCATGGCGTTCGGCACCGGCACGCACGCCACCACGCGCGGCTGCCTGGAGGTGTTGGCGACGCTCGATCCAAGGGAGGCGACCAATGCCGTCGATGTCGGCTGCGGCTCCGGCATCCTCGCCATCGCCATGGCCAAGCTTTGGCGCCGCCCGGTGGTCGGTGGCGACAATGATCCCCAAGCCGTCACCGTCGCCGTCGAGAACGCCGAGCTCAACGGCGTGGCCGGCCTCTGCCGCTTCTACACTTCTGTCGGCCTGCAGGCGCCGGAACTGGCCGCAAAAGCGCCCTACGACCTGATCGTCGCCAACATCCTGTTCGGCCCGCTGATCGAGCTCTCGACGTCGTTCGTGTCGGCGAGGCGCGTGGTCCTCAGCGGCATCCTGGTCGAGCAGGCACCGGACATCGTCGAGCTCTATGCGCGCCGCGGCTTCGCGCTCGAGCGCCAGATCGACCTCGAGACCGGCGGCGCCTGGTGGCGCACGTTGCTGCTGAAGCGAATTCAGGAGGAGCCATGACCTTCTCGATCGCGGGCCGCTGCGCCCGGACCGGTATGCTGGGCGCCGTCGTCACAACCTCCTCCATGGCGGTCGGCAGCCGCTGTGCCTGGGCCGAGGCGAAGGTGGGCGTGGTGTTGACGCAGCACCGCACGGATCCGCGTCTCGGGCCGAAGCTGCTGGAACACCTGCGGCGCGGGCGCTCGCCGGAAGCGGCGATCGGCGAAATCGAGCGCGACGACCCACACATCGGCTGGCGCCAACTGGTCGTGCTCGACGGCGAAGGCAAGGGTGCGGTTTTCAACGGCACCAGGATCAGCACGACCCAAAGTTCGAAGGTCGGTCGCGATTGCGCCGCGGCGGGCAATATCCTGCGCAATGGCTCCGTTGCCGATGCGATGGTCTCGAGCTTCGAGGAGAACGAAGGCCAACCGCTCGCCGAGCGGCTGATGCGCGCCATCGAGGCGGGCGACGCCGCCGGCGGCGAACTCAAGCAGCTCAAGTCCGCGGCGTTGCTGGTCATGCACCGGGAGAGCTTCGCCTATGTCGATCTCAGGGTCGATCTCAGCCCGCGGCCGCTCGAGGAGCTGCGTTTCCTGTGGGAGCTCTACCAGCCAGCGGCCGACGCCTACGTCGTCCGCGCCATCGACCCCGACGGCGCACTCGTCCTGTGAGTTGACGCCGCGTCCGGCCCCAGCGCCCAACGGAGTGCCTGGCGGCGGCAGGCCAAACAAAAAGGGCCGGCTTTCGCCGGCCCTCGTTACGCGTACGCTACGCCACTTCGTGGATCAGGCTGCGCGACGCAGGTTGCCGTTGGCCGGCGCGGCAGGCATGCCGGTCACGTCGAACTGCGGAGCCTCGCCGGTCGCGTCGCGAACGGCGAAGGTGATGTCGGCGCGTGTCAGGCCGAGATCGGCCAGTTCGCGGTCGCTCATGCGGTGGAGCTGGGCCTCGGCGAGGCGAAGCTTGTAGTCGCCCTTGACCGCGACGACGAGGCGCCGGACCTGGTGGCCGAGCCACAGCAGGGCGTCGCCGAGCAAGTTCGACAACACCTCGGCGCGCTCATGGCGGGCGCGCAACTCGATGTAGTGGCGCTGCTCGGGCGTCAGAATGAACTTGGACGCGTTTTCCCCGGCCGGCGCAGTTTCGCTGGTCAGATTCTCAAACATCCGGATCGGCTGGGTCATCATGATCGTCTCCTTCGTTGTGCGCTGCAAACGCGCTATGCTGCTCCGCACAAAGCAAATATAGGGCCCTGAGACGAAAGGAAAAATGCTGGCTTGCACAATCTGCCATGCGTACAAAGCATACCGCCTTCAAAATTAGCATTTCTAATCTTGCGCGACCGTTTATTGCGCAGATTGCGAGGCCGGATCGCTCCACGTAGGGTCCGCGTCACATCATGAGCTCAGCTCCCGACGACGTTCTTCACCTGTTGCGCCAGCGTGGGATGACAGCCGACCCACAAACGCTCGATTCCCTGATGCGCGGCGTCGCTGCGGCTCCCGAGGGCCTGGCGGGACCGGAATGGATCGAACTGTTCGTGGGCGATGCTGATGCCGATCTGACCAAGGCCCTGACTGAGTGGCGGGCAGTTCTCGCCGAGGCAGACGACGGCCTCGGCATCTCGCCGGCACCCGGCTCTCGCCTCGCCGCGCTTCGCGCCGAATTGGCGCGCCGGGGTCTCGACGGCTTTCTGGTTCCCCGCGCCGATGAACATCAGGGCGAGTACGTGCCGCGCCGTTCGCAGCGGCTGGCCTGGCTGACGGGCTTCAGCGGTTCGGCCGGACTCGCCGCGGTGCTGGCCGAGCGCGCAGCGATCTTCGTCGATGGACGCTATACGCTCGCCGTGCGCGCGCAGGTGGACACCGCCGCCTTCGAGCCGCACCAGGTGCCGGAGGAATCGCCCGAGGGCTGGATCGCCGAGCATCTGCCCAGGGGAGGCAAGCTCGGCTTCGATCCCTGGCTGATCACCATGGACGGTCACGCCCGCCTCGCGGCTGCCATCCAGAAGGCGGGGGGCAGCATCGTCGCGGTCGAGTCCAACCCGATCGACGCCGTGTGGACGGATCGCCCGGCCGCACCGCTCGCGCCGGTCCTGCCTCATCCGCAGGAGTTCACCGGCGAGAGCAGCGAGGACAAGCGCAAGCGTATTGCCGAGATCGTCTCCGCCAAGGGCGCCGACGTCGCCCTGCTCACGCAGCCCGATTCGATCGCCTGGCTGCTGAACGTGCGTGGCGGTGACGTACCGCGCACGCCCTTCGCCCTGGGCTTCGCCCTGCTGCACGCCGACGGCCACGTCGACCTCTACATGGATCATCGCAAGGTACCGGCGCGCACCGCATCATGGCTCGGCAATGCCGTGACCTTGGCAACACCCGATGAGCTCGGACTGGCGCTCGAGACACTCGGGACGCTGACCAGGCGCGTGCTGGTCGAGAGCTCGACGGCGCCCTATTGGGCGGCGACCCGTCTGCAGGCGGCGGGAGCCACGCTGGTGCGCGACGCCGACCCGGTGGCGCTCCCCAAGGCCTGCAAGAACGCGACCGAACTGGCCGGCATCCGCGCCGCGCACCATCGCGACGGTGCCGCCGTGAGCCGGTTTCTCGCCTGGCTCGCAAGCGCGGCGGCCGGCGGCAAACTGCGCGAGATCGAGGTCTCGAACCGGCTTCAGGTGATGCGCCAGCAGACCGGGCAGTTGCGCGATCTGAGCTTCGACACGATTTCAGGCGCTGGCCCCAACGGCGCGATCGTGCACTACCACGCGACGCCGGCGACCGAACGGGTACTCGAACCGGGTTCTCTCTACTTGGTCGATTCGGGAGGGCAGTACCGCGACGGCACCACCGACATCACGCGCACCGTCGCGGTCGGCACACCGACACCCGAGATGCGCGATCGCTTCACCCGCGTGCTCAAAGGCCACATCGCACTGGGCACGGCGCGCTTTCCCGTCGGCACTACCGGTTCGCAGCTCGACGCGCTCGCGCGCTACGCCCTGTGGCAGGTGGGGCTCGACTACGACCATGGCACGGGGCATGGCGTCGGCGCCTATCTGTCGGTACACGAGGGGCCGCACCGCATCTCAAAGGTGGCCAGCACCGTGGCGCTGCAGCCCGGCATGATCGTCAGCAACGAACCCGGCTACTACAAGACCGGCGGCTACGGCATCCGGATCGAGAACCTGGTGGCGGTCAGGGAAGCTCGGATCGACGGCGCCGACCGGCGTTATCTCGAGTTCGAGACCCTCACGCTCGCGCCCATCGACCTCGCCTGCATCGAGATCGACCTGCTGACCGAGGCCGAGAAGCGCTGGCTCAACGACTACCACGCGCGGGTGCGTGAAGTCGTAGGGCCGCAGGTCGATGGCCAAACCCGCGCCTGGCTCGAGACAGCGACGCGGCCCGTCTGAGGTCCTCTTGGACCGGTCGGACGGATCTTCGGCGCTTGCGGGCATCCACCACAGATCGCGCCGGGCATTAGATGCGTTGCAGGTCGAGACGACGACAAAACATCGGTTTCCACAGGCCTGTGGATGAGTGGACACCGAGGATTCGAGGGGACTGCGAGGACTCGAGGACGAATCGGCTCGGACGCCGATGGCATCGGCATCGAAGCGGTCCTCGGGGAGTGGACTCATCGAGGACTGCCCGGCCGTTTCAGCCCGAGAGTTTCACCCATTCCTCCTCGGTCAAGGTCTGGACGCCCAGTTCCGCCGCCTTGCGGGCCTTGGAGCCGGCATTCTCGCCGACGACGACCAGGCTGGTCTTCTTGGACACCGAATCGGTTACTTTGGCGCCCAGCTCCTCAGCCCGCGCCTTTGCCGCGTCGCGTGTCATCGATGACAGCTCGCCGGTGAAGACCACGATCTTGCCTCTGAGCGGCGCGTCGGCGGCGATCGCACGGCGCTTCACTCCCTCGACCGTGAGCTGCCGGCGGAGGTCGCGGATCGCCTCGACGTTGTGCGGTTCGCTGAAGAAGCCGCACACGGCATCGGCGGTCGTGACGCCGATCTGCTCGACATTGCAAAGGCGGCCGTAGCTCGCCCCGACCGACTCCGTCGCCCTCTCCTTCTTCACATCCTCGTCGGGATGCTTGCGGCGCTGCCGGGCGGCCTGGAGCATCTCCTCCAACCAGACGTCGGCGTCGCCGTACTCCTGCGCCAGGATCTTGGCCGTCGCCTCGCCGATCAGCGGGATGCCGAGCGCGTTGACGAAGCGGTCGAGTGCGATCGCGCGTCGCGCCTCGATGGCGTCGATCAGCTTGCGCACGGAGAGATCGCCCCAGCCCTCCCGTTTCCTGATCTCGGCGGCGCGCCCGGGCAGGCGGAATATGTCTCCCGGCACCTTCAACAGCCCGTCGCGATGGAAGTTCTCGATGTGGGTGCCGCCCAGCCCCTCGATATCGAAGCAGTTGCGCGACACGAAGTAGCGCAGCCGCTCGACCTGCTGGAACGGACATTCGAGCGCGCCCGAGCAGCGCCGCACCACGCCGCCCTCCTCGCTGACGACGGGCGTGCCGAGCGGGCACGGACACCGCGTCGGAAAGCGATACTTCGGCGCCTTCCTCGGCCTCTCCTCGGGCACGTGGCCCAGGATCTGCGGGATGACGTCGCCGGCGCGCTGCACCACCACCATGTCGCCGATCCGCACGTCGAGGCGCTCGATCTCGTCGGCATTGTGCAGGCTCGCACGCGCGACCATCACGCCGCCGACATTGACCGGTTCGAGATCGGCGACGGGCGTCAGGGCGCCGGTGCGGCCGACTTGAATCAGTATGCCGTTCAACCGGGTGCGCGCCTGTTCGGCCGGAAACTTGTGCGCGATCGCCCAGCGCGGCGCGCGGCTCACGAAGCCCAAGCGTTCCTGCCAGTCGATGCGGTCGACCTTGTAGACCACCCCGTCGATGTCATAGGGCAGCGACGGCCGCTCCACGCCCATCCGGCGATAGTAAGCGCGCACCTCTTCCGGCGTTCGGCAGAGCTGCGACAGGGGATTGACGCGGAACCCCCAGCCCTTCAGCAGCTCGAGATACTCGCTGTGCGTCTTCCACGAACGCGGCTCGGCCTCGCCCCAGGCATAGGCGAAGAAGCGTAGCGGCCGGGTCGCCGTGATGCCGGCATCCAGCTGGCGCAGCGATCCGGCGGCGGCGTTGCGCGGATTGGCGAAGGTCTTCTCGCCGGCGGCCTCCTGACGCTCGTTCATCTCCTGAAAGGCGCGGCGCTCCATGTAGACCTCGCCGCGCACGTCGAAGGTCTTCGGCGCCTTGCCCTTCAGTTGGTGCGGGATGTCCTTCACGGTCCTGAGATTGGCGGTGACGTCCTCGCCCGTCGTGCCGTCGCCGCGCGTGGCGCCGACAGTGAACTCGCCCTTCTCGTAGCGCAGGCTGATCGACAGGCCGTCGATCTTGGGCTCACAGGCGAGTGCGATCTCCTCGTCCGGCTTGAGGTCGGTCTCGCGTTCCAGCCCGCGCCGCACGCGATCGAGGAAGCCCTGCAGTTCGTCGTCGGTGAAGGCGTTGTCGAGCGACAGCATCGGCCTGGCATGCCGCACCTTCGCGAAGGCCGTCGTCGGCGTCGGTGCCACGCGCTGCGTGGGGCTGAACATATCGACGAGCTGAGGAAAGCGCTCCTCGATCGCCTTCACCCTGGCACGCAGCTTGTCGTAGTCTGCGTCGGATATCTCGGGTGAGTCCTGCTCGTGATAGAGCCGGTCGTGACGCGCGATCTCCTCGGCGAGCCGCTTGTGCTCGGTCCGCGCCTGGCGTTCGGTGAGGTCGTCGACGGCGACGGCGGCCACAACCTTGGCGGCTCGGGACATTATCCTCTCCTACCCCGTCGCGGCCAGCAGGCGATCGGCCGCCGCGCGCGCCTCGGCCGTGACCTCGGCGCCGGACAACATGCGGGCAATCTCCTCGCGGCGACCCTTGGCATCGAGCGCCAATACGTCAGTGGTCGCGGCGCTGCGGCCCGTTGTCTTGCGGATCAGCCAGTGCCGATCGGCAACCGCCGCGACCTGCGGCGAATGCGTCACCACCAGCACCTGCACGTCCCTGGCCAGCCGCCGCAATCTCTCGCCGACGGCGGCGGCGGTGGCGCCGCCGATTCCCGAATCGACCTCGTCGAAGACGATGGTCGGCGCTTCGCCCACCTTGGCCAGGCAAACCTTCAAAGCGAGCAGAAAACGCGACAGCTCGCCGCCGGAGGCGATACGGGCGATCGGCGCGGGCGGCGTGCCGGGGTTGGTGGCGACCAGGAACTGGATGCGATCCGTGCCGGCCTCGGACCATTCTGCGTCCGGCAAGGCGGCGATCTCGGTGACGAACTTCGCCTTGTCGAGCTTGAGCGGCGCCAGCTCGCCCGCAACGGCCTTGTCGAGCCTGAGAGCGCCCTTGCGCCGCGCCGCCGATTGGGCCTGTGCCGCCGCCACGTACGCGGCACGCGCCGCCTGTGCGGCCACGGCGAGCCTGGCGAGGCCGGCCTCGCCGTCGTCGAGCGCGGCCAGCTGGGCGGCGAACCGGTCGGCGAGCGGCGCCAGTTCGGCCACGGCGACGTTGTGCTTCCGCGCTGCGGCGCGGAGCGCGAACAGGCGCTCCTCGATCTTCTCCAGCCGCGCCGGATCGAACTCGACGGCGGCGCGGGCCGCCTCGAGCTGCGCCTGCGCCTCGACCGTCTCGCTGAGCGCCCGGTCGAGCGCCGAAAGCGCCGCATCGAGACGACCAGACGCCTTGTCGACGTTGCGCTCGATCAACCGATGGGCGGTGCGCAGGGCGGTCGCCGCGCCGCGCCCCTGCTCGAGCTCGCCGATCGCCTGTGCGACGGCCTCGCCCAACGCGCTCCCGGTGCGCAGCATCTGACGTTCCGCCGCCAGCGACTCCTCGTCGTCGGGGCGCGGCGTCAGGGCCTGGAGTTCCTTGACAGCATGACGCAGGAATTCCTCGTCGCGCCGGGTGGCGACAGCGGCCGCTTCGGCCTCGGCCCACGCCCGCTCGGCCGACTGCCACGCCTGCCATGCCGCGCGCACGGCCTCGGCGGGCTTCTCCAGGCCGGCGAAGGCGTCCAGCGCGGCACGATGCGTGGCCGTGTCGAGAAGACCGTGCTGTTCCATCTGCCCCTGGATCTCGACCAGGGTGTCGCCGAGTCGGCGCAGGAGAGCGACCGACGCGGGCTGATCGTTGATGAAGGCACGGCCGCGGCCGTCGGCGCCGATCGTGCGTCGCAGCGTAAGCGCATCGTCGGACCCGAGGCCATGCTCGGCGAGGATGGCATGTGCGGAATGGTCCCGAGGGAGATCGAACGACGCGGCGACCGACGCCTGCGCGGCGCCGCGCCGGACCGCCGCTGAATCGGCGCGCGCGCCAAGGGCCAGGCTCAGGGCATCGATCAGGATCGACTTTCCGGCGCCCGTTTCGCCGGTCAAGGCACCAAGTCCACCGCTGAGGTCACGCGCCAAGGCGAGGTCGAGCTTCTCGATCAGGACGAAGTCACGGATCGAAAGCGACTGCAGCATGCCGCTATTTCTCGAACCGGTAGTCCTCGCCGGTCATCAGATAGTAGCTGTCGGCGTACCAATCGCTGCCCGGGAAATTGTATCCCAGCACGGCGGCGGCCTCCTGGGCCTCGTGCTTGACGCCGAGCGAGAGGTAGCTCTCGACCAGACGATGCAAGGCTTCCGGAACGTGCGTCGTCGTCTGGTAGCGTTCGATGACGGTACGGTAGCGGTTGATCGCCCCGACATACTGCTGTTGCTGCTGGTAGTATCGCCCGACGGTCATTTCCTTTCCGGCGAGATGGTCGATGGCAAGCTCGACCTTGAGGCGCGCGTCGCGGGCATAGGGAGAATCGGGGAAGCGCTTCACGACCTCGGCCAGGGAATCGAGCGCCTGCTGGGTGGCGCGCTGATCGCGGCCGACGTCGGAGATCTGCTCATAGAAGCAGAGCGCCTTGAGATAGAAGGCGTAAGGAATGTCGCGATGACCGGGATGGAGCTGGATGAACCGGTCGAGCGCGATGATCGCCTCGTCGTACTTGTTGGACTGGTAGTAGGTGAAGGCCGCCATGACCTGCGCCTTCGTCGCCCAGACCGAATAGGGATGCTGGCGGTCCACTTCCTCGAAGCCGCGGGCCGCCGCCTTGTACTCCTGCCGTCCGAGATCGTCGAGAGCGCGGTTGTAGAGCACCTCCACCGGCAGCTCGACATAGTTCTTGTCAGGGTCGTCGCCGCCACAGGCGGAAAGCACCGCCATGGCCAACGCCAGTGCCGACACGGTCACCGTGCCGCGCATTCGTCCGACAAGCAACTTCGACATGTCCTTCCCGCAGAGCTCTCCGCACCACCCGGTTTATATCACGCGGGGGCCAAAAAAAGAGGGGCCGGACGGCCCCTCGAGGATTTGCGTGGATGAACTCCCGTTGCCGGGTCAGTTGGCTTGCCGGCGCAGGAACGCGGGAATTTGCAGATCGTCGTCGTCGCGCGCCGGCTTTGCGCGCTCCGTGACGTCGAGACTGATCGAGGTCTGCACCGGCGCAGGGCGGACCGGCGCCTTGGCCGGCACCGCGACGACATTTTCAGCCACCGTGCGCGCAGCCACCGGCAGTTCCGCCGCAACGGACGCGGGCGCCGCGGGGGCGGCTACCGGCTTCGGTGCGGCGAACGCACCGGTGATGCGTTGGAACAGATTGGGCGAACGCGGTTCGGCCGGCGCGGGCCGGGCGACGGTCCGGCTTACCGGCTCGGCGCGAACGACAGGCCGGGCGGCCGGCCGGCTGACGCGCCAGTCGGTCTCGTCGACCAAGGGCTTCTGAGGTGCGCTGGGTGCGGACGCCGCAACGGCGGCGGCCGGCGCTGCCGCCGGAACGACGGCGGGCGCCGGTGCGGGCGGTGTCATGGGCGCTGGCATCGCGGCCGCCGTGGGGGCGGCTTCGGCGAGCGCCGGGGCCGCCTCTTCGATCGGTTCGGGCGTTGCCTCGACCATGGGCGCCGGGGCCGCTTGCATGACCGGAGCGATCGGCGCCACGGGTTGAGCTGCCGCGACCGTGGGTGTCGCGACCGGTACAGGAGCGGGCGCAGCCATCGGAGCCGCGACCGGTACGACGGGCGCTACGGCGGCAGTGGGCATGGCGACACGTCCGACAGGCGCCGTCACCGGCGGCCGGCTCAGGGCCGGTTGTCCGGTCTGCACGGGGCGGTTCATGTCCAGCGAAAGATAGTTCGGCGCCGGCTGCTGGGCGGCGCTGGCGGCGATGCCCGTGGCGACGACCGACACGCGCATGCGCCCCTGCATGGTGGCATCGAACGTCGAGCCGAAGATGATGTTGGCTTCGGCATCGACTTCCTCACGGATCCGGTTGGCGGCTTCGTCGACCTCGTGCAACGTCATGTCGAGACCACCGGTGATGTTGATGAGCACTCCCTTGGCGCCCTTCATCGAATGGTCTTCCAGCAACGGATTGGAGATCGCCGACTCGGCGGCGACGCGGCTGCGGTCCGGACCCTCGGCCTCGCCGGTGCCCATCATTGCCTTGCCCATCTCACCCATGACGGTGCGGATGTCGGCAAAATCGAGATTGATCAGACCGGGCATCACCATCAGGTCGGTGACGCCGCGCACGCCCATGTGCAACACGTCGTCGGCCATTTTGAAGGCGTCGGCGAAGGTCGTCTTCTCGTTGGCGATCTTGAAGAGGTTCTGGTTCGGAATGACGATGAGCGTGTCGACCACCTTCTCGAGCTCGGTGATGCCCTGCTCGGCCGCCTGCATGCGCCGCCGGCCCTCGAAATGGAACGGCTTGGTGACGACGCCGATGGTCAGGATGCCCTGCTCGCGGGCCGCCGCAGCGATGACCGGCGCCGCGCCGGTGCCCGTGCCGCCGCCCATGCCGGCAGTGACGAAAACCATGTTGGCGCCGTCGAGCAGACCCAGGATCTCAGGCAACGCTTCTTCCGCCGCCTGACGGCCGACCTCGGGTCGGGCGCCCGCGCCCAGGCCCTGCGTGATGGTGATGCCGAGCTGGACGCGGCGGTCGGCCAGCGACTGGCCGAGCGCTTGTGCATCGGTGTTGGCGACGATGAACTCCACGCCTTCCAGAGCGGCGCTGATCATATTGTTCACGGCGTTTCCGCCGGCCCCGCCGACACCGACCACGGTGATACGGGGCTTAATCTCCGACTCCTTTTGGGGGAGGCTGAGGTTGATGGTCATTCGGCTTTCTCCACGCAAATCGAGGGGTTATCTGCCCGGAGCAGCAGCGTGAGCCGGTTTTTTGGGAGAAGACCCTACGCCACTACCGGTTTTTATCGTTGTCTACAGCCTGTTGGGGATAGCTATTCCCTACACAACATATTGCCTAAAAGTTCTCCCTAATCCAACTGCCAATACGGCCAATTCGGCTTGATGGTGCTTCGGCACTTGCCGCCTGGGACTGCGCTGAAGCATGGTTCCGCTGGGCAAAGGCCAGCAGCCCGGCCGCCGCAGAGAATGCCGGCCCACCGGTCGAATCGGCCAAACCCGCCAATCGCAGCGGCGCGCCCGTGCGGACCTTCTTGTTCAGGATCGCAGAGGCGACATCGGGTACACCGTCGAGCTGACAGCCCCCGCCCACCAGAACCGCACGGCCACCGGCCAACTTATCCACACCGCTGGCCTCGAGGCGGCTTCGTACCAGTTCGAAGGTCTCCTCGATCCGCGGCCGGATGATGCCGACCAGAATCGAGCGCGGAATGTGGTTGGGGCGCGTGCGATCCTCCTCGCCGATCAGCGGCACGTCGATGATGTCATACTCGTCGTTGGGCTTGGTCACCGCGCGACCGATCTGCGTCTTCATGCGTTCGGCGTGGGCAACCGGCGTCGACAGACCGCGCGCGATGTCCTTGGTGACATGCTCGCCGCCGACCGGGATGGAGTCGACATGCATGAGGTGGCCTTCGTAGAACACCGCGATCGACGTGGTGCCGCCGCCCATGTCGATAAGCGTCACGCCGAGATCGCGTTCGTCGGCGACGAGCGAACTCAGTCCGGAAGCGTGACTCGCCACCACGCGATCGGCGATCTCGAGATGGGCGCGCCGCACGCAGACCTGAAGGTTGCGCATCGCGCCGCTGGCGGCGGTCACCAGATGGACATCGACGGCGAGGCGCTCGCCGAACATGCCGCGCGCGTCCCGGACGGGCGTGCCGTCGACAGAGAAGCCGATGGCCGCCGAGTGGATGATGTCGCGATCGGCCGTTTCCGCAGGAAGCTGGATGTGCTGCTGGACGCGGCGCACGTCGCGCTCGCCGATCTCGTGGTGGCCGATAGCGACCTCGAGATTCTGGTTGTGAGAGGCTGGCGAGCCGCCACTCACGCCGACGATGACCTCGCGCACGTGCTCGCCGCACATCTCCTCCGCGGTCGACACCGCCGACGAGATCGCCCGCGTCGCCGCCTCCATGTCGACGATGTTTCCGCTGCGCATGCCCAGGGCAGGCTGATGCCCGATCCCGACGACGCGCAACCCTTGTCCATCCACTCGCGCCACAAAACACACCACCTTGCTGGTGCCGATGTCGAGCGCTGCGATGATGCCGTTTCTTGTCTTCGCCACGACGTCCCCCGTGTTCCTACGCCAACTCACAATCGAAACCCGTGCCGGCAACCCCGCACTGGCGAATCATGCCGGATCCCGACTCGGTTCGCCGGCCTCGCGCTTCCTGAGATAGAGCTTGTCCGGCAACCTGACGTCGACCACGCCGAACTCGCGCGACAGGATCTTGTGCTCTGTCTGCAGTTCGGCGAGCCGCTTGAGCGCTGCGACGGCATCCTCCTCGGGTAGCCAGATCTCGACATCGTTGGTCAGGACCAGATTCCAGCGCCGCTGACCCACCCAGACCGCCGCGCGAAGCTGGCGAGCCACGGCGGGTTCGTAGGCCAATAGCAGCAACAGCTCGCCGACATGCTCGGGCGCACCGATGCCGCCCAGCAACAGCAGCGTCTCGGCACCGGGCGGCATGCGGCTCGCCCGCACGGAACGGCCATTTCGGTCGATCAACGTGTACTCGCCGTCATGCTGCCAGATGGCGACGGCACGACGTTCCTTCAGCGTCACATAGAGCGTGTCGGGCAGCCGTCTTTCGACTGCGGCGTTCTCGACCCAATCGATGCCCTCGAGGCGCTTGCGCGCGGCCTGCAGATCGATGGCCAGCAGCGAATCTCCCAGGCGCACATCGAGCGCCTGCAGGATTGCCGACGGTTCGACATACTCGCGGCCCTCGACCGTGACGTCGACCAGCTTGAAGGGCGTTATCGCCGCCACGACGCCGCGCGACATCGCGTCGACCTGGCGCTGGGCCTCGGCCACCCAGCCTTCGCGCCAAGCCCACCATCCGCCGGCACCGCCGATGCCCAGGACGAGCACGACGAGACCGAGCATCGCGGGTTGGCGCCACAACAGACGGCCGCTCCTGCGGGAATTCGCGCGCCTCTTGCGGCGATCGTAGTCTCGCCGGGGAGCTGCCGCCTTTTTCCGTCCGGCGCTCATGATGGTCGCCTCGCCTGCTCGACCATCCAGGTCATGAGCTGGGGCCACGAGATGCCCGCCCATTTGGCCTGCTCCGGCGCCAGCGACAGCGGCGTCATGCCGGGCTGCGTGTTGAGCTCGAGAACGTGGAGGCCCGACGTGCCGGGCTTGGAATCGTCCCACCGCAAGTCCGCGCGGCTCAGCCCAGTGCAGCCCAGCGCCTGGTGAGCCTGCAACGCCCACGACCGCGCCAGTTCGTAGACTTCGGTCGGAATCGGCGCGGGAATCAGATGCTCGGTGATGCCCTCGGTGTACTTGGCCTCGTAGTCGTAGAAGCGCGTGCGTGGACGCAGCTCGGTCACGGCCACGGCCTTGTCGCCCATCACGGCAACAGTGAGTTCACGCCCCGGAACGAACTTTTCGACCAGGACTCTTTCGCCGAACTGCGCCTCGGCCGCTTCCACTGCGGCGAGGTTGTCGCGCTCGCGCACGATGTGCACGCCGACACTCGAACCCTGATCGATCGGCTTGACGACGTATGGGCGCGGCATCGGGTCGCCGGCGGCGAGAGAGCGCCGTTCGATCACCCTGCCGTCGGCCACGCGGATGCCGAGTGACGTGAAGACGTGCCGGGACATGGGCTTGTCCATGGCGATGGCCGACGCCAGCACTCCCGAATGGGTGTAGGGCACTCCGAGGATCTCCAGGGCGCCCTGTATGCAGCCGTCCTCGCCATACTTGCCATGCAGGGCGTTGAACGCCACCTCCGGGCCCCCTCCTCGGGCCGGCCGCAGGAAGTCGATCAAGGCACGCAGGTCGCGTTTGACGTCGTACTCGATCACGGTGTGGCCGCCGTCGCGCAAACCTTCCGCGCAGGCCTTGCCGCTGACCAGCGAGACCTCGCGCTCGGGCGACCAGCCACCCATCAGGACAGCGACCGTCGTCATCGGGGTTCTCCGATGCGACGGATTTCCCATTCCAGCCGGACGCCACTCTGCTCGAGCACACGCCGGCGAACCTCCTCGCCGAGGGCCTCGATGTCGGCCGCCGAAGCGTCACCCGTATTAACGAGAAAGTTGGCGTGCTTCTCGGAGACCTGTGCTCCGCCCATCGTCAAGCCACGGCAGCCGGCGCGATCGATCAGCTCCCACGCCTTGTATCCCGCTGGATTGGCGAAGGTCGATCCGCCGGTGCGGCTGCGCGGCTGGGATTCGATTCGCGCCGCGTCGATCTCTGCAATGCGCCGGGCGATGGCGAGTTGGTCGCCGGGCGTGGCGTGCAGGCGGGCAGAGATGAAGATCCAGTCGGCAGGTGCATCGCTGTGGCGGTAGGCCAGCCCGAGTTGCGACGGCAGCACAGAGTGGATCGCACCTGACCTGTCGACTGCCTCGGCAGAGACGAGGACCTGGGCCAGTTCGCCGCCATAGGCACCGGCATTGGTTGGAAACGCGCCGCCGATCGTGCCCGGGATGCCGCTCAGGAACTCGAGCCCGGCCAGCGAATGCTCGCGCGCCGTGAGCGCCACGTTGAGGTCGAGCGCGCCGGCGCCCGCCACGACCTCGGTCCCTTCGACGGTGATGCCGTTGAAGCCGCGCATCAGGCGGATGACGACACCCTTCAGTCCACCATCGCGCACCAGCAGGTTCGAGCCGACACCCAGCACGGTCACGGGAACCTCGGCGGGCAGTGCCCGCAGGAACATCGACAGATCCTCGCGATCGGCAGGGCGGAACAAGACCTCGGCCGAACCGCCGGTTCGGAACCAGGTCTGCGGCCCGAGCGGAGCGTCTGCCGTCAGCCGGCCACGCGGCTTGGGTAGCCGATCGATCAGGTGAGGACGTGACGTCGCCAATGCCATCATGCCGCCGTCCCGGAATCGTTGGCAATCGACCGCGGACCCGCCTTCTCGACGGCGATCTGCTGAAGCTGGCCGGGCAGCGCATGCGCCCAGGAAGTGATGTTGCCGGCGCCGAGGCAGACCACAACGTCACCCGGGCGCGCCATCTGCCAGACGAGGGCCGGCAGGTCGCCCGGCGCACCGAGCGCGTGGACATCGCGATGACCGGCCCGCTGCACGAGCCCGACGAGCAGGTCGCGACTGACCCCCTCGATTGGCGTCTCACCCGCCGCGTAGACATCGGCCACGACCACCGTGTCGGCGTCGCCGAAGCAGGTCGCGAACTCGTTCTTCAGCGACGCGAGTCGTGTGTAGCGATGCGGCTGCATGACGGCGATGACTCGCCCCGAGCCGCCATAGGCCTGCCTCGCCGCGCGCAAGACGGCGGCGATCTCCACCGGGTGATGACCGTAGTCGTCGATCACCGTGATACCGTGCGCTTCGCCGGTCTTAGTGAAGCGGCGCTTGACCCCGGTGAACGCACCGAGCGCGCGGCGGATCACGTCGTCGGACAGACCCATCTCCTGCGCCACGGCGATCGCGGCGAGCGCATTCTGCACGTTGTGCTGGCCGAACATCGGCAAGCGCAGCCCGTCAATGGTGCGCGACTCGTTGGTGGCGCGATTGGAGATCAGGACATCGAAGTCGGCACCGGTGCGATCTAGCTGCACGTTCACGGCGCGAACGTCGGCATTCACGCCGAGCCCATAGGTGACGATCCGGCGATCGGATACGCGCGGGATCAGCGCCTGGACCTCCGGATGGTCCACGCAGAGCACGGCAAAACCGTAGAACGGGATGTTTTCGACGAAGCGCACGAAGGCGTCGCGCAGCGCATCGAACGTCCCGTAGTGATCGAGATGCTCCGGATCGACGTTGGTGACGATGGCGATGGTGGCCGGCAGGCGCAGGAACGACCCGTCCGATTCGTCGGATTCGACCACCATCCAGTCGCCGGCGCCGATCCGCGCGTTGGTGCCGTAGGCATTGATGATGCCGCCGTTGATGACCGTCGGATCGAGCTCGCCCGCGTCCAGCATGGCGGCCACCATGGAGGTCGTGGTGGTCTTTCCGTGCGTTCCGCCCACGGCGATCGACCACTTCAACCGCATCAACTCGCCCAGCATTTCGGCTCGCCGCACGACGGGCACGAGCCGCGCGCGTGCAGCCAGGACCTCTGGATTGTCCTTCTTGACCGCCGAGGAAACGACGACGACGTGGGCATTGCCGACATTGTCGGCGCGATGCCCGATCATGACCTTGATCCCGAGCTCGACCAGCCGACGCGTGTTCGCCCCCTCGGCGACGTCGCTGCCCTGCACCCTGTAGCCGAGATTGTGCAGCACCTCGGCGATGCCGGACATGCCGATTCCGCCGATGCCGACGAAGTGAATGAGGCCTATGTCGAGCGGCAGTGCCCTCATGCGGCAGCTCCTGATGGCGAAAGTGCGGGAGCGGCGATCAGCTCTCCGACGAGGTCGGCCAAGCGCGCAGCGGCGTCGGGACGCCCGGCTCCGCGCGCTGCCGCAGCCATGTCGACGAGATGCCGCGGATCGTCGAAGAGTTCGCGCAGCCAAGCAGCCAGGGTGTCGGCGTTGAACTCCCTATGCAGGATCACGATGCAGGCGCCGACCGCCTCGAAGGCACGCGCATTTGCCGTCTGATGGTCGTCGGCGGCATGGGGATAGGGCACCAGAATGGCCGGTCTGCCGATGGCCGCCAGCTCGGCGACCGTCGACGCTCCCGAACGCGCAATCACGAGATGGGCGGAGGCCATGCGCTGCGGCAGGTCGGCGAAGAACGACGCGAGCTCGGCGACGATGCCGGCTTGGCGGTAGACCTTGCGCACACGATCGACGTCCTCAGGACGACACTGCTGGACCACGCGCAGACGACTGCGCAAAGCAGGCCGCAACGACAGGATGGCGTCCGGGATCACCTGACTGAACGACGCAGCCCCTTGGCTGCCGCCGAACACCAGGACGTCGATCACACGATCGGCGCCCGGCGCACGATAGGGCGAGCCGCGCAGCACGCACGCAGCCTCGCGCACGGGGTTGCCCACCAGCCGCGCGCGCGGATCGCCGTCGACGACGAAGCGGGTGTGAGCGAAAGAGGTGGCGATCCGTGATACGCCGCGCAGAACCAACCGATTGGCCTTGCCCAGCACGGCGTTCTGCTCGTGCAGCATCGAGGGCAACCCGCGCAGGCGCGCCGCCACCAGGGTGGGCACCGATGCATAGCCGCCGAAACCGATCACGGCCGAGGGATCGATGCGGCCCAGCGCCCGCCATGCGTCGACCAGGCCGAGCACGAGCATCAACGTCGCCTTCACCTTCTGCTTCAGAGGGCCGGCCGGGCTGGCTGAGTGGACGTAGTGGATTGGCTTTCGCGACAGGCCGCCCTGCCATTGCCGGCCGCGCGAATCGGTGACCAGCGCGACCGGCACGCCGCGAGCCTCGAGCTCGCTCGCCAGCGCCTCGGCCGGGAACACGTGGCCGCCGGTACCGCCGGTGGCGAGGACGACGGGACGCACTTCCGCCATCACACGGCCTCCCGCAAGCCGGCATGCTCGCGCGTCAGCGACAGCATCATGCCGATGGCGATCGCCATCGCCAGGGCCGACGAACCGCCGTAGGAGATGAACGGCAGGGTCATGCCCTTGGCCGGGATCAGTTGGACGGTCGAGGCCATGTTGATGGCGGCCTGCAGGCCGAACTGGACCCCAAGGCCGGTCGCGGCGAGCGTGATGAACAGGCTGGTCTCCTTCGACGCCCGCGACAGAGCGCGCAGGGTGATGAAGGCGAAGAGTGCCAGGATGATCAGGCACACGAACAGACCGAACTCCTCGCCCGCTACCGCCATGATGAAGTCGGTGTGCGCGTCGGGAAGCTGCGCTTTCACCGTGCCTTCACCCGGGCCGCGGCCGAACAAGGAGCCGTTCATGAACGCCTCCATCGCGGTGTTGACCTGATAGTTGTCCCCCGACGACGGATCGAGGAAGCGATCGAACCGGCTGCGCACGTGACCGAAGCTGAAATACGCTCCGACGAGCCCGGCGATGCCCCCAACCGCCGCCAGGCCGGCCACCCAGATCGGCAAGCCGACGACGAAAAGCTGAGCCGCCCAGACCGCTGCGACAACGATGCTCATGCCAAGGTCGGGTTGCAGTACGAGAAGCGCCAGGACCCCACCGACCAGCAGGGTCGACAGAAAATAGCCGGGCACGCGGCCTTCGGCCCGACTCTGCGCCAGCAACCAGGCGGATATCACCGCCAGGCTCGGCTTGACGAACTCCGACGGCTGAAGGGTCGACAGGCCCGGCACCGAAATCCAGCGCCGGGCGCCCTTGATCTCGACCCCGGCGACGAAGGTAGCGACCAGAAGCAGCACGCTGCCGCAAAAAACCAGCAGCGCCAACCGTCGTACTTGCCGAGGCGACACCAGCGAGATTGCGAGCATCATGAGAAGCGCCAAGGGCAGGAACAGGAACTGGCGCCTAGCGAACATGAACGAATCGGCACCGATCCTTTCGGCGGCAGGCGGCGATGCGGCCAAGGTCAACAGTACCCCAAAGGCCATGATCCCAAGGATGGCGCCGAGCGACCACCGGTCGACGGTCCACCACCACTGCCCGATCAGGCTGCGATCGTCGCGGGGTACCTGGATCATGCCGCTCCCCCCGGCAGTTGGGCGCCGGGCAGGGCACGGGCCATGGCGCGGAACGCGTCACCACGATGCTCGTAACTTTTCCACTGATCCCAGGAGGCGCAGGCCGGTGACAGCAGCACAACGGCGGCCTCCGCAGTTTCGCTCTGGGCGCGTGCGTGGGCCGCGTTGAGCGCTGCGTCGAGATCACCGCAGCGTGTGTAGGGAAGCTTGCCCTCCAGCTGGCCCGCAAACAGATCGCTCGCCTCGCCGATCAGGAAGGCGTGACGGATACGGTCGAAGTAGCCCGCGAGAGGAGCCACGCCGCCTTCTTTCGCCTGACCGCCGATGATCCAGTAGATGTTGCGGTAGGATGAAAGTGCACGGCCGGTAGCGTCGGCGTTCGTCGCCTTACTGTCGTTGACATAGACGACATTGCCGACCCGGGCGACACGCTCCTGGCGATGTGGCAGGCCAGGATAAGTCTCGAGGCCTTCGACGATGGCCTCGCGCGCCAAGCCGAGCCAGCGACACACGGCCCAGGCGCAAGCCGCATTCTGCGCGTTGTGGTCACCCGGCAGGGTCGGTACGTCGGAGAAATCGACGCTGTAGCCGTCGGCATCGATCAGCCGGCCCGCACGGAACGACACGCCCCCGGCCACGGATCGCTCCAGGGCAACCGGCACAACCGCGCTGCAGCCGCGGGCGGCGACGAGGTCGTAGGTGGCCAACGAAGGCCCGTCGTCGATCCCGATCACGGCGCAATCGCCAGCTCCCTGGCGATCGAAGATATGGCGCTTCGCCCGTATGTACCCTGCCATGTCGCCGTGGCGATCGATATGGTCGGGGGTGACGTTGAGCCAAACGGCGACATGCGCGTGGAAAGTCTCGAGCAGTTCGAGCTGATAGGAAGACAGTTCGAGAACGTACGTACCGTCGGCATCGAGCGGCGCGAGGTCGAGGGCGCCGCGACCGATGTTGCCGCCGACTTCGCACTTTACGCCGGAATGCTTCAGAATGTGGCCGATCAAGGCCGTCGTCGTCGACTTGCCGTTCGTGCCGGTGACGGCAACGAAGCGGGCCTTCGACTGGGCGCGTGCGAGGAGCTCGATGTCGCAAATCAGCTTCTTCCCTGCCGCACGAGCAGCGGCAGCCACCGGATGGGGCTTGGGAAGGCGGTTGGGAACACCGGGGCTGATGACGAGTGCCGACACGTTCCGCCAATCCATTGCTTGGGGCTCGACAACGCGCGCACCCAAATTGGCCGCGGCCTCGCGCGCCAGGGCATTGTCGTCCCAGGCGACGAATTCGATGCCGGCTGCCATCAAGGCACGGACGGTCGCGAGGCCGGAGCGTGCGAGCCCCAGCACGACGAACGACGAATCTTCGAGAGAGCGGAGATCGATCATCCGCTCATCTCAGCTTCAGAGTGGCAAGACCGATCATCGAGAGGATGGCGGCGATGATCCAGAATCGAAAGACGATGGTCGGCTCCGCCCAGCCTTTCTGCTCGAAATGATGGTGAAGCGGCGCCATCCGGAAAATGCGCTTTCCGGTCCATTTGTAGGAGACGACCTGAACGATGACCGAAACAGTTTCCAGCACGAAAAGACCACCGACGATCGCCAGCACGATTTCGTGCTTGATGACGACCGCGATCGCACCGAGGGCCCCGCCGATCGACAGTGAGCCCGTGTCGCCCATGAAGACCATCGCCGGCGGGGCGTTGAACCAGAGGAATCCCAGCCCGGCCCCCACCAAGGCCGAGAGCAGCACGGCAAGCTCGCCCGATCTCGGCACGTGATGGACGTAGAGGTAGTTGGTGTAAATGGTGTTGCCCACGATGTACGCGATGAGTGCGAACACGGCCGATGCCATGATGACGGGGCCGATCGCGAGCCCATCCAGCCCGTCCGTCAGGTTCACGGCATTGGACGCGCCGACAATGACCATGGTGGCGAACGCGACGAAGCCAACCATTCCGATCGGCACCAGGATGTCCTTGAAGAACGGGACGGCCAGCGTGTAGCGCAGGCCCGGCGGCGAGTTCTGCGCGATGTAGTAGGCGCCGGCCGCAGCCACGACGATCGACGTAACGAGCTTCACCTTGCCAGGCACACCCTTGGGATTTCGCTTCGTGACCTTGAGGAAGTCGTCCCAGAAGCCGACCGCGCCGAAAGCCACGGTAATAATCAGCACGATCCAGACATAGGGGTTCGTGAGGTCGGCCCACAACAACGTGCCGACCGACAGCGCTATGAGGATCAGCAGCCCGCCCATCGTCGGGGTGCCCTTCTTGCTCACGATGTGGCTCGCCGGTCCATCCTCACGGATCGGCTGGCCGTGGGCCTGCTTGCTGCGCAGCCAGCGGATCAGCGCGCCGCCGATCAGGAAGCTCAGGATCAACGCAGTCAGGAACGCCGCGATCGAGCGGAACGTCAGATAGCGGAAGATGTTGAAGGGACTGAAGACATCCGCCAGCGGATAGAGAAAGTTGTAGATCATCGTCAGCGCCCCGCGTCGCCGCCGCTCACCGCCAGGATCGCGTCGACGACGTTCTTCATTTTCGAACCCAAGGAACCTTTCACGGCGATGACGTCTCCCGCCCGGAGGGCTCCCGCCACTTCGTCCGCCAGCGCGGCCGAGTCGGTTCGATGTACGCCCCTCTGCGATGCGGCCAGTCGCTCCCACAACGCACGCATGTGCGGCCCACAGAGATAGACCTGCGTCGCGCCGCTCGCCCCCACCGCGTCCGCGAGCGCCGCGTGATAGTCGTCCGCGCGATCGCCCAACTCGCGCATGTCGCCCAACGCAAGCAGGCGCCGTCCGCCGGGCGCCGGCTCGGTGCGGGCCAGGACCGCGAGCATGGCGCGTACCGAGGCGGGGTTGGCGTTGTAACTCTCGTCGAGAAGCTCGATCGTTCCGGAGCCGAGCCTGAGACGCCGGCGCTCGCCACGTCCCGGAGACGCCTTGACGTCGGTGAGCGTCTCCGCCGCTTCCGCAAGGTCGGCGCCAAGCGCTTGCACCGCCGCGAGGGCCGCCAGGCTGTTCAGAACCCAGTGCGCGCCGGCGGCTCCCAGTCGATACTCTATAGTCCGGCCGTGGACGGAGGCGACGACGTCGCTGCCTGAATCCCGCAGGTCGCACGAGAGAAGCCGCACGTCCGCCGCCTGGCTGCGCCCGAAGCCGACGACGCGGGCCACACCAAAACGGTGGGCATGACCGACCAGGCGTTCGTAGTGCCGATTGTCCCGATTGAGCACCGCTACCGCGTCCGGTCTCATGCCGGCGAACAGGCAGGCCTTCTCGTCAGCAATCGCCTCCTCCGACCCCATGTAACCGATATGTGCCGGCTCGACGTTGGTGATCACCCCGACATGCGCCTCCACCTGCCGCGCCAGCGGCTCGATCTCGCCGGGGTGGTTCATGCCGATCTCGAAGACACCGTAGCGCGTCCCGTGCGGCAGGCGCGCTAGGCTGATCGGCACGCCGACATGGTTATTGTAGCTCGCCGCGCTGGCCGACGTCGGCGCTTGTGCCGAAAGCATGGCCCGCAACGCATCCTTGGTGGAGGTCTTGCCGACCGAGCCGGTGACACTGGCCACGCGCGCGTCGCTTCGCCGCCGTCCGGCGCGGCCCAGCGCGCGCAGCGCCCTCATCGTGTCGTCGACCCGTACCTGGATACCCCGAGCACCGGGAACATCGCGCGAGACGACGACAGCGGCCGCCCCACGGGACAAGGCATCGGCTACGAAGCCATGTCCATCGGTCGTCTCGCCCGGCAGGGCAAAGAACAAATCGCCGCGCGCCACGGCGCGGCTGTCGAAGGTCACGCCACCGGCTTCGAAGGGCGCGGCAATCGCGGCCGGCGCAAGGGCGCTGCGGATCTCCTCGGAGGTCCATAGCGCAGTCATTGCCGCGCCCCCACCAGTCGACGCGCCACGTCGGCGTCGTCGAAGGGATGCGTGAGACCCTTGATGGTCTGCCCGGTCTCGTGACCCTTGCCTGCAACCAGCAACAGATCGTCCATCGAACCGAGCGCGGCGATCCCTTCGGCGATCGCCTGCATGCGACCGCCGCGCACTTCCATCCAGTTCCGCCGGTCCCGTGGAATGCCGCCGACGATCTCGGCGCGGATGGCGTCCGGTTCCTCGCTGCGGGGATTGTCGTCGGTCACGATGGCGAGGTCGGCCAACCGTGTGGCGATCTCGCCCATCACGGGACGCTTGGCGCGGTCGCGGTCGCCGCCGCACCCGAAAACCACGATCATCCTGCCGCGCGCGAACGGACGAAGAGTCTTCAGTACCGTCTCCAGCGCCTCGGGCTTGTGCGCGTAGTCAACATAGATCGGAGCGCCCATGGAGTGGCGAGCCACCAGCTGCAGGCGCCCGGGCGCGCCGGCCAGAGTCGCCAGCGCCACCACCGCGCGCGCGGCGTCGCCGCCGGTCGCGAGGACCAGGCCCAGCGCGGCCAGCGCATTGGATGCCTGGAAGCCGCCGACGAGCGGCAAGTCGATCTCGCGTCGCAAGCCGAGGACGTCGACAACCAGGTGCTGTCCACCGGCGGTCGGCGTGTCCCGGAGGAGGCGCAGTTCGCGGCCCTTCACGCCGTAGCTCCAGAAGCTCACGCCGCGACGCCTGCAGATGTCGGCCAAGGCGCCAGCGCGATCGTCGTCGGCGTTCACGACGGCGGTCGCCCCGGCCGGCAGCAACGAATCGAAGAGCCTCGCCTTGGCCGAGAAGTACGCATCCATCGAGGGGTGGTAGTCGAGGTGTTCGTGCGTGAGATTTGTGAAAGCGGCAGCGGCGAGCCGCAGTCCGTCCAGGCGATGCTGATCGAGTCCGTGGCTCGAGGCTTCGATCGCCAGATGCGTGATCCCCTCGCGCGCCAGCGTCGCCACGTCGGCATGCAGCTGTACCGGATCGGGCGTCGTGAGGCCGGCCTCGCGGGTGAAACCGGACGAAACGATGCCGAGCGTGCCGACGCTGGCCGCCTTCATCCCGAGGCTCCGCCAGATCTGTCGCACGAAGTGGACCGTGGAGGACTTGCCATTGGTGCCGGTGACCGCCGCGATGGTTGCGGGCTGCGTCCCGGAAAACGCCGCCGCCATCAAGGCGATGCGTCGGCGAGGGTTCGCATCCCTGACCACGGCCACCCCGGCGCCCATCGCCGGCAGCTGCGCGTCGAGCGACGTCAGGATCGCCACCGCTCCGCGGTTCACGGCATCGGCGACGAAGGATACCCCGTCCGCACGGCCTCCCGGCAGCGCGGCAAACAAGTACCCGGGCCGCACGAGGCGCGAATCGAGCGTCAACCCGGAGATGACGGGATCGCTCTGCAAGGTCGCGCCGCCGGGCTCCATGAGATCACTCAGACGCAACACGACGCACTCCCGGGGCCGGTTGTGTGCGGTTTGAGATCGGCACGGCCTTGCGTTGCTCCGCGGCGCCGCGGCGACCGTTGACGGGGATAAGGCGGGGCATCTGCGGTGGCGCCGCGACCGGCACCGACGCGATCTCCAGCGCCATGGAGTTGTCGGTCCAGTCGCCGGGCAGGATGCCGTACAAGGACACGATGCTCTCGACGATCACCTTGACACTGGGGGCGGCCACCCAGCCTGCCGTGGCATAGCCGAAGGTCTCGGCCGTACCCTTGGGCTCGTCGATGGAAACGAGAATGACGAATTTCGGCTCGCTCATCGGAAACATGCCAACAAACGAGCTGATTAGGGCTTTTTGGCGGTAGCCGCCGCGCCCCGGCTTCTCCGCGGTGCCGGTCTTGCCGCCGACTTCGTAGCCCGCAACGTCGGCTTTCCTGCCAGTCCCCTGGATGGCATTCAACCTCAGCAGCTGGCGCATCTGCTCCGACGTCTTGGCCTGGATGACACGGCGGCCTGGCGGGTCGGCGGGGCTGCGCTTGATCAGAGACGGCGCATACAGAATTCCGCCGTTGACCATGGCGGCCGATCCGATTGCCAGATGCAGCGGCGTTACCGAGATCCCATGGCCGAATGCGATCGTCATGGTGTTGATGCGCATCCAGTTTCGGGGAAAAAGCGGGGTCGCGAGCTCGGTGATCTGGGTCTTGAGCGGACTGAGAAAGCCGATCTTCTCCATGAACGCTCGCTGCCCCGCGGGACCGATCACGTCCGCCGCCATCTTGGCTGAAGCGATGTTCGACGAGTACGTGAAGACCTCGGGCACCGTCAGCGGCCGACGCTGCGGATGGTCGTCGTTGATCGTGAAACGGTCGATCTTGATGGGTGACGTCGCGTCGAAGACGCTTTTCAGGGTCACCTTGCCACTGTCGAGCGCCATCGCGGTATTGAAGATTTTGAACGTCGACCCCTGCTCGTAGACGCCAAGGGTTGCGCGGTTGAACAAAGCTTCGCTGGTGATGCTCTTTGCCGCGTTCGCGTCGTAGGTCGGCAGGGACGCCATGGCGAGAATCTCGCCGTTGGTCGCGTCCAGTACGATCGCGGTCGCCCCGATGGCTGAAAACTTCCGGACGACATGGGCGATCTCGCGCTCGACCAGGCGCTGCAAGCGAAGATCGATGGACAGCTGAACCGGCTCGCCGCTCTGCAGTTGCTGGTCGAAGAAGCGCTCGACGCCGCCCAGTCCCGAGTTGTCGATTCCGGCGTACCCGACGACATGCGCCGCAGTCCTGCCCTGGGGGTAAATGCGGCGTTCTTCCGCCTGGAAGTCCAGCCCGGGTATGCCGAGACCATTGACGGCATGGTGCTCGCGCGGACTCAGGCCGCGCTTGATCCATACGAATGTCCTGTCGGCGTCGAGCTTCTCCTTCATCTCGTCATAGGCCAGATCGGGCAAGGCACCGGCGAGCTGGCGCGCCGCCTCGTGCGTGTCGAGCAGAAGATGGGGATTCACGAACGCCGACATCACCGGAATGGACGTGGCGAGCACGATGCCGTTGCGATCGACGATGTCGGCACGGTCCGACTGGATCGATCCACCGCGCGCGGCAACCCGCTGGGTCGGCTCGCCGCTGTCGCGCAACAGCGACACATAGCCCATGCGCAAGGCGACGGCGACGAACACCATCGAGAAGAGCGCCGACGCGAGAACGAGGCGTTGCCGCGCGGTTTCCTGCGCGTCGCCCTTCAATCGCTCCTTCGCGGAGCCGTAACGCGCGCCGGCCGCCGCGTTGGTCGCGGCGGCCGGTCGAGGCGAGGCAGATTTCCGCCACAGCCTCACCGACGATCCCCTTCATTTCGCGAGAGGATTTCGTCGATCGAGGCGGCAGCGGTCTGGCCTTCGCCAGCCGGACCCGTTGTTACCGGCTCTTGTAAGCTGGCCGGTCGAGGGGGCGTCGTGGGCCCGGAAGAACGCCTGGAAAGGGGTGCGGAGGCCGGCGAGGGGCTGCCGGCCTCCGCTGCGACGCGGGCACCACCGGGCAATACCGACGAGGGGACGTCGTTGCCCGTGCGTGGGGGGGAAGGGAGTGGTGCTTCGCGCCGCGGGGACGAATCTTGCTGCTTGAGGGACTCGAGCCGCACGACCTGCTTGATCGCCGTCTGCTCGAGCTTGAGGTGGGTCTGGGCCAGGCGCTCGATACGCTCGGCCTCGTTCAGGTGCGCCCATTCGATCTTGAGGATCTGGGTCGCCTTCTGGCTTTCGACGATCTTCTGGTTGGTGCGATCGATGCGCTCCTCGAGGTCCTGCACCCTGTACTTCACGGTGAACAGGCCCACCGCAGTGACCACGGCGGCGACCGACCAGAAGAAGAGCCCGCGATGGATCACGCGGCACCGCCGATTTTCTCCGCCACGCGCAGGCGCGCGGAGCGCGCGCGGGGGTTGGCCACGATCTCGGCGTCGGACGGCAGCACGGGCTTGCGCGTGAGATCACGCAGCGTCGCAAGCCGGCCATCGCGCGGCGGCTCGTGGCGGGACGGCGCGGGCGTGCGGCCGGAACGCGCTCGCACGAACTCCTTCACTGCGCGGTCCTCGAGCGAATGGAACGACACCACGGCGATCCGCCCGCCCGGGGCGAGCACTTGCTCAGCCGCTACGAGACCACGCTCGAGCTCGCCCAGTTCGTCGTTGACGGCGATGCGCAGCGCCTGGAAGACGCGCGTCGCCGGATCGCTGTCGTCGCGCGCCAACGGGCCGACGGCGCGGCGGACGATTTCCGCCAGTTCACCGGTCGTCTCGATGCGCTTCCGCTCACGTTGCTCGACGATGGCCCGCGCCACACGGCGGCTCTTCCGCTCCTCGCCGTAGCGCCAGAAGATGTCGGCCAGTTCCGTCTCGTCAGCTTCATTCACGAGGTCGGCTGCGGAGGGGCCGCGCTTCTCCATGCGCATGTCCAGCGGACCCGAGGCGCGGAAGGAGAAACCGCGCCCGGCCTGATCGAATTGCATGGAAGATACGCCGAGATCGAGGGCAACGCCGTCGACGTCGTCCACGCGCTCGGCCGACAGAAGTTCGCCCATGTCGCCAAACCGTCCCTCGACCAGACGCAGCCGTGGCGCGTACCGGTCGACCAGCTCCCGGCCCGCGGCAATGGCGTCGGGGTCGCGATCGATGGCGATCACCTGGCATCGTGCGCGTTCGAGCAGCGCCGCGGCATATCCGCCGGCTCCGAACGTGCCGTCGAGATAGCGCCCACCGTCGCGTGGATCGAGCGCATCGACCACTTCGTGGACCATCACGGGGACATGACGCGCGCTCATGCGTCGCCTCCGTCGAGCCCACGTACGAACGCGGCCATGCGCTCGCGGTCGGCCTCGCGGCGCGCTCGCCAGCGCCCGGGATTCCACAGCTGGAACTTGTCGCCCTTGCCGACCAGCATCACGCCATCGTCGGCGTCGATGACTTCGGCAAAGTCGGCCGGCAGCGAGAAGCGGCCGTCGGGCTCCATCGGAATCGTGCGGGCACTGGCCGACAGATAGCCGGCGGGATCGAAGGCCTCGTCGTCGAGCGCAGCCTTCAAGGATCCCTTGGGGCCCAGCGCTTCGACTCGCAAGCGATCGAGCATGGCATCGAAACCGCAGCGCGAGTTGCCGTTCACCACGCCCGGCAGGTTCGGCGAGTGATAGAGGACGAAAGCGCCCCGGTCGTCCGCCGGCAGCTCATCGCGGAAAGCGGCCGGGAGAAGCACCCGGCCCTTCTTGTCGAGCTTGATCAGGATTTCGGACCGGAACGCCAACGGCCCTCTCCCCCTGCATCCCGCCGCAGGTGCCCCACGCCCCTGCTTTATCCGTTACACGGGATGTAATGGGATATCATGGGAATTTCCGGGATGCAATTACCAAGTCGAGGATTCTTTCAAGAATCTGAATGAATTAGACACAATACTTATGGCACATCCGCGAAACGATACCTCAATAGGTTGATAGAAAGAGTCAGACGGCCTGTAAGCCGGGTTCTGTCCCCACCCAAGCGAACCTGGACGGGAGATGGCCATTCCTCTGGGATGCCCGTTGCCGAACACCTCGCGCGACCGACCCGGACGACGGCGCGGAAACCCGCGTGCCGGTTTCCCGGCGTGCCGTCCCTATTTGGTCTTGCTCCCGGTGGGGTTTGCCGTGCCGCTCCCGTTGCCGGTCGCGCGGTGGGCTCTTACCCCACCGTTTCACCCTTGCCGATCCGATCACCCAAGGGCGAAGCGGACAGGCGGTCTGTTCTCTGTGGCACTTTCCCTGGGGTCGCCCCCGCCGGCCGTTAGCCGGCACCGTGTTTCCGTGGAGCCCGGACTTTCCTCACCCGGACGGTTGCCCATCCAAGCGCAGCCATCCGGCCGTCTGACCCGGGCGTTAGCTAAGCCCGCTCCCCGGCCTGGTCAAGCAGGTCGGCCAGCAATGCCCGGCATTCTTCGTCGACCACGCCATCGACCCGACCAGGCCGGTAGTGACGCTGGAAGGCTCGAGCGATGTCTGCCCGGCTTGCCTCGACGGGCGGCGCATAGCCGAACCGCTGCAGCGCCTCCTGGAAGTCGCCGGCGACCGGCCGATCGCTCGGGTGCGGCCACAGTCCAAGCCCCTCTCCCGCCAACCGGCGCCACGGGAATCGCAGTCCGGGATCGATCTTGCGCTCGGGGGCGATGTCGGAATGGCCGACGACGTTCCGTGGCACGATCGCGGGATGGCGGGCGACGATGCCTCGGCAGAGTGCGACAAGGGCTGCGATCTGGCCTTCCGGATAGTCGTGCCGGTCGCCGTGAAGGTTGACGATCTCGATGCCGATCGACGTGGCGTTGAGCGCTTCGCGACCGCGCCACCAGGATTTTCCGGCGTGCCAGGCCACGCGGTCCTCGGGGACCAGACGATAGACCGCCTGGTCCTCGGCCAGCACGTAGTGTGCGCTGACGCGGTGCGCGCGCGCCGGGTCGCACAGGACGTCGAGCGATTGGCGCAACGGCAGCTCGGTGTAGTGCAGTACCAGCACGTCGACGACGGCACCGGCGGCGCGCATCGCCGCGTTGGGCGAGGGATGCTCGACGATCCTCATGCCGCGACCAGTCCACGCTCGCGCTTCAGCCGGTCGTAGGCGGCGTTGATCAGTGCGAGCTTGCGATTGGCGACGGCGACGGCCTCGTCGGGCAGGCCCCGCGCGATCAGCCGGTCGGGATGATGCGCCTTGACCTGACGCAGCCAGCCCTCGCGGATCTGCTCGTCGGTCGCCAGCGGATCGATGCCCAGGATCGTGCACGCCTCGCACTCCATCACGCCCAGCGCCGCCGCCCTGGCGCGCTCGAACCGCGCGCTGTCGAGGCCGAAGATGCGGGCCACCTCGGCCAGATATTCCACCTCGGGAGCGCCCAAGGCGCCGTCGGCGCGTGCAATGTCGAACAACCCCTCGAGGACGTTCTCGAGGATTTCGGGCGCGTCCGGAAATAGGGCCGCCACCTGGCGGGCATAGGTCTCGAAGCCGGCCGAGTCGCGCTTGGCGAGATCGAAGAAGCGCTCGACGTTGCGTTCCTCGCCAGGCGGCACCTGGAAGAACGAGCGGAAGGCCTCGACCTCGGTGTGTGTAACCTCTCCGTCGACCTTCGCCATCTTCGCGCCGAGCGCGATGACGCCGATGGTGAAGCCGATCTGGCGCAGGCCGGGATGCGCGTCGTCGTCGCCGGCCGTCGCACCGAGGCCCAGCAGCGAAGCCAGCGATTCACCGCTGGCGAGTCGGGAAATGCCCTCGACGATCCTGTCCCAGACTTGCATCGCACCGCCGTTACAGCATCAGCGAGCCGACGGCCACCCCCGCGAGCAGCAGCAGCGCGAGCCTGCGATAGAACCGCTCGCTCGCCATCGGAAACAGGCGCTCGCCGAGCAGGCCGCCGATCACGACGGCGGGCGCGAGAAAGAGCGCTTCGATCATCGTGGTCCATCCGACCAGATCGCGCGCCAGGAACACCACCACGGCCGCCAGGTCGATGAAGACGAAGTATGTCGTCAGATTGGCCCGCACTCGTGTCGGCGTCTCCGAACCGGCCAAGTAGTAGAACGCGATGGGCGGTCCGGCCATGCCGGAAAGGCCGTTGAGAAAGCCGCTGCTCAAGCCCGTCCCCAGCGTCGCTGCGACGTGCGGCTTGCCGCGATAGCGCCAGCCGCTGGCCAGCAAGGCCACCGCGCCGAGCACGATGGCGGAGATCGCCCAGCGCATCGGCTCGGGATCGAGCCGTGTCAGCAGGAAGTTGCCGGCCGGCACGCCTACGGTCGCAGCCGCCAGGATGAGGCCGATGCGCCGCCAGTCGACGTAGCGCAACGCCCTGGGGAGCAGAGGAAGCGCCACTGCGACTTCCAGCAGCAGGCAAAGCGCAACCCCGACTGCCGGCCCGTAAAGCGCGGAGAAGACCGGCGTCATGAGCATGGCGGCGCCGAAGCCGGCGAAGCCCCGCACCAGGCCTGCGATGACTGCGACGGAAGCGGCGATCGCGAACGTGGCGGTCAGCAGGTCGGGCATTCGTCGGCCGCACGCTACCATTGGCGACGGCCGGCGCAGCCATCATATAATGCAGGCCATGCCCTCGAAGAATTTGGCGATATCGGCCGTGCCGCTTCACATGCCGTTCGTCCAGCGGCGGCCGGAGACCGTCGGCGGCAAGCCGTTCAGGCTGGTTTCGGACTACACGCCCGCCGGCGACCAGCCAGAGGCGATCCGGCAGCTGATCGCCGGCGTCGCCGCGGGCGAGAAAGACCAGGTGCTGCTCGGCGTCACCGGCTCGGGCAAGACCTTCACCATGGCCAACGTCATCGCCTCGCAGGCGCGGCCGGCGCTGGTGCTGGCGCCCAACAAGACGCTGGCGGCGCAGCTCTACGGCGAGATGAAGGGCTTCTTCCCTGACAATGCCGTCGAATACTTCGTCTCCTACTACGACTACTACCAGCCCGAAGCCTATGTCCCGCGCACCGACACCTACATCGAGAAGGACTCCTCGATCAACGAGCAGATCGACCGCATGCGCCATTCGGCGACGCGTGCGCTGATGGAGCGCGACGATGTGGTGATCGTCGCCTCGGTTTCCTGCATCTACGGCATCGGGCCGCTGGAGAACTACCAAGCGATGACCTTCCGCCTGCACAAGGGCCAGAAGGTCGATCGGTCCACCCTGCTGCGCCGCTTCGTCGAGCAGCAATACAAGCGCAACGACAACGCTTTCCAGCGCGGCACTTTCCGGGTGCGCGGCGACACCGTCGACCTGTTCCCGGCCCACTACGAGGACAAGGCCTGGCGCATAGAACTGTTCGGCGACGAGATCGATTCGATCACCGAGTTCGACCCGCTGACCGGCGACAAGAGCGCGACCCTCTCCGACATCGTGGTCTATGCCAACAGCCACTACGTGACGCCGCGGCCGACCATGCAGCATGCCATCCAGCAGATAAAGACCGACCTCAAGCAGCGGCTCGACGAATTCAACCGCGCCGGCCGTCTGCTGGAGGCGCAGCGGCTCGAGCAACGTACACTGTTCGACATCGAGATGCTGGAGACCACCGGCGCCTGCGCCGGGATCGAGAACTATTCGCGCTATCTCACCGGCCGTCGCCCCGGAGAACCGCCGCCCACCCTGTTCGAGTATTTCCCGGAGAACTCGCTGCTGATCGTCGACGAGAGCCACGTCACCGTGCCGCAGATCGGCGGCATGTTCCGCGGCGACTTCAACCGCAAGAGCGTGCTCGCCGAGTTCGGTTTCCGCCTGCCTTCGGCGATCGACAACCGGCCGCTGAAGTTCGAGGAATGGGACACGCTGCGTCCGCAAACGACCTTCGTCAGCGCCACACCCGGCCCGTGGGAGATGGAGCGCACGCAGGGCACCTTCATCGAGCAGGTGATCCGCCCGACCGGCCTGATCGATCCCACCGTGATCGTGCGGCCGGTCGAGAAGCAGGTCGACGACCTGATCGCCGAGTGTAGGGACTGCGCCAAGAAGGGCCAGCGCGTGCTGGTCACGGTGCTGACCAAGCGCATGGCCGAGGATCTGGTCGAGTACATGCACGAGGCCGGCGTGCGCTGCCGCTACCTGCACTCCGACATCGACACCCTGGAGCGCATCGAGATCATCCGCGATCTCCGGCTCGGTGCGTTCGACGTGCTGGTCGGCATCAATCTTTTGCGCGAGGGCCTCGACATCCCCGAGTGCGCGCTGGTCGCCATCCTCGACGCCGACAAGGAAGGCTTCCTGCGCTCGCCGACCTCGCTGGTGCAGACGATCGGTCGTGCCGCGCGCAACATCGACGGCCGCGTCATCCTTTATGCCGACAAGACGACCGACTCGATCAAGTACGCGATGAGCGAAACCGAGCGACGGCGCAGGAAGCAGGTCGCTTACAACGAGGCGCACGGCATCACCCCCGCCTCGGTGCGCAAGAACATCGCCGAGATCCTGCAATCGACCGCCGAGCGCGACCACTACACGGTCGACACCGGTGTGTCGGGCGACGTCCATCTCGTCGGCCACAACCTGCGCAGCCACATCGCCGAACTCGAGAAGCGCATGCGCGACGCCGCCGCCAACCTCGAGTTCGAGGAGGCCGCCCGCATCCGCGACGAGATCCGGAGATTGGAGGCCAACGAGCTTGAGCTGCCGGGCCAGGCGATCGCCGCCTCGGCCAACATCAATCTCGGCCGCATGCAGAACAGCCGCGTGTTCCGCGGCGTGCGCACCGGCTCCGGCTCGCGCGGCAAGCCGGCGCGGCGCAGCGGGCGCTAGCGACCGGCGCGCAGAATCATGTCGTAGTCGGCCCGCAGCAGGGCGAACAGCAGGTGGTCCGCCCACTGGCCGTTGATCCGGAGGTATTGGCGCGCCAGCCCTTCCTCGTGGAAGCCGATCTTGGCCAGGACCCCCTTGGACGCCTCGTTGTGCGGCAGACAGGCGGCCTCGAGGCGATGCAGCCGCAACTCGTCGAACACGAACGGCAGCAGCGCCCGCAGCCCGTCGGTCATCAGCCCTCTGCCGGCGAAGGGCTGGCCCATCCAGTAGCCGACGGAGGCGGCCTGCGCGACGCCGCGACGCACGTTGCTGAGGTTGATGCCCCCCACGAGCTGCCGACGGTCGTTGAGGAAAATGAAGAAGCCGTAGGCCTCCCCGGCTCGCCACTCGCGGACCTGCTGACGTAATCTGCGGCGGAAATGATCCCGCGCCAGGGAATCGTCCGGCCAAGTCGGCTCCCAGGGCGTCAGGAAGGCCCGGCTGCGCGCCCTGAGCTCGGCCCATTCGGCCCAGTCTTCCATTGTCGGTGCGCGCAAATACACGCGCCGCCCCGAGACCCGGGTCATTCCCGAAAGGGCGAGCGGCACGTCGGCGAAGCGGAACATCGTGGTCCAATCTTAACGCAGGCACGGAATTGTGACATGTTTCCCGAGGTTTGACGTAGGAAATTGAGACGGTCGGCCGCGCCCGAGAGGCCCGTCCCCCGGCTTGCATTGGCGGGTCCGACGTAACAAGTTCCACCAACCTCCGCGTTTCGGGACGGTCATGGAAAAAGACACCAATTCGAACGTCGGCCAGAAAGGCCGGTTCTACCTCACCAAGAACATCTGGGTTCCGCAGGAGCCCATCGAGAACTTCAATCTCAAGATGTCGGACATGATCCTGCGGCGCATGCCCAAGCTGCCGCTGGGCGGCGACGACGCGATCAAGGCCTTCCCGGTGCTCGCCGAGCTCAAGAAGAGCCACGACAGGATCAAGGCCGACTTGCAGTACCTGCTGAGCCACCACGACGCGATCCCGGCGCTGCACGAGGTCCATCCGCGCGACCTCTATGTGGCCGGTCGGGCTTGGCGGACCTTCCTGCTGAAGATCTGGGGCCACGAGGTCAAGGAGAACACCGCGGCCGTGCCCGACACCTACGAGGCGATCTCGCGCATTCCGGGCGTCCACACGGCGCTGTTCAGCATCTTGCACGGCTACGCCGAGATAGTGCCCCACCGCGGCTCGGCGGCTGGCGTCATCCGCTTCCACTATCCGTTGATCGTGCCGGACGAGCCCGAGAAGTGCTGGATCGAGATCGGCGGGCACCACTTCCACTGGGAGGAAGGTGTCCCGCTGGTGTTCGACGACACGCGCGAGCATTGGGTGAAGAACCAGACCGACCAGACGCGCGTGGTGCTGATCATCGACTTCAATGCCGACATGCCGTTCCCGGTCAATCTCTACACCTCGCTGCGTTACAACCTGATCCGGCACAGCACGGAAGTGCGGACTGTGCGCGACCGCGCCGCCATCGGCGTGCCACCACGCAACAAGGCGATGCAGCCGGTTGACGGCCTGATCAGCCGCGCGCGCAGCGCCACGGTCCCGGCGGAGCGCAAGTAACTCTCGCAGCGCGCCGGCCTCGCTGGCGTGCCTCGCTTCGCCTCGGACCACTACCCCAACCCCGTCGCGGAAATCGCGCAAATCGCGGAAATCGATCTCGGAAACCTCGGAAACCTCGCAAACCTCCGGCGGGGTGTCGCCGGACAATCGACGTCGCGAGCACCCGCTCGAGACGCCCTCAGGGTGGTGTGCCTGCTCTCTGCCGGAATGCGTTGCGCAAACTACGGGAACTGCGCAAACCTCCGGTCACGGGTCGGGAGGACGGGTCGGCGGGCGATTCGCGAAACAGAACGTCGATACGGGAAATCCCGCGCGGCCCTCGCGGCCGGGAGTGGTCATGGTGCTCATGGGCGCATTTTACCTCGACGCGCCCTCACGGACCTAATCGGGTCGATGGATTCGGTCCGATGCCGATGGCATCTGCATCGGAAGGCGATTCGACCCCCCGATTCCGACGCCGGACGCGAATCTGACTCTCTTGGCCTACGCCGCCAGACGCGCGGCGATCCGGTCGAGCGGCTCCAGCTCGCCGATTGGCCCGAGCGCTGCCAGAGTGAGGTCGCTCGCCAGCAAACGGTGCGCAACGCGGCGCACGGCGTCCTGGTCCACCGCCTCGATGCGGGCGACGATCTCGGCATAGGGAATCGGCCGGCCGTGCACGAGCAGATGGCGCGCCGCCTGCTCGCAGCGCGACCCGCTCGATTCGAGGGCCATCAAGGTGCCGGCCTTGATCTGGTTGCGGGCCCGGACCAGTTCGGCTTCGCCCAGCGACGTTGCCACGGCGGCGAACTCCTCGCACACGGCCGGCACGAGTTCGGCCAGGTCGTCTTCGCCGGTTCCCGCGTAGATGCCGAACAGGCCGCCGTCGGCGTAGGCGGCATTGAAGCAATGGATGCCGTAGACGAGACCCCGCTCCTCGCGGATGCGCTGGAACAATCGCGAGGACATGCCGCCGCCGAACAAGGTCGAATAGACGGCGGTCGCATAGTAGTCCGGATCGCGATAGCCGATACCCTGACACCCCAGGACGAGGTGGGCCTGCTCGAGCTCTCGTGCCTCGCGGCCGTCGCCGCCGACGTAGCGCAACGGCGACGGCACGATGGCATTCGCCGGCGTACGCGGCACGGTGCCGAAGTGCCTTTCCGCCAGCTCGACGATGCGGTCGTGCTCCACTCTCCCGGCGGCGGCCAGCACCATGTTGGCGGCGGTGTAGTGCCGGCCGAGGAAGCCGAAGAGGTCGTCGCGGCCGATCGCCTCCACCGACTGGGCCGTCCCGAGCACGGGCCGCCCGAGTGGCTGGCCGGGCAGCGCCGTCACCTGGAACTGGTCGAAGATCAGGTCGTCGGGCGTGTCGAGCGCCTGGCCGATCTCCTGCAAGATGACACCGCGCTCACGTTGCAGCTCGTCCGGGTCGAACACGGAGTTGCGCAGGATGTCGGCGACCAGCTCGACGCCCAGCCCGACATCCTCCTTGAGGACCGAGGCATGGTAGGCAGTGATCTCGCGGCCGGTATAGGCGTTGAGGCTGCCGCCGACATTCTCGATCTCTTCGGCGATGGCGCGGGCGCTGCGCGTGCGCGTGCCCTTGAACGCCATGTGCTCGAGCATGTGTGCCATGCCGTTGAGTTCGGCGCTCTCGTGCCGCGTGCCGCAGGCGACCCAGATGCCGAGCGAAGCCGATTCCACCTCCGGCATCTCGTCCACGGCGACGCGCAAGCCGTTGGAGAGCGTGGTGACCTTGACGTTGCTCATCGGCGCACCCTCCCGGCGGCCGTGCGCGGGCGGCGGTCCGGATTCATGCGGTCGTCGATCATGGCCTTCAGCGCCGCAACGTCGTTGGGCAGGCCGGTCACGCGCTCCGTCCTGTCCATCAGGTCGGCGAGGCGTTCGGGCAGGGCCGGCCGCTCGGCGATGGCGCGCTGCACGGCGTCGGGGAACTTCGCGGGATGCGCGGTAGCGAGCACGACCATGGGAATCGCCGGATCGCGCCGATGGCGTTGGGCCACGGCGTAGCCCACCGCGGTATGCGGATCGAGCGTTTGGCCGAAGCGCTTCCGGCAATCGGCGATGGCGGCGATCGTGCCCTCGTCGTCGAGACGGCCCGCTTCGAACAGGCGCCGCACCGCGCCGAGGGCGTTGGCGCCGACCTTCAGGCTGCCGGTTCGGCGAAACTCCAGCATGGCCTCGGCCAGCGCCTTGCCGTCGCGATCGTAGAGATCGAACAGCAGCCGCTCGAAGTTGCTCGAGATCTGGATGTCCATGCTCGGGCTGAAGGTCGGGACGACCTTCCGCATCGACATCTCGCCCGAGGCGAAGAAGCGCGCGAGGATATCGTTGGTATTGGTCGCGACGACGAAATGCGACACCGGCAAGCCCATGCGCTCGGCGGCGTAGCCGGCGTAGACATTGCCGAAATTGCCGCTCGGAACAGTGAAGGCGACCGGCCGCTCCGGCGCGCCGAGCTTCAGCGCTGCCCAGAAGTAGTAGACGATCTGGGCCATCACGCGCGCGAAGTTGATGGAGTTCACGGCCGTCAAGGCATGCCGGTCACGGAAGGCGAGATCGTTGAAACAGGCCTTGGCGAGGTCCTGGCAATCGTCGAACGTGCCGTCGATGGCGATGTTGTGGACGTTGGGCGCCATCACCGTGGTCATCTGGCGACGCTGGACCTCGCTCACCCGACCGCGCGGATGCAGCATGAAGATGTCGATGGTCCTGCGATCGCGCACGGCCTCGATGGCGGCCGAACCGGTGTCGCCCGACGTCGCGCCGACGATCGTGGCACGCTGCCCCCTGGCGGTCAGCGTGTGATCGAGCATGCGGCCGAGCAGTTGCAGGGCCACGTCCTTGAAGGCGAGCGTCGGCCCATGGAACAGCTCGAGCAGGTGCAAGCCCCCATCGCCCAGCCGCTCGAGCGGTGCCACCTCGCGCGTGTCGAACGACGCATAGGCCTCGCCGATCAGCCGGCGGAAGGTCGGCTCGTCGAAGGCGATCCCGACGAACGGCTGCATTACCTGGAATGCCAGCTCGGCGTAGGAGAGGCCGCGCATCGCCGCGATCTCGGCCTTGGAAAATTGCGGCCATCGCGCCGGCAGGTAGAGGCCGCCATCGCGGGCCAGGCCCGCGAGCATGACCTCCTCGAAGCCGAGCGGCGTCGGGCTCCCGCCCCGGTCCGCGGCCGAGCCGTGGCGTGTGCTGATGTAGTGCACTAGGCCACCTGACGGCAGGACTCGTGGTCCTTGCGCACGCGCTTGGTCGAGGCGGGATACTTGGCCAGCATGCGATCGGGACGCGTCGGCCGCTTCACGAGATCGCCGCCGCAGTTCGGGCAATGTCCGCCCAGCCGGGTCCGCGCGCAGTCGGTGCAGAAAGTGCATTCGAAGGTGCAGATCAGCGCGTCGGGCGCGCCGTTCGGCAGGTCCTTGTCGCAGCATTCGCAGTTCGGGCGCAACTCAAGCATGCCAACTCTTACGACGAGAGATAACGGCTTTCCAGATGTGCCTTGAAGGCGTCCGCGTCCAGCCGAGCGCCGGTCGCCTCGAGCAGTATCTCGTCGGTCGCGGCGATCGAGCCCTTGCCATGCACAGTCCGGCGCAACCAGGCGAGCAACGCCGCGAAATCGCCGCGCGCGATGGACGCCATCAGGTCCGGATGCTCCTTTCGAGCCGCCGTGAAGAGCTGGGCCGCCGCCAGGGCACCAAGTGTATAGGTAGGAAAATACCCCCACGCGCCGTCCGGCCAATGGATATCCTGCAGGCATCCCAGCGCATCGTCGGGAGGAGCGATGCCGAGAAGCTCACGCATGCCGTCGTTCCAGGCACCCGGGAGGTCGGCGAGCGCGAGGTCGCCGCCCAGCACAGCACGCTCCAGCCGATAGCGCAGGATGATGTGCAGGGGATAGGTCACTTCGTCGGCATCGACCCGGATGAAACCCGGTGCCACGCGCGTGTAGAGACGGTGGATATTGTCTATCTCCCAGGCCGGACCGGCACCGCCAAACGCGGCGCGCATGCGCGGGGCAGCGAATACGATGAAGTCGCGACTGCGACAGGCCTGCATCTCCATCAGCAGCGACTGACTTTCGTGCAGTACCATGCCGCGTGCCTGTCCGACCGGCTGACGGCGCCACCCGGCCGGCAGGCCGGCCTCGTAGAGGGCATGCCCGGTCTCATGCAGCACGCCCATGAGCGAGCGCGCGAAGTCCCTCGCGTCGTAGCGTGTCGTGATGCGCACGTCTTCCGATGTACCGCCCGTGAAGGGATGAGCCGACACGTCGAGCCGGCCACGGCTGAAATCGAACCCGATGGCGCGAATGAACTCCTCGCCCAGCCGACGCTGCGCCTCTATGGGAAACGGCCCTTCCGGCACCAAGGGGACGGGTCGAGCGCCCTGGCGCTCGATGACGCGCGCCAGCAGCCCGGGCAGGAATCCGCCCAGCTCGGTAAAGAGCGAGTCTATGCGCTCGCTTCGACCGCCTGGTTCGTATTCATCGAGCAGCGCGTCGTACAGGGAGACGCCGAGCGCCGCGGCCTTCGCCTCGCCAGCGCGGCGCGTGAGCGCAACGACCTCGACGAGGGCCGGCAGCAGCAGAGCGAAGTCGGCCTGCTCCTTCGCCTCGCGCCACAACATCTCGCAGGCGGCTGTGGCGCGGGTGCGTGCCTCGACCAGATCGGCCGGCAACGCGGCGGCATGGGTCCAGGCATGGCGCATCTCGCGCAGGTTCGCCGCCTGCCAGGCGTCGAGGCCATCCCGCCTCTCCTCCGCCCGCGAAAGCAGGTCGGCCATGTCGGGCGCGACCAGGATCTCGTGGGCGATCACGCCCAGGGTCGCGAGCTGGTCGGCGCGATCCTCGCCGGCGCCCTTCGGCATCATGGTCGAGCGATCCCAGTTGAGAATGGCGCTTGCCCGGTTGACGGCGCTCAGCCGCGCGAAGCGCCGCTCGAGCGTGGCATAGGCGTCGTTGGCGATCATGTCCCGGTCGTGCGGCGGCCGCCGATTTCGAGCCGGCCCTGCTGCCAGTGATAGGCGAGGTAGACACCGACCAGCGCCAGCCCGATCAGGAACCAGGTGAGGGCGTACTGCAGATGATCGTTGGGGATGTCGAGGCGCGTCTGGCCGCCGATCGGCGCGCCGCCCGGATTGGGCGTCGCGTCAGCCTCGAGGAAGAACCGGTCGAGCACGGGATCGAGAGCCGCGCCCGCCAGGCGGCGCATCTCCGGCACGTCGACGCGGAACCACATGTTGCGGCCCGGATCGTTGTCGGGCGCGAACTGCCGTCGCTCCTGGCTGCGGCGCACGATACCCGCAACCTCGACGCGACCCGGCAACTGGCCGGTGGCGCGCCGAGCGGGATCGCGCGTCTCCGAGGCGATCCAGCCGCGGTCGAGCAGTACGACGCGGCCGTCGTCGGTGCGCAGCGGCGTGACGACGTGAAGGCCGACCTTGTTCTTGAGGCTGCGCGCGGCGAGGAAGAACTCCCTGTCGTGCAGGAACGTGCCGGCGACGCGCACCCTGCCGTACTCGTGGCGCAGCGGATCGCCCTTGGCGAGTTCGTCGAACGTCATCACGGGTGCCGCCTGGTTGACGGCGATGCGATCGAGGATCTCGCGTTTCCATTCGCGGCGCTCCATCTGCCAAACGCCGAGGCCGACGCAGAGCAGCAGCACGGGCAGGGAGAACAGCGTGGGCCAGAGCAGTGGCCGCAACTTGATCATGGTGCGACTACTCCTCCAGCTCGGTCGAACGGTGGGCGTATTGCTGGGCGACCAGCCAGGCCTTGAGGACGCGCAGCATCCAGACGGCGGCGCCGAAGGTGAGCGGCAGCCAGATCACGACGTGCAGCCACCACGGCGGCTCGAAGCGGAACTCGACCCAGAAGACGAGGACCATCATCAGCGCGCCGAGGCCCAGGATCACGAACACGGCCGGCCCGTCGCCGGCGTCGTGGCCGCGCAGGTCGAGCCCGCACTCCGCGCAGCGCTCCGACACGCCGAGCAGGCCGGCGAACAGCCGGCCGCGGCCGCACCGCGGACAGGCGCCGCGCAAGGCGACATCGACGGGCGATTGGCGCGGCCAGTCGGTCATTCACACGCTCCCAAAGACGAACCGCCGGGGAGCGCCCGGCGGTTCCGATGCGGGACGCCGCGGGGCGTCAGTGCAGGGCGATCGGTGCGTTGCCGGCACCCCACCAGTAGATGCAGAAGAACAGGAACAGCCAGACCACGTCGACGAAGTGCCAGTACCAGGCCGCCGCCTCGAAGCCGAAGTGCTGGTTGGGCTTGAACTGGCCCGCCATCGCGCGGAACAGGCAGACGACCAGGAAGGTGGTGCCGACGAACACGTGGAAGCCGTGGAAGCCGGTCGCCAGGAAGAAGGTCGAGCTGTAGATGTTGTCGCGGAAGCCGAACGGCGCGTGGGCGTATTCATAGAGCTGCACACCGGTGAAGATGGCGCCGAGGATCACCGTCAGCAGCAGGCCGCGCACGGCATCGCGTTGGTTGCCCTCGAGGATCGCGTGGTGCGCCCAGGTCACCGTGGTGCCGGAGAGCAGCAGGATCAACGTGTTCATAAAGGGCAGGTCGAACGGCGCGATGACGCTGACGCCCTTGGGCGGCCACACGCCGCCGGTCGCCTCGGCGCGCACCGGCATGTCCGCCGCGCCGGGATAGAGTGCGGAGTCGAAGAACGCCCAAAAGAAGGCGGCGAAGAACAGTACTTCCGAGGCGATGAACAGGATCATACCGTAGCGCAGGCCGAGCTGGACGACGGCGGTGTGGTACTTGCGCGACTCGACGACGACGTCTCTCCACCACCAGTACATGACCGCGAAGATCACGGCGAAGCCGGGGGCGACGATCCACCAGTTGACGCTCTTCACGATCGACTCGACGCCCTTGCCGAACATGTCCGGGTGCATGCCGAGCGCCGCGCCCATGGCCAGCAGGAAGGCGCCGAGCGCGCCCAGCGCCGGCCACGGGCTGGGATCGACCAGGTGATACGGATGCTTCGGTGCGCCGTGCGAATCGGCCATTGTTCAGCCCCCTTTGTCCGAGTTGGCGGACAAGCCGCCCAGCAATGTCCTCGCCCGCTCCGTCTTGGCCTCGAAGAACGTGTAGGAAAGCGTGATGGTGCGGACGTTGTCGTGGCGCCGATCCTTGTCCATCTCGGGATCGACGAAGAAGACGACCGGCATGTCGACCGACTGCCCGGGCTGCAGGAGCTGCTCGTTGAAGCAGAAGCACTGCACCTTGTTGAACCACGGGCCGGCCGGCTCGGGCGTCACGTTGAACGTCGCCGTGCCGACGACCGGCCGCTGCGAGACGTTGGTGGCCCGGTAGAAGACCAGCTTCTCCTCGCCGAGCCGGACCCTGACCTCGCGCTCGACCGGCTGGAAGCGCCACGGCAGGTTAGGATCGACGTTGGAATCGAAGCGCACCTGCACGGTGCGTTCGAGCAGCGGCCGGTCACCGGCCCGGGCGACGACGGGCGTGCCGCCGAAGCCGGTCACCCGGCAAAACATCTCGTAGAGCGGCACCGAGGCGTAGGCGAGCGCCAGCATGCCGCCGACGAGACCAGCGAGGCTCCAGGCGAGGCGTGCGTTGCGATCGCCGCCGCTCGTCATCCCTTGCCTCCCATGCGCACGATGGTCAGTGCGAAAAACACCACGACCATCGCCAGCAACAGGCCGGCCATGACGAGATTCTTCGTCCGCTGGCGGCGGTGCATGTCGGTGTCGCCCGGGCGGCGCTCGTCGTCCATGGCAAGGTTCATCCCAGCAGGATCCGGTCGATGGGCAGCGCGGCGAACAGCGCCGCCAGGTAGAGCAGCGAAAAACGGAACATGCGGCGCGCCGCGGGATGGCCGCTCGCGTCGTCGGCCGTCCGCCATACCGCGAGCGCATGGCCGACGAAGGCGAAGCCGAGCGCGAGCGCCACCGCGCCATAGAGCCAGCTGACCGCACCGAGCAGCGTCGGCGCCAGCGCGACCGGCAGCAGGATCAGCGTGTAGAGCAGCATCTGGCGCTTGGTCTCGCGCGCGCCGGCGACCACAGGCAACATCGGCACGCCGGCGCGGCGATAGTCGTCGCTGCGATAGAGCGCCAGCGCCCAGAAATGCGGCGGCGTCCACAGGAAGATCAGCGCGAACAGCGCGATTGCGACGGGCGAGACGTCGCCGGTCGCGGCCGCCCAGCCGATCATCGGCGGGAAGGCGCCGGCCGCGCCGCCGATCACTATGTTCTGCGGCGTCCGGCGCTTCAGCCATACCGTGTAGATGAAGACGTAGAAGAGGATCGCGGCGACCAGCAGTGCAGCGGCGACGAAGTTGGTCGCCAGCGCCATCAACAGCACGGAGAAGATCGACAGCAGCACGCCGAGGCCCAACGCGTCGTCAGGCGCCACGCGGCCCGCCGGCAGCGGGCGCCGGCGCGTGCGCTCCATCAGGGCATCGAGGTCGCGCTCGTACCACATGTTGACGGCGCCAGCCGCACCCGATCCGAGCGCGATCGCCGCCACCGCCAGCGCGGCCGCGAGGGGATGGATATGGACGGGCGCAATCACCAGGCCGACCAGGCCGGTGAAGACGACCAGCGACATGACCCGCGGCTTGAGCAGGTCGACATAGTCCCGCACGCGGGCGGGCGCTGCGTCGATGTCTCCGGTCAACAGGTGCGCGGTGTCGCTCATTGGCCCTCGAAGCGAAGGCGCCGGTCGGGCGCCTCGGCTCCTCGCGTCTAGTGGTGCGCTGCCGGCGAGATGCGCGGCAGTTCCTCGAAGGTATGGAACGGCGGCGGCGAGTCGACGGTCCATTCCAGCGTCGTGGCGCCCTCGCCCCAGTAGTTCGCGCCCACCTTGCGGCCGGCGAACATGCCGCCGAACACGACGAACACCAGCCAGAAGACGGCCGAAAAGAACGACACCAGCGCGCCGACCGAGGAGATGTAGTTCCAGTGCGCCATCGCGTCGGGATAGTCGACGTAGTGACGCGGCATGCCGGCCAGCCCCGAGAAGTGCATCGGGAAGAAGGTGAGGTTGACGCCGATGAAGGTGGTCCAGAAGTGGATCTGGGCCGCCCACTCGGGATACTGGCGGCCGGTCATCTTGCCGAACCAGTAGTAGAAGCCGGCGAACATGCCGAACACCGCGCCGAGCGACAGCACGTAGTGGAAGTGCGCGATGACGTAGTAGGTGTTGTGCAGCGCGTAGTCGACGCCGGCATTGGCCAGCACGACGCCGGTGACGCCGCCCACGGTGAACAGGAAGATGAAGCCGATCGCCCACAGCATCGGCACCTCGAGGCGGATCGAGCCGCCCCACATCGTGGCGATCCAGGAGAAGATCTTCACGCCCGTCGGCACGGCGATCACCATGGTCGCAGCGACGAAGTAGGCGCGCGTGTCGACGTCCATGCCGACCGTGTACATGTGGTGCGCCCACACGACGAAGCCGACGACGCCGATCGCCACCATCGCGTAGGCCATGCCGAGATAGCCGAAGATCGGCTTCTTGGAGAAAGTCGAGATGATGTGGCTGACGATGCCGAAGGCCGGCAGGATCATGATGTACACCTCGGGATGGCCGAAGAACCAGAAGAGGTGCAGGAAGAGCGTCGGATCGCCGCCGCCGGCCGGATCGAAGAAGTGGGTGCCGAAATTGCGGTCGGTCAGCAGCATGGTGATGGCGCCGGCGAGTACCGGCAGGGCGAGCAGCAGCAGGAACGCCGTCACCAGGATCGACCACGCGAACAGCGGCATGCGGTGCAGCGTCATGCCCGGCGCGCGCATGTTGAAGATCGTGGTGATGAAGTTGATGGCGCCGAGTATCGACGACGCGCCGGCGATGTGCAGCGAAAAGATCGCGAGATCCATGCCGGCGCCCTGTTGCGTCGACAGCGGCACGTAGATCGTCCAGCCCGTGCCCACGCCGCCGCCGATGACGGCCGACAGCAGCAGCAGGATGAAGGCCGGCGGCAGCAGCCAGAAGCTGATGTTGTTCATGCGCGGGAAGGCCATGTCCGGCGCGCCGATCATCAGCGGCACGAACCAGTTGCCGAACCCGCCGATCAGCGCCGGCATGACGACGAAGAACACCATGATCAGGCCGTGGGCCGTGACGACGGTGTTCCACAAGTGGCCGTCGGGCGTGCCGTCGGGACCGTTGAAGTACTGCACGCCCGTGTGCATCAGCTCGAGGCGCATCACCACCGAGAAGGCAGCACCGATGAAGGCGGCGACGATGGCGAACACCAGGTACATCGTGCCGATGTCCTTGTGGTTCGTGCTGTAGAGCCACCGCTTGATGCCGGTCGGCGTATGGTGGTCGTGGTGGCTGTGGTCGTGGGCGGCGCCGTGCGCGGTGGCCATTTTGGTTTCTCCTGCGGCGATGCGCTTAGCGGGTAGCGGGAGGGGTTGCCGAAGCGAAGTTGGTGTCGGCCGGCAAGCCGGCCGCCTTCTTCTTGTCCTCGACCCACTTGTCGAACTCGGCTTTGGACACCACGCGCACGGCGATCGGCATGTAGGAATGGCCGTTGCCGCAAATCTGCGAGCATTGGCCGAAATACAGCCCCTCCTCGCGCACGTTGATCCAGCCCTCGTTGAGGCGCCCCGGAATGACGGTCTTCTTGATGCCGAAGCCGGGAACCGTCCAGCCATGCATCGAATCGGCGGCCGTGCCGATCACGCGGATGGTGGTGTTCGCCGGAATGACCATCTCTTCGTCCACCGCGAGCAGGCGCGGCTGGTTGGGCTTGAGCCTGGCGCGGTCCGCCTCGCTCAGGATGCGGCTGTCGACCGAGAAGTTGCCCTGATCGGGATATTCGTAGTGCCAGTACCACTGCCGGCCCGTCACCTTGATGGTGAAGGCCGCGTCCACCGCCTTGTCGCTGTAATAGAGCAGCCGGAAGGACGGGATCGCGATCACCACCAGGATCAGGATGGGAATGACCGTCCAGGCGATCTCCAGCACCGTGTTGTGGGTCGTCGTGGTGGGGGTCGGATTGCGCGACGCGTGGAAACGGAACATCGCGTAAACCAGCAACCCGAGCACGAACAGCGAGATCAGCGTGATGATCACCAGCAGGATGTCGTGCAGCGAGGCCACCTTGTCCATCACCGGCGTGTAGGACGGCGGGAAGTTCATCTGCCAATCGTGCGGCACGCCGATGACCTTTTGCGCCAGGGCAGCATTCGACAGTGTCAGGCCAGCCGTCGCCGTCGCAATCCCCAAGAGCCCCAGTAGCCGCTTGCCGACCATGCATCCATCCCTTCAGCGTGCTGCCCCTTTCGGGGTTCCGGCCCGCAAAATCCCCCGCAATTCAAAGCGGTTAGTACCAGATATAGGAGTGCGTCGTAACGGGTTTTTGCCCCCGGTCGGTATGTGGCGGCCGGTCGCAGTGTCAGGCGAAGAGTCGCGACCAGGCGGCGCCATAGCCCGCGGCCTCGACCGCGTCGGCAAAGGACGGACGGCCAATTTGTCCCGTGCGCAGGTCGGCGCCGCTCGCGTCCTGCAATCCCAGGACTCGGTAGAGACCGTCCGTTGCCCGCCCCAGCCGGATCGTCAGGTCGGCCGGCCATCGTTCCGCAGCATCGAGTGCCGCCACGATCGCCGTTCCGCCTTCCGGCAGAGCCTGCGACGGCACACCATCGAAGATGAGAACGTCCGGCCGGAGTCGGCGCGCGGTCTCGACGAGCGACGCCGGGCCGCCCGCCGTCGCAGCCAGCTCGACCTTCGTGGGCGACGGGTGACGGAACGACCGGTGGCCCGCCACGGTTACGACACGCAAGTCGCCAAGATCGCGCGCCAAGGCGACCAGAAGCGCGGTCCTGCCCGATCCTCGCGGCCCGCTGACGGCGATCTTCAGGTGCGAGCGCGCGGCGATTCGCAGGACGTCGGCCGATCGCCGATCGATCAGCTCGGACGCGATCAGGCGCGCGAAGGTGGCGTCGGCCGGATCGCCGCGACGGATGACGGCCACGGGTCCCGCCGGCGCGGCGGGCGGAAAGACGATGGTTCCGCTACCGCCGTCGCGCAACCTGATCTCGACGACTCCTTCGCGCACGCCGCGCGCGAGCCGGACCAGCAATCGCATGACATGGGCTTCATCGGAGAACGTCTCCGCTGCCGGCGTGAGGATACCCGCGCGTTCGACGAAGACCGCCTTCGGCCCGTTGACGTAGACCGCCTGGATCGACCGATCGGACCACAGCCGGTCGATCAGGCCGAGTCCGCTTACCTCGCTCAGCGCCATCAGCGCCAGCCGTTCGCGCGCTTCCGACGGCCACTCGCCGGCCGCCGCGCCCGTCTCCGCATCGACGATCCCACGCAGCGCCGACAAGGCCGCCGCGCGCGACAGCCCATCGACCGTCCGCAAGGCCGCCGCCACGACGCGCGGCAGGAGACGATCGACGCCGGCCTCGTGCGGCTCCAGCCGCTCGACCAGCGGCGAACGGGCGGGCGGAAGGGAGACCTCGACCCGTGCGGGGCCGGCATCGGCCGCCTCTCCGCCCGTCCACAGGCTCGTCCCGGCCGCCGACGATGCGAACGACACCATGGCGGTGAGCTCGTCGGGATCGGGTGCCGGCGCCGACGGAGCCACCAGTTCCGCCACGATGCCGCGCAATTCCCGGCTGGTGAGCGTCACGCCACGGGCCCGGAAGTAATTGTGCACGATCTCGCCGACGGCATAGGCGATCTCGGGGGGCGTTCGGCTGGCATCGAGCGCCGTCTGCACCGCGCCATCCATATCCCTGCAGAAGGCGGTCCACGCCTCCTCGAGGTCGCGTCCCCGCGCTTCGTCGCCGACGGACGGAACGATCTGCAGGAAGGAACGCGCCAGCCGGCGCACGCCGCTATGGGCGGTCATGGCGGCAGTCTACGCGATGGAACGGCGGCGCGGTCAAACGCGTTCGCCAATCCATGCACAGATGGCGAGTCGGCGGTTTGCCCGGCGCCGCGCCACGGTCATCGCGCTTGCGTTTGGAAGTCCGGCGGCTATGGTCGCGCCGCTTCGCGTTCAACCCGGGAATGGATCTGTTCATGCGGCTGGTTTCGGCACTGTTCGCCCTCGTCGCCACCCTCATGTTCACGGAAGGAGCTGCCGCCATGGACAAGGAAAACACGCTCTATATCGACCTCAAGGACGGCCGTGTGGTCATCGAGATGCGCCCCGACCTAGCACCCAACCACGTCGCCCAGATCAAGAAGCTGGCGCGCGAGGGCAAGTACAACGGCATCGTCTTCCATCGCGTCATCGAGGGCTTCATGGCGCAGACCGGCGATCCGAACGGCACCGGCACGGGCGGCATGGGCGAAACGCTGAAAGCGGAGTTCTCGCGCGAGCCGCACACGCGCGGCGCCGTCTCGATGGCGCGCACTAACGACCCGAACAGTGCGCGCAGCCAGTTCTTCATCGTCTTCAAGGACTCGAACTTCCTCGACGGCCAGTACACGGTGTGGGGCCGCGTCGTCTCCGGAATGGAGTTCGTCGACAAGATCAAGCGCGGCGTCGGGCAGTCGGGTAGCGTGCCCGCGCCCGCCGACCAGATGATCAAGGTCCAAGTCGCGGCCGACGCGAAGGACTGACGTCCGCGCGTCCCGCGGACATTGTCACTTGGTCACCGTGTGGAAGGTCTTGGAGATGACCTGCCAGCGGCCGTCGGCCTTCACCAGCGTCAGGTAGTCGGTGAAGTAGCGCGGCGGGATCTGGCACTCGACCTTGGCGAAGGCGGTGGCCGGCCCGGAGAAGTCGATCGACACGATGCGATCGCGCCGCTCGCTGCCGCTGTCCTTCGCCGACTTGCGGCCTTCCACCATCTTGAACCAGTCGGTGCGCGGAAAGTCGGCCGCCTTGCCGTCGGTGCCGACGCTGTAGAGGTGCGACAGGGGATGGAACGCCTGCCCCAGCTTCCCGGTGTCGCCCTCGTAGAGGCCGTCGAAGTAGACCTGCAGCACCTTCTCGATTTCCGCGACGTCCGAAGCCATCTCGTTCTCCCTTTCAGATCGTCCCGTTGGGACTGACCAATATCTTACCGTTGCGCCCGCCCCTGTCGGCATGCGCCAGCGCATCCTTGATCCTGTCGATCGGATACACCGTGTCGACCGGCGCGTGAAGCTTGCCGGCGACGACCTGCTGGGCGAGGTCGGCGTAGATCTCGCGAATCTTCTGAGGCGTGCGCTTCGCGAGGCCGCGTCCCAGCATGAAGCCGGTGAGTCTGATGCCGCGGTAGATGAAGTTGGAGCGGTTCACGTCGGGATTCTGTCCGCTCATCGAACCGTAGTGGACCAAGGTGCCGTCCGTGGCGAGGCAGTCGGCGAGCCGTCCCGTGGCCGCGCCTCCTACCGCCTCGACGCCGAGGCGCATCGGCGCGTCCCCCGTCTCCCGCGCGACGCGCTGGGCGAGATCGTCGCCGTCAACGATCACCAGATCGGCGCCGAGTTGCTTCAACTCTTCGGCGAGTTCCGGTCTGCGCACCACGTTCACGCTGCGCAGGCCGCGCTGATGGGCGAGCACGATCAGCAGCCGGCCGACGGCCGAGTTGGCGACGTTCTGGATCACCCAGTCGCCGCCCTTCAGGTCGACGAAGTCCGACAGCATGAGCTGCGCGGTCGGCGGATTGATCCGCACCATCGCCGCCTGCCTGAGATCGATCGCCGGAGGCAGCGGAATGGCGTCGTCGCCCTTCACCTTGCGCTTCTGCGCCCAGTTCTCGCGCTGCAGGTTGATCACGAGGTCGCCCGGCTTGACGTGCCTCACGCCGGCGCCCACCGCGGTGACGCGGCCGACACACTCGGCGCCCGGCGTGGCCGGCAGCGGCGGCTTCAGCCGATAGCTTCCCCTGCAGAACCACATGTCGGCCGGATTGATCGGAAAGGCCAGCACGTCGAACACGACTTCGTCCGCCTGGGGGGCACCGACGTCTGGCACCTCAGCGCAGCGCGCGACGTCCCATGGAGTGCCATAGCGGTCGATCAGCACCTGCTTCACGCCGTTCCTCCCGCCCGTCTCGGGCGCTTTGTTGGCCCGTCGATTGCTTGTACTGTGATTCGACACGGGGTGGAAAGCCGGGATGGCGGCCAGGGCCTTTGACGAAATGAAATCGGGCGCGGACGGCGCGATCCGCGCGCCCTATCGCGGCGTGGCCCGCTGGCTCGAGAACACCTCGCCCGAGCGCGTGGCCACCACGCGGCAGGAAGTCGACCTTTTCTATCGACGGCACGGAATCACCTTCGGCGCCTACGGCGCGGCGGAAGGACACGAGACGACAATCCCGTTCGACATCATCCCGCGCGTCATCGCCTGGGAGGAGTGGGAATATCTGCACAAGGGTCTGGTGCAGCGCGTGCGCGCGCTCAACGCCTTCCTCGCCGACGCCTACCGCGAGCGCGAGATATGCCGCGCCGGCGTGATCCCCGAGGCGCAGGTTCTGATGAACGCCGAGTTCGTCGCCATGGCGCAGGGCCTGGAGCTGCCGGGCGGCGTACACGCGCACATAGCGGGCATCGACCTGGTGCGCGTCGGCGAAAAGGAGTTCTACGTTCTCGAGGACAACGTCCGCACGCCGTCCGGCGTGTCGTACGTACTCGAGAACCGCGAAGTGATGATGCGGCTGGCACCCGAACTCTTCTCGGCGATGCGCGTTCTACCGGTCGCCGACTATTCCGAAGAGCTGCTGGCGACGTTGCGGTCGGTGTCGTTCAGCGACGACGCGGAGCCCAACGTCGTGCTGCTGACGCCGGGTCACTACAACAGCGCCTATTTCGAGCACGCGTTCCTCGCCGACGAGATGGGCATCGAGCTCGTCGAGGGTTCCGACCTCTTCGTCGACGAGGGGCGCGTCTACATGAGGACGCCACGTGGGCCGCAGCGCGTCGACGTCATCTACCGCCGGGTCGACGACGCCTTCCTCGATCCGCTGGCGATGCGCCCGGACTCCTTCCTCGGGGTCGCCGGTCTGCTGGGCGCGTTGCGCGCCGGGCGCGTCAACATCGTCAACGCGCTCGGCAACGGCGTCGCCGACGACAAGTCGACCTACACCTACGTGCCCGAGATGATCCGGTTCTATCTCGGCGAGGCGCCGCTCCTGCAGAACGTGCCGACCTGGCGCTGCGACAAGGCCGACGACCACAAGTACGTGCTCGGGCACCTGCCCGAGCTCGTCGTCAAGGAAGTACACGGCTCGGGCGGCAAAGGCATGCTGGTCGGCCCGACCTCGAGCAAGGCCGAGATCGACGAGTTCGCGCAGCTCCTCAAGGCACGGCCCGACAACTACATCGCCCAGCCGACGCTGGCGCTCTCGACCTGTCCGACCTTCGTCGCCCAGGGCGTGGCGCCGCGCCACGTCGACCTCAGGCCCTATGTCCTGTCGGGCCGCAAGATCACCATCATCCCCGGCGGGCTGACGCGCGTGGCGCTCAAGGAAGGCTCGCTGGTCGTCAACTCGAGCCAGGGCGGCGGCACCAAGGACACCTGGGTGCTGGCGCCGGACATGCCATCCGGCGACTAGTCATGCTGAGCAGCACCGCCAAGAATCTCTACTGGATGGGCCGCTATCTTCAGCGTGCCAAGACGACGGCGCGGCTGATCGAGGCGACGCAGCGCATGGCGCTGCAGTCGCGCGGCAAGGAAGCCGAGGGAGTGGTGGCGATCTTCGGCATGGAAGACGAGTTCCGGCAGGTCCAGGAGCAGGGCGCGCGGCTCAGCAACCTGATCGACTTCCTGGCCTTCGACGAGGGCAACCCCTCCTCCATCGTCAGCGCCATCGGTTTCGCGCGCCGCAACGCCCGCGAGGAGCGCAACAACATCACCGTCGACGTGTGGGAGAGCCTGAACGGCCTGTGGCTCGAGCTCAGCGGCAAGCTGCGCGGCGAGCGGGTGCATATAGATCGCGGCGCCCTGATCGAGTCGGTGAAGAAGCAGGCGGTGATGATCTTCGGTGCGGCGCAGGTCACGCTGCTGCGCGACGAGGCCTACAATTTCTTCCAGCTCGGTGCCTTCCTCGAACGCGGCGACAACACCGCGCGCATCCTCGACGTGAAGTTCCACGCCCTACGGCCGGACGGCGATCCGCATGCCCGCGAGCTCGACTATTTCGCTTGGTCGGAGCTGCTCGCCTGCATCGGCGCCGTGCGGACCTATCGCCGAATCTATCGCAGCTCGCTCGATCCGAGGAAGGTCGCCGAGCTGATGATGCTGCGCCGCGACGTGCCGCGATCGGTCCATCATTGCCTGTGGATGGTCGATCTAAACATGCGCGAGCTCGCCGACGCCTACGGCACGCGCGGCGAGGCCGACCGTCTCGCCGGAGAGCTGCATGCGCGGCTGCGCTATGCGCGCATCGACAGCGTGTTCGAGGTCGGGCTGTCGAAGTTCCTGCGCGGCGTGCGCACCGACATCGCCACGCTGAGCGACGAAATCGGCCGTCAGTTCCTGTTGGATTGACCATGCGATTCTCGGTCCATCACATCACGCGCTTCGAGTTCGACCAGCCGTCGGGCCATTCGATCCACGACGTGCGGCTCATGCCCAAGCCGGGCGGTGGCCAGCGGATCCAGTCGTGGCGCATCGACGGACCCGGCAAGCGCTCGGAGTGGATCGACGGGCACGGCAACCACGTCACCACCTTCTCGGTTGCGCGCCAGCACGACGCCGTCGAGATCGCGGTTTCCGGCGTCTACGAGTATATCGGCGGCGACCAGTGGCTTCGGCATGTCGACGCGCCCACCCTTCCGCCGCCCTTCTGGCTGCGCAACAGCGGCCTCGCCCGGCACGACGCCAGCTTCGATCCCGTGATCGACGGCCTGCGCGAACGCGTGGCCGACCCGACGCAGCGGGTCGGCGCGCTGCACGAACTGATGGAGCGGCTGCGCCGGCGCATGGTCTACCGCACCGGCGTATCCACCGTGGAGACGACGGCGGTCGAAGCGCTCGCCCGCGGCGCCGGTGTCGCCCAGGACGACGCCCACGTCTTCATCGCCTGTTGCCGAAGACTCGACGTGCCGGCGCGCTATGTCAGCGGCTACCTGCGCAACGACGACCCCGAGCTGCGGGTCGGACGCACCAGCCATTCGTGGGCGGAAGCCTGGGTGCCCGGCCTCGACTGGGTGGGCTTCGACCCGGCCAACGGCATCTCGCCGCGCGGCGACTGCCTGATGGTGGCGATCGGCCTCGACTACCGCGACGCCGCGCCGGTCAGTGGCCGGCGCACCGGCTTCGGCAACGCCACGATGACCGTGGAAGCATCGATAACGACGGTGGACTAAAGCGGGCGGACCGTGGCGGGAGGCCGGCTCGCCGGCCGTTCGACCGGTGCCGCGCCGAACGTCACGCCCTCGTAGTCGCGGTCGGCCACCTTGGTGATGCGGTCGACGTACTTCGGCGCGCCGCCGTTGTAGACGAAGTAGCGCACCTTGCCTTCCTCGTGGCCGGCGACGTTGGAGTTGTAACCGGTGAACCAGCCCTTGGCCTTGCGCATCAGCATCATCGAGTACATGGAGACCACGTGCTCGGTCCAGCGTCTCTCGGCCTCGGCGGTCGGCTCGAAGCGCGTCTCGCCGCGCCGCCACACATGCTCGAGGAACGCCGTGCACCAGTTGACGCCGGTCTCGATGCCGCGCGGGTAGTTTGTCGAAGCAGAGCCGGATTGCGGACCGGCCGGCATCAGCAGGTTCGGAAAGCCATGCACCATCATGCCGAGAAAGGTCGAGCAGGAATCCTGCCACTTCTCGCGCAGGGTCCGGCCGCCGGTGCCGCGGATGTCGATATGGTCGAAGGCGCCGGTGATGGCATCGAAGCCGGTGGCGTAGACGATGACGTCGAACTCGTACTCCTTCTCAGTCGTCCGCAGCCCCTTCGCAGTGACGCGCACCAGCGGCGTGTCCTGCAGGCACACCAGGTGCACGTTTGGACGGTTGTAGGCCTCGAAATAGCGCGTCTCGAGTGGCACGCGCTGGATGCCGAAGCCGTGGTCCTTGGGGATCAGCTTCTCGGCCACCTTCGGATCCTCGACGCGGCGGCGGATGCGCTCGGCGATGTATTCCGAGAGCTCGGCGTTGGCCGCCTCGTCCATGAAGATCTCGCGGAAGTTGGCAAGCCAGATGCCGAAACCCGGTTCGTCGTAGAGCTTGTCCCACAGTTTGACGCGATCCTCGCGGCTCACCTCGTAGAAGCCGCGGCGGTCGGGTTCGTGCACGAAACCGCCCGGCGTGCGCGCGCAACTCGCGAAGATCTCGTCGTAGCGGCGGCGGATGTCGGCCATCTCCGCCTCCGAGATCGGCCCGTTGTTGAGCGGCGCACTCCAGTTGGGGCGGCGCTGGAACACCGTGAGCTCGCCCACCTTGTCGGCGATCTCGCCGATCACCTGGATGGCCGTGGCGCCGGTGCCGATCACCGCGACCTTCTTGCCGGCGAGATCCACGGGCTCCTGCGGCCAATAGTAGGTGTGGAACGACGGGCCCTCGAAGTCCTCGATCCCCGGCAGCCGCGGCAGGGTGGGCTGGGAGAGCAGGCCGAGCGTCATGACGACGAAGCGGCAGGTGAGGTCGCGCGTGGCGCCGGTCTTCTCGTCGCGGACCGCGAGCCGCCATTGCCGTGCCGGTTCCTCCCAATGCGCCGAGACCACGCGGCTGTGGAACTGCATGTGCCGGCGCAGGTCGAATTTGTCGGCGACGAAGTTCAGGTACTTCAGGTTCTCGGGCTGGCCGGAGAAGCGCTCCTTCCAGTGCCACTCGTCCAGCACCTCGCGCGAGAAGGAATAGCCGTAGGTGTAGCTTTCCGAGTCGAATCGCGCGCCGGGATAGCGATTCCAGTACCAGGTGCCGCCGAGGTCGCCAGCCAGTTCGAGCACGGTGGCCTTCACGCCGAGATCGGCCAGGCGCTTGATCTGGTAGATGCCGGCGACACCCGCGCCGATGACGACGACTTCGTATTGCGGGCCGCCCGACCCGCCGGCTGGAACTTTGCTGGTCATGGACAAAGGATGCGGCCATCCGCGGCTGCGGACAATGGCGAAGGTGCCACGGGTCTAGACCGCAGCGCGATATCGCGCACCCTTCGCCGGCGGAGTCTCCGGTGGGCCGGCAAAGCACTGGGCGATGCTCATCCAGTGTCGCGCCGTCTCGCCTTCGACGACGAGCCGCGTGTCGGCAACATTGCGCGTCTGCGTAACCACTTGGCAGAATTCAACGGCGCCGCCCGAGATGCGATCGATCGCATTGCCGTCGTTCCAGCGCCACGTCGCGCCGTCCGGACCGTCGAGGCGAACCGCCGGCACGGCCGGCGGTACCGGCAGCCCGTGCACGGTGAACGTCCAGCCGAAGGTGCGCACACCGATCTCGGCCACGTTCCTGAGACGGGGCGACGGCGCCGGCCGTTCCCGGCCCATGACGTCGTAGATCGCCTGGGCGTGCGACCACACCTCCATCTGCCGCGCGGTGGTGAACATGCGCAGCCCCATGTCCGGTCCCGCCCATTTCAGCCGTGCATCGGCGGGCTTCGCGGCGAGCACGTCGCACAGGCGGATGAGCGCGGTATGCCAGCGCTCGCGCAAGGCCGCGCCGCCGAGATCACCGCCGACGCGCAGCGCCTCCACCTCGCGTCGGCCCATCCCGGCGCCCCGCCTCGCCTGGGAGTCGGCGAGCAGCGCGGTGAAGGAGTCGGGATCGGTCGCCGAGGCGAGCGCCAACAGGTCGCCGGCATGGAGATGGCGCACGATGTCGTCGGTCGTCCACGCCTTGAACCCGGTGGGACGGGACCAGTCGGAAGGCCGCAGGCTGGTCAACAACCGGTCGAACTCGTCCGCCTCGGCGCGCAGGTCGGTGATTTGCGGGAGCATGATCGGCCGCAACTTTCCGCAATTTGCGCCGCGGCACCAGCCGCAAGTGACAGGCCGGCATTTTCCGCCGCTCGAGTGGGCCCCTAGCGGCGGTACGGCGAGCCCGGACGATAAATAGCGGCAGCAGGGGACGGCTCGCCTTGCGGAGGCAGGAATGCGCCAGTAGGTTCGCGGCCGTTTGCCACCCGCCCGAAGGAGGCGTCTGCGTTATGGCGTTCATTGCCGACCGTCTTGGCCGCATCAAGCCCTCTCCGACCAATGCCGCGCAGGGCAAGTTCCTGGAGATGAAGGCGGCCGGCAAGGACGTCATCGGCCTGGCCGCCGGCGAGCCCGACATGCCGACGCCCGACCACATCAAGGAAGCGGCGATCGCGGCGATCCACGCCAACGACACCAAGTACACGGCCGTGCCCGGCACGCCGGCGCTGCGCCAGGCCATCGTCGCCAAGATGAAGCGCGACCACGGGCTCGACTACAAGGTGAGCCAGACCGTCGTCACCTCGGGCGGCAAGCAGATCATCTTCAACGCCATGCTCGCGACCCTGAACCCGGGCGACGAGGTCATCATCCCCGCCCCTTACTGGGTGTCGTATCCCGAGATGGTGATGTTCGGCGACGGCACGCCCGTCATCGTCCAGTGCCCCGAGTCGGTCGGCTTCAAGCTGCAACCCGAGGCGCTCGAGCGGGCGATCACGCCGAAGACCAAATGGCTGATCCTCAATTCGCCGAGCAACCCGACGGGCGCGGCCTACACCAGGGCCGACCTGCGTGCGCTGTGCGACGTGCTGCTGAAGCACCCGCAGGTCCACGTCCTGACCGACGACATGTACGAGAAGCTGGTCTACGACGATTTCGTCTTCTCCACACCGGCCGAAGTCGAGCCCAAGCTGTACGACCGCACGCTGACCATGAATGGCGTGTCGAAGGCCTACAGCATGACCGGCTGGCGCATCGGCTACGCGGCGGGACCGCAGAAGCTGATCGACGCCATGATCACGGTGCAGAGCCAAAGCACCTCGAACGCCAGCTCGATCAGCCAGGCGGCGTCGGTGGCGGCACTCAACGGACCGACCGACTTCATCCCGAAGAACGTCGCGATCTTCAAGCAGCGGCGCGATCTCATCGTGTCGATGCTGAATCAGTCGAAGGGCCTCAGGTGCCCTCGGCCGGAAGGGGCGTTCTACGTCTACCCGTCGTGCGCCGGCACGATCGGCAAGAAGACGCCGGACGGCAAGACGATCAAGGACGACACCGACTTCGTGAACTACCTGCTCGAGGCGGAGGGCCTGTCGGTCGTGCAGGGCTCGGCCTTCGGCCAGGGCCCGGCCTTCCGCATTTCCTACGCCACCGCGACGGAGCTGCTGGAGGAGGCGGGGCGGCGCATCCAGCGCGCGTGTGCGGCGCTGAGCTGAAGCGGGACCCCGTCTGTTCTAGGATGGGCCTTGGGAGAAAGCACCCGGGGCTTGTTCATGCAGATCGGCTTCAACCTGCCCAATTCCGGCCCGTTGTCGGCCGTCGGCGACATGACCCGGATCGCGGTCGAGGGCGAGGCCATGGGCTTCGACTACCTCACGCTGACCGACCACGTCGTGCTGCCCGACACCAGGGTGCCGGGCTATCCCTATTCCGAGAGCGGCGCGTTCTACGAGGAGGCGCCGACCGAGCGGCACGAGCAGCTCATCGCGACGGCCTACGTCGCAGCCAAGACCTCCCGCATCCGATTGGTCGCGGCGGTGCTCGTGGTGCCGCATCGTCCGGCCGTGCTCGCGGCCAAGATGCTGGCAACGCTCGACGTGCTGAGCGGCGGGCGGCTGGTGGTCGGCGTCGGCGCCGGCTGGCTGGAGACCGAGTTCGACGCCGTCGTCACCACGCCGTTCTCCGAGCGTGGCGCGGTGACCGACGAATACATCGACGCCTTCAAGGTGCTATGGACCGAGCCCTCGCCGAAATTCGCCGGCCGCTATACCAGCTTCGACGGCATCGTCCTCGAGCCCAAGCCGGTGCAACGTCCGCACCCGCCGATCTGGGTCGGCGGCGAGGGACCGGTCGCATTGCGCCGCGCCGCGCGCATCGGCAACGCTTGGTATCCGATCGGCTCCAACAACAAGCACCTGCTCGACACGCTGCCGCGGCTGGAGGGCGGCATCGAACGCCTGCGGCAGGCCGCCGCCGCCGCGGGCCGGGATCCGGCCAAGGTCGCCGTGGCCTTCCGCGTGAAGCGCTACGGCGCCGCCGTGCCGCCCAAGGCCAACGACGGCGAGCGGCGCCTGTTCTCGGGCAGCGACGCCGATGTCGCGGCCGATCTGCGGCACCTCCGCGATCTGGGCGTGACGGCTGTGGATATCGACTTTGGCCGACCGACGGCCGAAGCGATCCTGGCCGAGATGAAGCGGTTTCGAGCCGCAGTGATCGACAGGATATGACAGGCGGCCCCGCCGATTGACTCGCCCGGGCCGGGGTGAAACGATTTCACAGACAAGGCTTCGCTCCGGCCGCTGAGTTCGGGTGCGACCATCGTCCGGAGCTTCTCCGCGCAGGCCAACGCGCAGAAGGGAGGACGTTGTCATGAATGACATTAAAGCCGGAACCATCCCTGGGGGCAGACCAGGCAGCGGCGCGCATCGCGTGGTGGCGCTGTGCGGGCCGTACCTCTCGGGCAAGACCAGCCTGCTCGAGAGCATCCTCTACGCCACGGGGGCCATCGGCCGGCGCGGATCGACCCGCGCGGGAACCTCCATCGGCGACGGCACCCAGGAGGCGCGCAAGCGCGGCATGGGCACCGAGCTCAACATCGCGTCGGTCGACTATCTGGGCGATCAGTGGACCTTCCTTGACGTTCCGGGATCGATCGAGTTCCAGCACGACGCCTTCGCCGCTCTCGCCGTGTGCGACGCCGCGGTCGTGGTCTGCGAGCCCTCCCCGGAACGGGTGACGACGCTGGCGCCGCTGCTCAAGTACATCGAGGATCGCCACATCCCCCACATCTTCTTCATCAACAAGATCGATTCGGCCGAAGCGCGCGTGCGCGACATGCTCGCCGCCCTGCAAACGGTCTCGACGCGCAAGCTCGTGCTGCGCCAGGTGCCGATTCGCCGTGCCCAGCCCGACGGCGCCGAAGAGACGATCGGCTATGTCGATCTGGTGAGCGAGCGCGCCTACCGCTACAAGGCCAGCGGCGCTTCCGACCTGATCGAGATGCCGGCCGAGATCCTGCCGCGCGAGACCGAGGCGCGCCGCGAGATGCTCGAGACCCTCTCCGAGTTCGACGACACCCTGCTCGAGCAGCTCATCGAGGACGTCGCGCCCGAAAAGTCGCTGATCTATCGCGACCTGCACGACGAGTTTGGCGCCGACCAGATCGCCCCCGTCCTGCTCGGTGCCGGCGATCGCGAGAACGGCGTGCGTCGCCTGCTCAAGGCACTGCGACACGACACGCCGTTCGCCGCCGAAACCGCCGCGCGCCGTTCGCTCGGCGCCGACGGCGCGGCCTTGGCGGAGTGCTTCAAGGTCGTGCACCAAGCGCACGCCGGCAAGCTTTCGATCTGCCGTGTCTGGTCGGGCACGCTCACCGAAGGGCAGACCATCGGCGGTCAGAGGATCGGTGGCCTGTTCCGCCCGTTCGGCCAGCGCCTCGACAAGGTGGCCGAGGCGAGGACCGGGGAGATCGTCGCCCTCGCCAAGTTCGACGCCCTGTCGTCGGGACAGGCGATCGCCGGCGCGGGCATCGCCGCCGTGGGCGATTTCCCGGCCGTCGATTCCCCGGTCTTCGCGCTGGCGCTCGCGGCCAAGAACCGCAACGACGAGGTCAAGCTCTCCGGTGCGCTACACAAGATCGTCGAGGAAGATCCGTCGTTGTCCTTCGAGGCACGCGCCGAGACGCACGAGCTGCTTCTCAAGGGACAGGGCGAGATGCACCTGCGGGTCGCGATCGACAAGCTTGCCGGACGCTACAACGTCGCCGTCGAGACGCAGCAGCCGCGGGTCGCCTATCGCGAGACGATCCAGGCCGGCACGCAGCAGCATGCGCGCTACAAGCGCCAGACCGGCGGCCACGGCCAGTTCGCCGACATCAAGGTCGAGCTCAAGCCGTTGCCGCGTGGATCGGGCTTCCGGTTCGTCGACCGGATCGTTGGCGGAGTCGTGCCGCGCAACTTCATCCCGGCTGTCGAACTCGGGTTGATCGACTATCTCAAGGAAGGTCCGCTCGGCCAGCCCGTCGTCGACCTGGAAGTGACGCTGTACGACGGGCAATATCATTCGGTCGACAGCTCCGAGATGTCGTTCAAGATGGCGGCGCGCATCGCCATGAGTGAGGCGATGCCCAAGTGCAAGCCGGTGTTGCTGGAGCCCATCCTGAAGGTCACCGTGGCGGCGCCGGCCGATTCCACATCGCGCATCCAGCGTCTGATCTCCGGTCGCCGCGGCCAGCTCCTCGGCTACGACGCACGGCCGGGCTGGAACGGCTGGGACGAGGTGTCGGCGCTGATGCCCGAGTCGGAGCTCGCCGACATGATCGTGGAGATCAGGTCGGTGACCCAGGGCGTCGGCACCTTCCGCGCCGAGTTCGATCACCTCCAGGAGCTGAGCGGCCGCACCGCCGACCGCATCGTCGAGGAAGCCAGGAAGCGCGCGGCGGCATAGGCCGCGCGCGCAGCCAGGGTCTGGAACATCGCGCCGGCCTCGCGGATACTGGCCCGCGAGGATCGAGCGGGGCGTGCACGGCGCGTGAAGAACATGGAGTCCAAGGGGCGACCGAGGCGCAGTTTCGGCGTGCTCGTCAGATGGGCGATCGCCATCCCCACATCGGTGATGCTGCTGATCGCCCTCTACATCGTCGCCATGGATACGTCGTGGATGCACGATCCGGACGTCATCCGGCCGATTCTGCTGATCTGCCTGTTCTTCGCCACCGCGCTGCTCATCCGGACCGTGATCCGCTGGCGCGGCACCAGGCTCGTTGGTGGATATCTTTCACGCTTCGATCCGATCGACGATATCGCCACGTACGAGGCGTCCTATCCGCGAATCTTCACGCCGCGCGGCCGACTGCCGCACGCGGTGCTGTTGCTGCACGGCTACACGCACTCGCCGCAGGAGTTCGACCATCTGCTGGCAGCCCTACGGCGCGAGGGCATTCCCTACTTCGCGCCGCAGATTTCGGGATTCGGCCTGTCCAGCATCGACCTGCTCTATTCGACCAGCGCCCGCGACTGGGCGCGCGACGCACTGACTGCCTACGACCAGATCGCGATGTTCGCCGAGCAGGTCTCGATCGTCGGCCACTCGATGGGCGCGATACTCGCGACCTTCGTCGCCGAGCACCGCAAGGTGCGGCATCTGGTGCTGTCCGGGCCGGGATTGTACGTGCATCCCAACGATACCGGGATTGCCGCGCTGCTCGGCACGCCGGTCGTTTCGGCCATCGTCCAGTGGTTCATCCCGCTGCTGCCCAAGCCGATCCGCCGCGGCCGCGTCAGCTTCTCCGATGTGAAGGATGCGCGGGCCGCCGACGCGACGTTTCAATACATCGCCGTGCCGATCCGCAGCACCTATGAGGTCCTGAGAGCGCAGACGATGGTCGACATCCGCCGGATCACCGCCGACGATCTCACTGTCGTGTGGGGTCGGGACGACCAGACGGTGGACGTCCCCCGTCTTTTGACTTTCCTCGACGCCAACCAGGTGAAGCATTCGAGCCACTGCCTAGAGAACAGCGCCCACGCGACCTTCGAGGATTTCGACAAGGATCGGGCGATCGGCATCGTGCTCAATGTGCTGATGGACCGGACGGGCAAATGACGAAGTTCGTGCTCGAGACGCTCGGCCTGATCGTCGCGCTGCTCGCGGGGACCTGGGTCGTGCTCCATCTCGGCGACCATCTCGCCTTTCACAAGGTCGGCGCCCAGGCGGTGGGCGTGCTGCCGGACGGCCACGCGGATCTCGAAGCACACTGTCGCGGCAGCCTCTTCAGCGTAAACGAGCCGATCGAGTATCGCATCGACAACCGGGGCAACCTAGTGCTGCGCTGCCCCATGCGTCTGTTTCCCATCCGCTACCGGGTCGTGATCCACGACGTTCCGGACGATCTGCGGCAGGGTCTCCACGAAGACCATCGCCCTCTGCTCGGGAAGTGAGTAGAGTGCGCCACGACATGCGCCGAGGCCCTCCGTGACCCGATCATTCCCTCATCGACGCGATATTCTGGCGGGTGCGGCGGCAGTGGCGACGTTGCCTGGAACGGCATGGCCGGCACCGACTCGACCGTTCCTGACGCTGTCGTCGACCCTGCTGGCCACGGGTGACCTCGATCCCGATGAGGCCGGCGACTACGAGAAGGCGCTGCGCGCCGGCAGCCACGGCGCCCAGATCGCGCGTCTGGTCGCCCTGGCGACGATGGGCGGAGGTCCAGCCCTTCTCGAACGCATCAAGGGCGAGGGCCTCGAGGAAGCCGCCAATCTCGTCGTCGCCGCATGGTACAGCGGGATGGTGGGTGGCACCGTCGTCACCTACACCGACGCGCTTGCCTGGAACGCGGTCCCGTTCACCAAGCCGAACGGATCCTGCGGCGGCGCGTTCGGCTATTGGGCGCAACCGCCCACGAATTGAGGGGGCGATGGCAGATACGTTCGACGCCGACTTCGTGATCGTTGGCAGCGGCGTCGCGGGCGCCCTGCTCGCCTGGCGCCTCGCATCGTCCGGGCGCTCGACACTGATCGTCGAGGCAGGACCGCGGATCGACCGGTCCGATGCGTTGATGCGTTTCTTCGCGGCGCCCATCAAACATTCGAACTCGCCCTACCCTGCGACACCGTGGGCGCCCTCGCCCAACGAAGCCCATATCGGCGACTACTACATTCAGGACGGCCCGGTGTCGTTCCATGGCACCTACCTTCGCGCCGTCGGCGGCACGACGTGGCACTGGGGCGGAACCGCCCAACGCCTCTACCCCAACGACTTTCGTATGAAAACCGCCTTCGGCGTCGCCCTCGATTGGCCGCTCACCTACGACGACCTGGCGCCCTGGTACGATCGCGCCGAGGCCGCGCTCGGCGTTGCCGGCAGCCGGACCAACTCGCTCGGGCCCGCCCGCACCACGGACTTCCCCCTCCCGGAAATCCCCTTCACCTATCTCGACCGCCAGGTCGCCGCGGTATCGCCGGCCCACGGGCTGACGCTCGGAACCCATCCCCAGGCGCGCAACTCGATCGACTTCGACGGCCGGCCCGCCTGCTGCGGCAGCGCCAGCTGCGTCCCGCTCTGCCCGGTGGGCGCCAAGTACGACGGCGCGGTCCACGTCGCCAAGGCGGAAACCGCCGGCGCGCGCGTCCTCGACAGCGCCGTGGTGACCCGCCTCGTCCCGGGCGACGACCGCCGGATCGCGAGCCTGCGCTTTCGCCGGCCCGACGGCAGCGAGGGCACGGTCACCGGCCGGACCTTCATCGTCGCGGCACATGCCATCGAGACCCCGAAGCTGCTGCTCGCCTCGCGCGACGAGCGCGCGCCGGACGGCCTCGCCAACTCGTCCGACCAGCTCGGCCGCAACCTGATGGGCCACTATCAGAAGGGGTTCGCCGGCATTGCCGCCAAGCCGCTCTATCCCTATCGCGGCCCGGTCGAGACGGCAGGCTTCCGGGAGTTTCGCGACCACGACAAGCGCGGCGAGTATGCCGCGGTCGGCTGCGGCCTCACCAACGAAGGCTTCAGCCGCGCGATCGGTCCTCTCAAGACGGCGGCCGCCCTGGCCGGACAAGGTATGCGCGGCAAGGCGCTCGATCGTGCGATCGCCGAACGGACCGAACGCGAGTTCCTCATCGGCGGCTCGGCGGAGATGCTGCCCGATCCCGCCAACCGGGTCAGGCCGGATTTCGATCGCCTCGACGGCGGCGGCCAGCCGCGACCTCGCATCGCCTTCAAGGTGGCCGACTACACGCTGCGCGGGCTCGCGGTCACTCAGGCCAAGCTGCGGCCCATCGTCGATGCGCTCGGCTGCACGCAGGTCGTCGAGCTGGGGCCGGTGACGGTGACCTCCAATATCGCCGGCACCGCGCGCATGGGCACCGATCCCAGGACCTCGGTGGTCGATGCGAACCTGCGCGCGCACGACCACCCGAATCTCTACATGGTCGGATCGGCGGTGTTCCCCACGACGGGCGCCAATCCGCCGACGCTGACGATCGCCGCCCTCTCGCTGCGCCTCGCCAGCCACCTCGCGGCGTGACGGATCCGACGATGGCCAATACTTCCGATGGCGAATGGCGGCGGGATCGCATTCGCCTCACCCTGCCCAACGACCTCGCCCACATCGGCATAGCGCGCAGCACGGTGCGCGAGGCAGCCAGACCCTACGGCTACAGCGCCACAGAGCTGGACAACTGGGAAACCGTCACCGAGGAGGCGGTAACGAACGTCGTTCGCTTCGCCTACGACCCAGGGGAAAAGGCGAGCTTCGACATCGATTGCCTGCAGGGCACCGAGGGTCTGACGGTGCGCATCCGCGACCGTGGTCGGCCGTTCGACCCCAAGCGCATCCTTCCGGTGGCCTTCGGCGGCGAAACCGGCGCGGCACCGCACCAAGGGCTGGGTTGGCACCTGATGCAGCGGCTCATGGACGTCGTGACGCTGGAATCGCTGGGCCGCGACGGCAAGCAGCTCACGCTGTTCAAGGCGGCGCCGCACCATATCGGCGCCACCCTCGAAAGGCCCCCGCAAGCAAGGCCGGCTGCGCTCGCGGCGACGTCCGGCGACATCGTCTGCCGCCGGGCGACGAGCGACGATGCCATCGAGATCATCCGCCTGTTCTACGATTGCTATCGCTACTCCTACTTCAACGAGCAGGTCTACAGCGGCGGAACGCTCGCCCGCATGATCGACAAGGGAGAACTCGACAGCTTCGTCGCCGAGTTGCCCAACGGCCAACTCGTCGGCCACCTGGCGCTGATCCACTACGCCGACAGGCCGAACGCGCTCGAGTACGGCATGGCGGCGACCGACCCTGCATTCAGAGGCCAGGGTTTCCTCGAAAAACTGATGGGGCTTGCCACGCAGCAAGCGAAAGGGTCGGGCAAGAACGTTCGCTTCGGCGGCGCCGTCACCACCCATGTCGCATCCCAGAAGGCGGCTCTGCGTCTTGGCATCGCCGAGTGCGGGCTGATGCTGGGTGCCGTTCCGGCCGAGACTTTCGCCGGGCTCGAGACCAAGGAGCAGGGGCGCGGGACCATCCTCTTTCTTTCCGGCCTGCTGCGTGAGCGCGAGGCTCCCCGATTGGTGCTGCCGGCCGGACACGAGGACTTCGTCGCCGGGCTCTACGAGCAGTGCGGACTTTCGTTCGAGCGCGGCGAAGCCGGGCCGCCCTTACCGGAACTGAGCGAGATCAGCGTCTCGGTCCGGCCGATGCTCGGCACCGTGCGCGCGACCGTCCTGCGTATCGGCAGCGACATCGGCTCGCGGATCAGGACGATGATGCACGGCGCCCGGCAAAGTCGCGCCGAGGTCGGCCAGTTGTTCCTGCCGCTGACCGACCCGGCGTTGCCGCAGGCGGTGGCGGCACTCGAGTCGCTCGGCTGGTTCGTCACGGGAATCCTTCCCGAGGGCGGCACGGCGGGTGACGTTCTGCTCATGCATTGGCTGAACGGCTGGGCGATGGACTACGATTCGGTGGCCATGGCGCGCGATCAAGGCAACCGGCTGGTCGAGCAGGTCCGCGCCCGCGACCCAGAGTACCGGTGAACCGGCTGCTCTTGCTGTCGGCCGCGATCGCGGTCGGGCAGTTCGCCAACAGCATGGTGCTGCCGGCGCTGCCGGCCGTGGCCCGCGATCTCGGCGTGCCGGCAGGCAGCGCGGGCCTGGCCGTGACGGCATACTTTGCGGGTTTCGCGATCGTCGGACTGTTCGTCGGTCCGCTCTCCGACCGCACCGGGCGGCGGCCGTTGCTGATCGGCGGTCTTTGCGTACTCGCCCTGGGCAGCCTGTCGTGCGCGCTCGCACCGACATTCGCGGCGCTGCTGGCGTTTCGTCTGCTCGAGGCTTCGGGCGCCGCCGGCAGCCCGGTGCTGGCGCGCGCCATCGTCCGCGACACGCGCCGCGACAGCGAACTCGCCGCCGCGCTCGGCCTGCTGGCCACCATCATGAGCGTGTCGCCCGTGGTCGGGCCGATCCTCGGCGGCGTGGTGACCGACGCCTTCGGTTGGCGTTGGCTGTTCGGTATCCTCGCCGGGCTCAGCCTCGCGTGCGCAGTGAGCGCCTACATCGCGGTGCCGGAGACCCTGCGCACGGCGGTCGCGCTGACGCCTCGGATGTTGTCGCGGCAGATGGGCTTCCTGTGGTCGCGCCCGCGCTTCCGGCGCGGCATTCTGTTCGGCGCGGCCTTCTACTTCGCCTTCGGCGCCATCTACACCACGGCGCCCTTCATCCTGATCGAGCATTTCGGCCTCGGCCACACGCAGTTCGGCATCGCGTTCGCGGTCATGAGCCTTTGCCTCGCCGTCGGCGGCATGGCCGGCCCGCGCATGCAGTCGTTCGCCAGCCGGCCGCGACTGCTTGAACTGGCCGCCGTCATCGCGGCTGCGGCCGGCCTGCTCCTGTTCGGCCTCGTCGAGATCGGACAGGATCGCGTCTACACCGTCGTCGCGGGCCTTGCCCTGTTCGGGCTGGCCTTCGGGGTGGCCCTTTCCGTCGGCGCGGCGCTGGCCTTCACCGATGTCGGCGACGCCGCCGGCGCCGCCTCCTCACTGTCGGGATTCGTCCAGATCGGTGCCGCCGCGGTCGGTTCGGCCATCGCCAACCTGCTACACTCCGGATCGGCACTGCCGCTGGCGGTGATCCTCCTGGCCACCAGCGCTGCTGCATACCTTGCGATCCGCGGACTGCAGGACGCTCCTCCCTCGACACCGTGATCCGGTCCGTCGAGAAGACAGGGAAATTCCGGGCCGTGCCACCGTCGTTCGCGGCAGGTCACAAGGCGGTGAGGAGGTCTTCTCATCGCGAACGGTCCGCCACATAATTTTCGCCATGTTGAACAGACGATCGCTGACCACTGGCGCACTGGCGATTGCTGCTGCGCACACTCTGGGACGATCCGCCGGCGCCCAGCCGGCCAAGCCGATGCTGGTCTTCGTCGGGCATGAGCTTTGAGGCGGCTGCAAGATCTGGCGTGCCCAGTCCGAGCCTGATTTCCTCAAGTCCGACGCCTTCAAGAAACTCGACTATCGGGTCGTCTATCCCGCCAACAAGTCCTTAGTCGTGAGCGAGGAAAGCTGGCCGGCCGACACGCGGGCGGTGCGAACTGCCTTCCTGGCAAGTGAGGAGGGCAAGGCCCGGCCGGACGCGACACCGCGCTTCATCCTCGCCCAAGGCGACAAGGTCGTGCTGGCCACCACCGGCAACGGTGGCTGGAAAGACCAGATGTGGCCCAAGATTCTGGAAGTGACGGCAACGAAGGCCTAGAATCCGGCGTTCTTCCGAAAGGATGACGCCCATGGCCAACGACCTCTTCCGGCGGGAGCTGGCCGCCTATGCCGCGGTCCATCGCGACTGGCGCAACAAGGCGACACATTTCGTCGGCATACCCGTCATCGTGTTCTCGCTGTTGCTGGCCCTGACCCAGTGGAGCGTGGATCCGGGAATCGGCACTCTGCCGATGGCGTTGGTCGTGACCATCGTTGCCGTGTTGGGTTGGATGGCGCTCGATCTCGGCATCGGGCTCGTCATGGCCGCCATCATGGCCGTGGCGTGGTATGTCGCCGAGGCCTTCGCCATGGCGCTTGGGCCGCAACCGGTCTGGACGGCGTTCGGCGTGCTGTTCATCGGCGGGTGGATCCTGCAGTTCCTCGGCCACCACTACGAGGGCAAACGACCCGCCCTGCTCAGCAACATCTTCCAGGCCTTCGTCGGCCCCATGTTCCTCGTTGCAGAGACCATGGTGGCGATGGGCTACCGGTCGGATCTCGCCGGCGCCATGGACGACCACCGGATTCGCGCTTGACGTCACGCTGCGGTGAGCATGGTTTGACTTGCGGGCCGCCGTCTTCCGGTCCAATGCCAGAACGGGGCGCGACAGGAGGTCGAACATGTTGATCAAGCGCAGGCGCGGCTGGGAGCTGCCGGAGCGGCAGGTCACCGACGAAGGCGTCTACTTGCGGCGACGAGAGCTGGTGCGTGCCGCGGGACTCGGCGCAACCGCGATGGCCGTGCCCTCGGTCGCCATGGCACAGACCAAGGAAACCGATCCGTCCGCCGGCCTCTACCCCGCGACACGCAACGACCGGTTCGGCAGCCCCACCCCGGTCACCGCCGAGAAGCTCGCCACCACCTACAACAATTTCTACGAGTTCGGCGGCGACAAGAGCATCTGGCGTGCTGCCCAGAAACTGCCGATCCGGCCGTGGACGATCGCAGTGAGCGGCATGGTCGACAAGCCGTTCGAGATCGGCATCGACGATCTGCTCGCCAAGATGCCGCTCGAGGAGCGCGTCTATCGTCACCGCTGCGTCGAGACCTGGTCGATGATCGTGCCGTGGTCGGGCTTCACGGTGAAGTCGCTGGTCGAGTTCTGCAAGCCGACCGCCGGTGCCCGCTATGTCGTCATGAAGACCCTCAACAAGCCCGCCGTCATGCCCGGCCAGAAGGAGACGCTCTATCCCTGGCCCTACACCGAGGGGCTGGCGATGGACGAGGCGATGCACGAGCTGGCCTTCATCGCGACCGGCCTCTACGGCAAGCCGATCCCCCGGCAGAACGGCGCACCGCTGCGGCTCGTGGCGCCCTGGAAGTACGGCTTCAAGAACGTGAAGTCGATCGTCAGCATCGAGTTCACCGACAAGCGTCCGGTCTCGTTCTGGGAGAAGCTGCAGCCCAGCGAGTACGGATTCTGGGCCAACGTGAATCCGAAGGTTCCCCATCCGCGCTGGAGCCAGGCGACGGAAAAGCCGCTTGGCAGCGACCAGAGAATCCCCACCCTGCTCTACAACGGCTATGCCGAGTTCGTGACCGGCCTCTATGCCGGCCGCACGGCGGAAAAGCTCTTCATGTAGGCGCCGGCTTTGCCTTGGCGTTCCGGCCCGGTAAAACCGGAGTGGGAGAAGCGCCATGAGCAAAGTCATCGTCGAGAAGAGCGGCCCGGTCAGAACGGTCTGGATGAACCGGCCTGAGAAGCGTAACGCGCTCGACAGCGAGTTGCTGCGCGAGATGATCGAAGTGCTGGGCGCGCCTGTCGCGCCGGATGACCGTGTCGTCGTGATCAGGGGGAAGGGCGACGTGTTCTGCGCGGGCCTCGACATGGCGGAGCGCAGCAAGACCGCGGGCGCCGGGCAGGCGAGCGGCATCGAGGTGATGCTGCGTGCCATCGAGCTCTGCCCGCTGCCGGTCGTCGCCGTGGTGCAGGGCGACGCCATCGCCGGCGGCAACGAGCTGGCGCTCCACTGCGACATCGTCGTGGCGAGCCAGAAGGCGCGGTTCGGCATGTCGCTCGCCCAGGTCGGCCTCGCGCCCAACTGGTTCCTCGCCAAGAAGCTGATGGAGGTGCTGGGTCCGGTGACGACGCGCGAGATGCTCCTGCTGGGCGATCCCCTGCCCGCCACCAAGCTGCATGCGCTTGGCCTCATCGCGCGCTGCGTGGCGGCCGACCAGCTCGAGGCCGAGGCGTCGAAGGTGATCGATCGCCTCGCCGCCAACGCGCCGCTGTCGCTGAAGGCCATGAAGGCTCTGACCGTGCGCCAGCTCGAGTTCCGCGACGGCATCAGGCACGACGACGTCGACGCGCTGGTCGTCGCGGCCATGCAGAGCCAGGACGCGCAGGAAGGGATGAGGGCGCGGCTCGAGAAGCGCACCGCGAAGTTCCAAGGCAGGTAACGGATGTCGATCCGCCTGCGCCTCGACAAGCCGTGGCGCCCGCTCGCCGCGGAGGAGGTCGCTCGCCTGCCTGGTCAACTTGGGGTCTACCAAGTCGGCGACGCACAGGGCCGGGTGCTGTTCATCGGCCAGGCCGGCGCGCGTTCGCCGTTCGGGCTGCGCAGCGAATTGCAGCGCGAGCTCGCCGAACGCGGCGCCGGCTGCCAGTTCCGCCTCGAGGTGAACCAGCAGTATCGTTCGCGCTGGTTCGAGCTCCTCATGGTCCACCAGGCCGACCACGGCAGGCTCCCGCCGGACAACGCCGAGAATCCCCCGCCCAATCTCGGGCGCCTGAGTCCCTCCTGAGGCGAGGCCGTCATGGACTTCGAGCCGAGCTCCGAACAGCAGATGCTGATCGACCAGGTCCGCCGCTACGTGCGGGAGGAGATCATCCCGCTCGAGGCCAAGCTCGACCCCGACGCCTCGGAGTTGCCGCCCGAGGACTTCAAGCGTCTCACCGACAAGACCAAGGCGATGGGCCTGTTCGGCATCGACATCCCCAGGGAGTTCGGCGGCCCCGACATCGACATCGTCACGCGCGTCCTGCTCGCCATCGAGATGGCGCAGCATCGCGCCGGACTCTACGTGCCCTGCTACGGCACGTTCGGCGGCGCCGGCCTCGCCCAGATCTTCGAAGCCAACGAGGGCCAGAAGGAGCGCTACCTCTATCCGACCCTGCGCGGCGAGAAGAAGGCCTTCTTCGGTCTGACCGAGCCGTCGGGCGGCAGCGACCCGGCGCGCGCCATCCAGACCAGGGCGGAGCGCAGGGACAACGGCTGGGTGCTGAACGGTGCCAAGATATTCATCTCCAACGCCGATCGTGCCCAGTACGGCATCGTCTTCGCCCGCACCGACGCCTCCAAGGGTCGCGGCGGCATCACCTGCTTCATCGTCGACAGCGACACACCAGGCTTCCACGTGCGGCGCGTCGTGCACACGCTGCGCTCCTCCCACTACGCCACCGAGCTCGAGTTCAAGGATTGCTGGGTGTCGGACCACCAGGTGCTGGGCGAGGTCAACAAGGGCTTCGCGGTCGCCAACGACCGGTTGACGCGCCAGCGCATTCCCTATGCCGCCGGCTGCATCGGCGTCGCCATCGCCGCGCACGAGATGGCTGTCGAGTGGGCCAAGATGCGTTCCACCTTCGGCGAGAAGCTCGCCAATCGCCAGGCCGTGCAATGGATGCTGGTCGACAACGAAATCGACATCCGCACGGCCAGGCACTTCACTCTGGAGGCCGCCGAGAAGGCGCGCCGCGGGCTGCCCTTCCGCACCGAGGCGGCGATCGCCAAGCTGACGGCCTCGGAAGGCGGCGGGCGGGTCGTTGACCGCGCCATGCAGATCCACGGCGGCATGGGCATGACCAAGGACCTGCCGCTCGAACGCTGGTACCGCGAGATGCGCATCCGCCGCGTCGGCGAGGGCCCGAGCGAAGTACAGCGGATGGTGATCGCGCGCGAGATCCTCGGAAGCAACCTGCGATGAACGCGCGCCCCCTCGAAGGCGTCAAGGTCGTCGAGTTCGGGCAGAATCTCGCCGGCCCCTACTGCGGCCAGATCCTGGCGTTTCTCGGCGCCGACGTCGTCAAGGTCGAGCGGCCGGAGGGGGACGACGCCCGCAGATGGGGACCGCCCTTCGTCGAGGGCGATGCCGTGGGCTTCATCGCCCTCAATCGCGGCAAGAAGTCGATCACCTGCGATCTCGCCGATCCAGGTCAGCGCGCCCGGCTGGTCGAACGGATCGGCGAGGCCGACATCTTTGTCCACAATCTGCGCGCCGACGTGCCGGCCAAGTTCGGCATCGACGGAGCCGCGCTCACCGCGCGGTTCCCGCGTCTGATCTATGCCGACCTCGGCGCCTTCGGCCATGTCGGCCCCTGGAAGGAGCGGCCCGGCTACGAGCCGATCATCCAGGCCGTGGCGGGGCTGATCTCGCTCAATGGCGATCCATCGGGGCCGGAGGCGCGCATCGGCGTCTCCATCATCGACCTGTCGACCGGGATGTGGACGGCGATCGGCGTACTCGCCGCCCTCGCGCGACGCCACGCCACGGGCAAGGGAGGCCTGGTCAACACCTCGCTCTTCGAGTCGGGCCTGATGTGGGCCTCGAACCACGTCGCCTCCTACTCGGTGACCGGCAGGATGGCGCCGCGTCAGGGTACTGGCCACCCTTCGCTCACCCCCTACCAGGCGTTCGACTGCAGCGACGGGCCACTGATGATCTGCCCCGGCAACGACCGGCTGTGGCGCAAGTTCGCCGAAGTACTCGGCCATCCGGAATGGCCGGACGAACCGCGCTTCAGGACCAACGTCGATCGCATGAAGCATCGCGCCGAACTGCTCGGCATGATCGGCCACATCATGCGCAAGGAGAGCCGTGCCCACTGGTCGGCCAGGCTCGACGCGCTGGGCGTGCCCAACGGGCCGCTGAATTCGGTGCCGCAGGTGCTCGAGCTGGCGCAGGTGGCCGCGCTCGGCATGTTCGCGCGTCCCTACGGAGAGTCCGCCGGCTTGTTCCACGCCCTGCCCCTCAGCATAGACGGCGAGCGCGCCGGCGGTCCCGACAAGGCGCCGAAGATCGGCGAGCACGACGGCAAGGTCTAGGAGGCGAAGCTCAGGCAGTAGTCGCGCACGCGCTCGAGCGGGATGCGGGCGTGGCTTTGCACGATGATGAACTTGCCGCGCGGATTGCCGCCGCCTTGCTGGTTCACCAGGCGCTCGAAATCGTCGGCGCCCCACACCGACGCATGTTCGGAGAAGAGCTGGATGTCCTGGAAGTAACAGGGATCCCAATGGACGTGATAGTCGAGCAGGTTGCCCTTGAGCTCGCCCACACAGGTGTAGAGCGAGTACTCCGTCCAGGCGATGTTGCCGATCTTGCGCAGGATCCACAGGCCGAGCGTCGACATGGGGTCGATCGGGCCGCGCCGGAAGAACTCAAGGGTTTGGCGCGCAAGATCGCCGTGCAGGATGTTCGGGGTCACCGACAATCCATGCGCCTTGATGTCGAAGCCCGTGCCGACGATGTCCGCGGCCTGGCGCCACCAGTCGTGATATCGCTTGGGCTCCCAACGCGACAATGCCTTGCCGTCGGCGACGAACGTGGTGGCGTCGAAATCGCCGACGCAGCAGACGTCAGAGTCGAGGGTGAGATAGCCGCCGAAGCCGAGCATGACCGGGACCTGCAGCTTCACCATCTGCTGCCGGTACCAGCCGGTCATCATGTAGAATCGGCTGAGGGGCGGGAAGAACTCGCTCTCCGACCTTACCGAGACCTCGATGCCCGGGTGGCGGGGCAGGCTTGTTCGCAGGAGCGGCACGTCGCGCGACGGCGCAACGATCAACAGTTCCAATGGCACCGTGTCCCGCCAGTGGCGCGACAGCGACTCGATGAGAAGTCCCGTGCGCTCCAGATCGCCCCGGCGCTTGAGGTTGCGCAGAGCCAAGGGGAGGATCGCATGGCGGATTTGGGAGAACATCGGCAGTCGAACTGAATCGAACATGGGCTGGCCGGTCAGGGATATCAATTGGCGGGCAGCCAACGTCAGCGGCACATCGCCACACGAAAAAACGCCGGGCCTTGCGGCCCGGCGAGTCAAACAGGGAGGCTTCACGTCTGGGAGACGTGGGATCACGAGGATCCCGAGTTTCGAACGCGATCAGTGCAAACCGCTCGTGTCGAAGACCTGAAGCCAAAATAGTCCGCGCACGCCGAATTGTTAGGCACGATGTTGGAACACTGACATGCGACCAGCGCATGCCTTGCCGTGTCTATGCAATACTGCAGATCATAGCCCCTAAAAACGTGTCTCGGCCACTTTGCGCAGCAGGAAATCGCGAAACACGGCGATCCGCTTGGAGTGCCGCAATTCCTCCGGGTAGGTGAAATACACATCGGTCGTGCGGACATTGACCTCCGGCAGGACCATCTCGAGCTTGGTCGATTCGCGGGCCAGATAGTCGGGCAGAGAGGCGATCCCCAGGCCGGTCTCCACGGCGCGGAAGATTCCGTAGGTGTTGTTGACACGCAGCACAACCTGGCGCGGATTTTCGTCGGGATTGCCCTCGTGCAGCAGCCAGTTGACATCCTGCACGGGCGCGCGCGCGTCCTCGCCGAAGATGATCAGGCGATGCTGCTCGAGTTCGGCGACGTTGCGGGGCCGTCCATACTTCTGGATGTAGGTGTGGGACGCATAGACGTGGCTGCGCACGGTCAGCAGGTGGCGCTGCACCAGGCCCGGCTGACGCGGCATCACCATCCGGATGGCGACATCGGCCTCGCGCATGCCGAGGTCAAGTTCGTTGTCGGACAGCACGAGACTGACGTCGATCTCGGGGTAGGTCTGGATGAACTCGTGCATCTGGGCGGTGAGCCAGGTCGAGCCGAAGCCGATGGTGGTCGTCACCTTCAGGCGCCCCGCCGGCTTGTCCTGATTGGCGCGCAGCAAGGCTTCGGCGGTGTGGACCCTCGTCGACATGTCGCGCGCGGTCCGATACAGCAACTCGCCCTGCTCGGTGAGGATCAGGCCGCGGGCATGGCGGTGGAACAGCATGACTCCGAGCTGTTCCTCGAGTGCGCCGATCTGGCGTGAGATCGCCGACTGGCTGAGCTTCAGCACCTCGCCGGCATGGGTGAAGCTGCCGGCGTCGGCGACGGCCTGGAAGATCCGCAGCTTGTCCCAATCCATCATCAATCGGCGGCCTGCGCGACGCGCGTGTCCTGGAGGGCGAGCCACTTCTCGGCTTCGAGCGCGGCCATGCAACCGGTGCCCGCCGCAGTCACGGCCTGTCGGAAGATCTTGTCCTGCACGTCGCCCGCCGCATAGACACCGGCCACGTCGGTCGCCGTCGAATCGGGCCGGGTGATCAGATAGCCCTCGCCGTCCATGGCGAGCTTGCCCTTGAACAGCTCGGTGTTGGGCGAGTGGCCGATGGCGATGAACACGCCGTCGGTCGCCAGTTCGCGCTCGGCGCCGGTCTTGACGTTGCGCACGCGTACGCCCTTCACGAGCGGCGCCGGCTTGGCCTCGCCGACGATCTCCTGGACCGTATGGTCCCAGAGCACGATCACCTTCGGGTTCCTGAACAGCCGCTCCTGGAGGATCTTTTCGGCGCGAAACGAATCGCGCCGATGCACGACCGTCACCTTGGAGGCATGGTGCGTGAGGTAGAGCGCTTCTTCGACGGCGGTGTTGCCGCCGCCCACGACCACCACTTCCTTGCCACGAAAGAAGAAGCCGTCGCACGTCGCGCAGGCCGAAACGCCGCCACCTCGGAAGCTTTCCTCGCTCGGCAGGCCGAGCCATTTGGCGGTGGCACCGGTCGCCACGATCAGCGCATCGGCCTCGTATCGGTCTCCGGAATCGCCCACGCACACGAACGGCCGATGGCTCAGGTCGACATCGACGATCGTGTCGAAGAACAGCTGCGTGCCGACATGCTCGGCCTGCTTCTGCATCTGCTCCATCAGCCAGGGGCCCTGGATGACGTCGGCAAAGCCCGGATAATTCTCGACGTCGGTGGTGATGGTGAGCTGTCCGCCGGGCTGAATGCCTTGCACCAGCATCGGCTTGAGACTTGCCCGGGCGGCATAGATCGCGGCCGTATAGCCGGCCGGTCCGGAACCCAGAATCATCACCTTGCTGCGATGTGTTGCTGCCATGACTTATCCGCATCCCGCTTCGCGCATATCTCTTCTCATATATGCAAACCTCCCTTTCGATGCACGGGAGTTCTCCGTTTTTTGCGCAATTGTGCACGGATGATTGCCATTTTCTCGCAACTTTATTGCGCGCGTGGCATGATTCTGGCATAGACCGCGACCAATGGAGGAAACCCAATGGCGCGCGCAAAACTCGATCGAATCGATCGGCGCATCCTGAACGATCTGCAATCGAACGGCCGAATGACCAACGTCGATCTGGCCGAGCGTGCCGGGATATCGGCGCCGCCCTGCCTGCGCCGGGTCCGCGCGCTGGAGCGACAGGGCATCATCAAGGGCTACCACGCCGACCTCAGCCCCGAAGCACTGGGCTACAGCGTCTCGGTATTCGCGTTGGTCGGGCTCAACAGCCAGGCCGAGACCGATCTCAAGGCCTTCGAGGAACTGATCTCCGGCTGGGCCGAGGTGCGCGAATGCCACATGCTGGCCGGCGAGGCCGATTTCCTGCTCAAGATCGTCGCCGAGACCTGGGACGAGTATCAGAAGTTCCTGACGACGCGGCTCACTTCGGCGCCCAACGTAAGCCACGTGAAGTCGATGATGGTATTCCGCACCGCCAAGCACGAACCCGGCGTGCCCATTTCCACGGAGTGACGCGATGGATGGCCTTTCGTCTCCCGACGTGACGCTCGAGCGGCTGCACGAGATCGCCGATGCCTTTGCCCGCCGCGATGTCGACGGCATCGTCAATTCCTTCGCCGACGACGGCGAGTTCCGCAACGCCCGCGGGCCGCACCACTGGGGCGAGAGCTTCAAGGGCAAGGCGGCGATCCGAAGCTATTTCGAGCCCCTCTTCGCGTCGACCGGCGACGTCAAGTGGCGCCATACGAACGAATTCATTTGCGGCAACCGGGCCGTCACGGAATGGCATCGCACGGCGACGCTGCGCTCGGGCGAGAAGCAATCCTGGCTGGGCTGCGACCTCTACACCTTCCGGCGCGGGCTGATCGTTCTCAAGGACACCTACGTCAAGGTCGTCGTCTGACGCGCTGCAACGGGCGGGGGCGCCGCGATGAAGAACCTTTTCCAGGCCTCCAAGGTGCTCCTGCTCGACATGGCGTCGACGCTGGTGTTCCTCGCCGCCTACGTCTTGACCGACGATCTGTTCCTTGCCGTCGGCCTCGGCATGGCGCTCGGGCTTGCCCAGATCGGCTGGCAGCTGTTCCACAAGCAGCCGGTCGAGGCGCTGCAATGGCTGAGCCTGGTCATCATTCTCGCCTCGGGCGCGGCGACGTTCGTCACCGACGATCCCCTGTTCGTGATGCTGAAGCCGACCGTGATCTACGTCGTCGTCGGCCTCGTCATGCTGAGGCGCGGCTGGATGGTGCGCTACATCCCGCCCGTCGCCCAGCAGACGGTGCCGGATCTCGCCATCCGGTTCGGCTATGTCTGGGCGGGCCTGATGTTCTTCTCGGCCGTGCTCAACTTGGGGCTCGCCCTCGCCCTCGACCCCACCGCGTGGGCGGCGGTGAAGTCGACCTGGGCGATCGCCAGCAAGGTCGGCCTGTTCCTGGTCCAATATACGATCATGAAGACCACGGCCATACGCCGCATTCGCGCCCAGATGACGGCAGCTGCGCCGACTTGACCCCGGGCGCGGTCCGCGGCGCCGGCCGCGATGCCTATTTGAACTGGACGCCCACGACCTCGTAGGAGCGCGCGCCGCGCGGCGTCTGCACCTCGACGGTGTCGCCGACGGTCTTGCCGATGAGGGCGCGGCCGATCGGTGACGTCACCGAGATGCGGCCCTTGGCCAGGTCGGCCTCGTAGGGGCCGACGATCTGGTACTTCACCTTCTCGTCCGTGTCCTCGTCGGCGAGCTTCACGGTCGCGCCGAATTTCACCACCTTGCCCGAGAGCTTGCTGAAATCGATCACCTCGGCGCGCGAGATGATGTCTTCGACCTCGGCGATGCGCCCCTCGATGAAACCCTGCCGTTCGCGGGCCGATGTGTACTCGGCGTTCTCCGACAAATCGCCATGCTCGCGCGCCGCCGCAATCGCCTTGATGATGGCGGGGCGCTCGACGCTCTTGAGCTGCTTCAGTTCGTCCGCGAGCCTCCTGAGCCCTTCGGCCGTCATCGGCACCTTTTCCATGGCGGGATCGTCCTCAATGAAGTGCAACTCGTCAACACGCAACGCGCCTCAATGCCGGCACGAGGCGGCGGTTGCGGGGGACAAGGGCTAGAATGCGCCTTTGAAGTAGGATTGCAGCGGCGCCACGTCCAGGGCGCCGTCATGCAGCGCGGCGATGCCCTCGACCGACGCCTTGGCGCCGGCAACGGTGGTGTAATAGGCGATCTTGTGCATCAGCGCGGTGCGACGCAGCGTGAAGCTGTCGGTCAGCGCGCTGGCGCCGTCGACGGTGTTGAACATCAGCTGCACCTTGCCGTCCTTCATCAGATCGACGATGTGTGGACGGCCCTCGAGCACCTTGTTCACGCGCTGCGCCTCGATGCCGTGCCGCGCGAGATAGTCGGCGGTGCCGCCGGTCGCGACCACCTTGAAACCGAGTTCCAGGAGGCGCTTGACCGGCTTCACCATGGCGGCCTTGTCCTGGTCCTTCACCGAGACGAAGACGGTGCCCTCGACCGGCACCTTGGCACCCGAGCCGAGCTGTGACTTGGCGAAGGCGCGGCCGAAGTTCGAGTCGAGGCCCATGACCTCGCCCGTCGAGCGCATCTCCGGCCCCAGGATGACGTCGACGCCGGGGAAGCGCGCGAAGGGGAATACCGCTTCCTTGACGGCGACGTGCTTGACGCTTGACTTGCGAATATCCATTGCCTTGAGCGGCTCACCGACCATCAGGCGCGCGGCGTACTTGGCGATCGCCCGCCCGGTTGCCTTGGCGACGAAGGGCACTGTGCGGCTGGCGCGCGGATTGACCTCGAGGACATAGACCGCGTCGTTCTTCACGGCATACTGCACGTTCATCAGGCCGACGACTTCGAGCGCCTTGGCCATGGCCTCGGTCTGGCGCTCGATCTCGGCGATGATCTTCTTCGACAGCGAATAGGGCGGCAGGGAGCACGCCGAATCGCCGGAATGGATCCCCGCCTCCTCGATGTGCTCCATGATGCCGGCGACGAAGACGTTGCCGTCCTTGTCCGCCAGCGCGTCGACGTCGACCTCGATGGCATCGCGCAGGTAGGAATCGACCAGCACCGGATTGGCGCCCGAGACCTTGACGGCGTCGCGCATGTAGCGCTCCAGCCCGTCGCGGTCGTAGACGATCTGCATCGCGCGCCCGCCGAGCACGTACGACGGCCGGATCACCACCGGATAGCCGATCTTCTCGGCGACGGCGACGGCCTGCTCCTGCGACGTTGCCGTGCCGTTGTCGGGCTGACGCAGCTTGAGCTTCTGGATCAGCTTCTGGAAGCGGTCGCGATCCTCGGCCAGATCGATGGCGTCGGGCGACGTGCCGAGGATCGGGATGCCCGCGGCCTCGAGCGGCTTGGCGAGCTTGAGGGGAGTCTGGCCGCCGAACTGCACGATCAGGCCGAGCAGCTCGCCGTTGCGGCGCTCGACGTCGACCAGCTCGATCACGTCCTCCGCGGTCAGCGGCTCGAAGTAGAGGCGGTCGGCGGTGTCGTAGTCGGTCGAGACCGTCTCCGGATTGCAGTTGACCATGATGGTCTCGTAGCCCGCCTCGCGCAGGGCGTAGACCGCGTGCACGCAACAATAGTCGAACTCGATGCCCTGGCCGATGCGGTTGGGACCGCCACCCAGGATGATGATCTTGCGCTTGTCGGTCGGCTGGGATTCGCACTCGGCCGGCCGCGCGCCGTCGCCCTCGTAGGCCGAATAGAGATAGGGCGTGCGCGAGGCGAACTCGCCGGCGCAGGTATCGATGCGCTTGAACACCGGCCGCACGCCGAGCGCGCGGCGACGCCGGGCGATCTCGCCCGCGCCATGCCCCGTGAGTTCGCCCAGCCGCTCGTCGGAAAAGCCCTTCTTCTTGAGCTCCAGCATGGCCTTCGCGTCCTTCGGCAGGCCGTCGGCCTTGAGTCGCACTTCGACCTCGACCAGCTCCTCGATCTGGCGCAGGAACCATGGCTCGTACTTGGAGGCATGCGCGATCTCCTCGACCGAGAGACCGTGGCGGAACGCCTGCGCGATCACCAGGATGCGGTCGGGCGTCGGTCGCGCCAGCGCGGCGACCAGCGCGGCCTTGTCGGGCGCGCCCTTGATCTCGATCTCGTTGAGGCCGGTCAGCCCCGTCTCCATCGAACGCAGCGCCTTCTGCAGCGATTCCTGGAAAGTGCGGCCGATCGACATCGCCTCGCCCACGCTCTTCATCGAGGTGGTGAGCAGCGCCTCCGCTCCCGGGAACTTCTCGAAGGCGAAGCGCGGCATCTTGGTGACGACGTAGTCGATGGTCGGCTCGAATGAGACGGGCGTCGTGCCGGTGATGTCGTTCAGCAGCTCGTCGAGCGTGTAGCCGACGGCCAGCCGCGCCGCGACCTTGGCGATCGGAAAGCCGGTCGCTTTCGATGCCAGCGCCGAGGAGCGCGAGACCCGCGGGTTCATCTCGATCACCACCATGCGGCCGGTCGCCGGGTCGACCGCGAACTGCACGTTCGACCCGCCGGTGTCGACGCCGATCTCGCGCAGGCACGCGATCGAGGCGTTGCGCATGATCTGGTATTCTTTGTCGGTGAGCGTCAGCGCCGGCGCCACCGTGACCGAATCGCCGGTATGGATGCCCATCGGATCGACGTTCTCGATCGAGCAGACGATGATGCAGTTGTCGTGGCGGTCGCGCACGACCTCCATCTCGTATTCCTTCCAGCCGAGCACGGACTCCTCGACCAGCACCTCGCCGACCGGCGAGGCATCGAGACCGCCCTGCACGATCTCGAAGAATTCGTCGCGATTGTAGGCGATGCCGCCGCCGGTGCCGCCCAAGGTGAAAGACGGGCGGATGATCGCCGGCAGGCCGACATGGTCGAGCGCCCGTGCCGCCTCCTCGCGATTGTGCACGACCTCGCTCTTGGGCGACTCGAGGCCGATCCGGGTCATGGCGTCGCGGAACAGCAGGCGGTCCTCTGCCTTGTCGATCGCCTCGGCGTTGGCGCCGATCAGCTCGACGCCGAATTTCTTGAGGCGGCCGTCGCGATGCAGCGCCATCGCCGTGTTGAGCGCGGTCTGCCCGCCCATGGTCGGCAGGATGGCGTCGGGCTTCTCCTTCTCGATGATGCGCGCCACCATGTCGGGCGTGATCGGCTCGACATAGGTGGCGTCGGCCAGGCCGGGATCGGTCATGATCGTGGCCGGGTTGGAATTCACCAGGATGACGCGATAGCCCTCGTCCTTCAGCGCCTTGCAGGCCTGCACGCCCGAATAGTCGAACTCGCAGGCCTGGCCGATGACGATCGGGCCGGCGCCGATCACGAGGATGCTCTTGATGTCGGTGCGCTTGGGCATTGCGGCGCTACTTGCCCTTCTTGTTCTTCTCGATCATCTCGACGAAGCGATCGAACAGGTAGTGGCTGTCGGTCGGGCCGGGCGATGCCTCGGGATGGTACTGCACCGAGAAAGCCGGGATATCCTTGCACCGCAGCCCCTCGTTGGAGCCGTCGAACAGCGAGACGTGGGTGACCTCGACGTTTTCCGGCAACGTCTCGGGCATGACGCAGAAGCCGTGGTTCTGCGAGGTGATCTCGACCTTGCCGGTGGTCAGGTCCTTGACCGGCTGGTTGGCACCGCGATGTCCGCGATCCATTTTCTTCGTCTTGCCGCCGAGCGTCAGCGCCAGCAACTGATGGCCGAGGCAGATGCCGAACAGCGGCACCCCCCTGTCGAGCACGCCCTTGATCGCCGGCACGGTGTAGTTCACCGTCGCCGCCGGATCGCCCGGACCGTTGGACAGGAACACGCCGTCGGGCTTGTGGCGCAGGATATCGTCCGCCGTCGCCGTCGCCGGAACGACCGTCACCTTGCAGCCCGTGTTGGCGAGGCAGCGCAGGATGTTGCGCTTGGCGCCGTAGTCGACCGCGACGACGTGATAGCGCGGCTTGTCGAGCTTGCCATAGCCCTTGCCCAGCGCCCACGCCGTCTCGTCCCACTGGTAGCTTTGCTTGGTGCTGACCTCGATGGCGAGATCCATGCCCTCGAGGCCGGGCCAGTCGGCAGCCATCTCGCGCAGCGCGGGAATGTCGAACGTGCCATCCGGCGAATGCACGACCACGCCATTGGGCGGGCCGTTGTCGCGCACGCGGCGGGTGATCTCGCGCGTGTCGACGCCGCACACGCCGGGAAGGTCGTGGCTCTTCAGCCAGTCGTCGAGCGGCTTGGCGGCGCGCCAGTTGGCGGGCTCCGTGATGTCGCCGCGCAGCACGACGCCGCGCGCCGCGGGGTTGATGCTCTCGATGTCCTCGGCATTGGTGCCGACGTTGCCGATGTGCGGGAAGGTGAAGGTGATGATCTGCCCGGCATAGGAGGGGTCGGTGATGATCTCCTGGTAGCCGGTCATCGAGGTGTTGAAGCAGACCTCGCCCACCGCGTGGCGCGCGGCGCCGACGCCCTTGCCCCAGAAGACCGCGCCATCGGCCAGCACCAGCGCGGCCGTGGCCCAACGCGGCGCGGCGTCGTTCGCGCCGGCGGTCTTGATTGAGGTCATCCGATGTATCCCATTTGACCCGCCGGCTGGGGTGCCGCGAGCCGCGCGGTTTGTACCCGCGCGCCAAATGAGGGTCAAGGCACGGCCGGTGGGTAAATCCTAAGGTATTTCAATAGCTTATTTGTTTTGCCAATCACGCCGCGGGCGATTAGTTTCCCGCCCTTCTGCCGATGGGATGAAATCATGCTGCGCGACAAGCTGAACGAGGCGCTGAAGGAGGCGATGCGTGCCCGCGACATGGCGGCGGTCGGCGCCGTGCGCCTGATCCTCGCCAAGCTCAAGGAAGTCGACATCGCCGCCCGCACCGAAGCCAATCGAGCGGGCGTCGCCGACGATCGCATCCTCGCCATGCTCCAGGGCATGATCAAGCAGCGCAACGAATCGATCGCGCTCTACGAAAAGGGTGGCCGCGCCGACCTGGCCGACAAGGAGAAGGCCGAGATCGCCGTCATCGAGCGCTTTCTCCCCAAGCAGATGGGCGAGGCCGAGATCGAGGCGGCTGTGCGCGAGGCCGTGACTGCAGCGGGTGCCAAGTCGGTCAAGGACATGGGCGGCGTCATGGCGGCCCTGAAGGCCAAGTATGCCGGCCAGATGGATTTCGCCAAGGCGTCGGCCGCGGTGAAGAAGGCGCTCAGCGGCTGATCTTCCCCGCTATCCCGCGCCATCCACTGGCGCGGTGCCGCTGACACGCCCATCTTAGAGCATGGCCTTCCCCCCGGGCTTCCTCGACGAATTGCGTGCCAGACTGAGCCTGTCCGACATCATCGCACGGAAGGTCGCCCTCAAGCGTCGGTCGGGTTCCGAATACGCCGGTCTCTGCCCGTTCCACAACGAGAAGACGCCGTCCTTCACGGTCAACGACAAGAAGGGCTTCTTCCATTGCTTCGGCTGCGGTGCGCACGGCGACGCCGTGGGTTTCGTCATGAAGACCGAGGGATTGTCGTTTCCCGAATCGGTCGAGAAGCTCGCGCGCGAGGTCAACCTGCCGGTGCCGCGCGCCACGCCCCAGGAGCGCGAGCGTGCCGAGCGCGCCTCGACCTTGCAGCAGGTCGTCGAACTGGCGGCGCGCTGGTTCCAGAAGCAGCTGCGCCTGCCGGTCGGTCGCCACGGCCTCGACTATCTGCGCGGCCGCGGCCTCGAGGAATCGACCATCGACGAGTTTCGCCTCGGCTTCGCGCCCGACTCGCGCGACGGCGTCATTGCTGCGCTCAGGCAGGAAGGCGTGCCCATCGACAAGGTCGTCGAAGCGGGGCTCGCGATCCAGCCGGAGGCCGAGCTGGGCAATCGCCGCGAGCCCTACGATCGCTTCCGTGGTCGCGTGATCTTCCCGATCGCCGACCGGCGCGGCCGGGTGATCGCCTTCGGCGGCCGCGTGATCGGCCCCGGCGAACCCAAGTACCTCAACTCGCCGGAGACGCCGCTCTTTCACAAGGGCGCCAATCTCTATTGCCTCGACCGGGCGCGGCTCGCCGCGACAAAAGACCAGCCGGTCATCGTCGCCGAAGGCTACATGGACGTGATCGCGCTGCATGTCGCGGGATACACCGGCGCCGTCGCGCCCTTGGGCACCGCCCTCACCGAAGGCCAGCTCGCCGAACTCTGGAAGCTCGCCGACGAGCCCTATCTCAGCTTCGATGGCGACAATGCCGGGCGGCGGGCGGCAGCGCGCGCCGCCGAGCGTGCCCTGCCGCTGCTGCGACCCGGCAAGAGCCTGCGCTTTCTCGCCTTGCCACCCGGCGAGGACCCCGACAGCCTGATCCGCGGCAGGGGCAAGGCGGCCATCGACGGGGTGCTGAAGCTCGCCCGTCCGTTGGCCGACTTGGTCTGGGAACTGGAAACCGAGGGCAAGCACTCCGACACTCCCGAACGACGCGCGAACATCCAGCAAGCCCTGCGCCGGCGCGTCGCCACCATCGCCGACCCCGAGGTGCGCGACTACTACTCGAACGACATGCGCAGCCGGGTCGCCAGGTTGAAGCTCCCGGAGCGCGTCTGGCAGCCGGCCCTCCGTCGCGGCCCCGGACAGCCCGCTGGTCCGCGTGCGCCGTTCGCCCCGGGCTTCGCCGCCCGGCAGGGCGAGGCCGAACTGAACGGCGACGCCCCACTCGAGCGGGCGCTGCTCGGCGCCCTCGTCCTCAGGCCCGCCCTGCTGCACGTGTTGAACGAGGATCTCGCCCATCTGCCGGCAATGCCCGCCCCCGAACTCGAACGGCTGCGGCAGGCTCTGCTCGATGCCTTGGCCGTGGTCCCCGAGGGGATCGACCCGGCGGCCCAAGAGGCACTCGGTGACGCACCCCTTGAAGCCGGGCTGGTGGCGGAGCATCTGGAGCGTTGCGGCCTCTCGCGGGTCGCCGCGGCGGCCCAGGCCAAGGCCCGGAAAGTCTTCCGCGACGAACCGAGTTCGGTGGACGGCTGGGTCGGGCAATGGCGTCGGACCGCCCGCCAACTCGCCCAGCGGGCCGATAACCTCGATGAACTGCGGCGGGCCCAGGAGGCGCTGGCCCAGGACATGAGCGAGGAAAACTTGCAGTGGTTCAGGGCCATCAGCGACCGAATGCGGCGGGAGAGCCTCGACGCTGCAACCGATTGAGTCGCAGGCCTATTTATTGTGCAGGGAGCTATCGCGGCTTGAACTTAGTTCCCATATAGTAGAAAGGGTAGTTTTGCGGGTCCGCCCACCCGCCAGCCCCTTCTAGCAGCCATGAATACGGCCAATTGGCCGGCAGATCCGTATTGTCGCATCCCCAAGGAAGAGTAATGGCGACCAAGACCGCTACCGTAGTCCAGCCCGAAGCCACCGAAGCCCGCGACGAGGGTCCCGACGCTCCGCTCCTCGACACCCTCGGGGCCGAACTCAAGAAGCTCGTCCAGAAGGGCAAAGAGCGTGGCTATGTCACGTACGACGAGCTGAACGCGGCGCTGCCGCCCGACGAGGTGTCCTCCGAGCAGATCGAGGACACCATGGCGATGCTGTCCGAGGCCGGCGTCAACGTGGTGGAGGCCGAGGAGCCGGAAGACACCACGACGACTGCGCCCGCCGAGCCCGCCAAGACCGCGGTGGTTGCCGCGGAGGCCACCGGCGAGGACGAGGAACTCGGCCGCACCGACGATCCCGTGCGCATGTACCTGCGCGAGATGGGCTCGGTCGAGTTGCTGTCCCGCGAGGGTGAGATCGAGATCGCCAAGCGCATCGAGGCCGGCCAGGACAAGATGATCGGCGGTATCTGCGAAAGCCCGATGACGATCACGGCGCTGATGATGTGGCGCGACGCGATCAACGAAGGCCGCATACTGCTACGCGACGTCATCGACCTCGAGGCGACGCAGGGCGGCGTGCCCGGCGAGGCCAAGTCGGCCGAGACGCCACCGGCGCCTGCCATGCCGCGTCCGGCGATGCCCAAGCCGATGGTGCGGCCGCAGCCGATGGTGCGGTCGGCGCCGCAGGCCGCCAACGCCAACGGCGAGGCGACCGAAGGCGGCGAAGCCGGGGTTGAGGAAGACGACGAGAATGCGCTGTCGCTGTCGGCGCTCGAGGAGAAGCTCAAGCCCGAGGTGCTGCGCACGCTGACGCGCATCGCCAAAGTCTATGCCGAGATGTCGAAGGTGCAGAATCGCCGCCTGTCGACGCTCAGCCGCGGCCAGAAGCCAAGCGCCGAATTCGAAAAGAGCTACGAGAAGCATCGCAAGAAGATCGTCGATCTTGTGCGCACGGTGCACATCAACGCCAACCGCATCGAGCAGCTCAAGCTCGCGCTCTACGACCTCAACCGCAAGCTGATGATGCTCGAGGGCAAGCTGCTGCGGCTGGCCGAGGGCTTCCGCATCCCGCGCCAGGACTTCCTCGACAACTATCTCAACCACGAGATCGACCCGAACTGGCTCGAAAAGGTCGGCAAGCTGCCAGGCAAGGGCTGGAAAGACTTCGCCAAGAGGAGGGCGAGCGACGTCGAGAAGATCCGCGAGGAGATCAAGGTGATCTCCGACCACGCGGGCGCTCCCATCTTCGAGTATCGCCGCATGGTGAAGACCGTGCAGGACGGCGAGCGCGAGATGATGCGGGCGAAAAAGGAGATGATCGAGGCCAACCTTCGCCTGGTCATTTCGATCGCCAAGAAATACACCAACCGCGGCCTGCAGTTCCTCGACCTGATCCAGGAGGGCAACATCGGCCTGATGAAGGCGGTCGACAAGTTCGAGTACCGCCGCGGATACAAGTTCTCGACCTACGCGACGTGGTGGATCCGGCAGGCGATCACCCGCTCGATCGCCGACCAGGCGCGCACCATCCGCATCCCGGTGCACATGATCGAGACGATCAACAAACTGGTCCGCACCAGCCGCCAGATGCTGCACGAGATCGGCCGCGAGCCGCAACCCGAGGAGCTCGCCGAGAAGCTCGGCATGCCGCTCGAGAAGGTGCGCAAGGTGCTCAAGATCGCCAAGGAGCCGATCAGCCTCGAGACGCCGATCGGCGACGAAGAGGATTCGCACCTCGGCGACTTCATCGAGGACAAGAATGCGGTGATCCCGCTCGAGGCGGCGATCCAGGGCAATCTGCGCGAAAGCACGACCCGCGTGCTGGCCACCCTTACGCCGCGCGAGGAGCGCGTGCTGCGCATGCGCTTCGGCATCGGCATGAACACCGACCACACGCTGGAGGAGGTCGGCCAGCAGTTCTCGGTGACACGCGAGCGCATCCGCCAGATCGAGGCCAAGGCGCTGCGCAAACTGAAGCACCCCAGCCGGTCGCGCATGCTGCGCAGCTTTCTCGATCAAGGTTAAGCTCGACGGGCCGGAATCGTCCGCTTTCGTTCCGTTTGTCTCCATTGTACATGCGGCTCGCCGCTGTCGGGCCGAACGTGTAGTATAGGTGACGGAAGCACGCCCGGTGCCGCGGGCGCGATGGAGTTCAAGGGGCAGCATGCGGCTGATGATTGGTCTGGGCGGCATCTTGGCCGCCCTTTTGTGTGCAAACGCCGAGGCACTCGCGCAGAAGAACGGCGGCGTGCTGCGCGTGTATCATCGCGAGAACCCGCCGAGCGCGTCGATCCACGAGGAGGCCACGATCTCGACGGTCGTGCCGTTCATGCCGCTCTTCAACAACCTGGTCATCTACGACCAGCACGAGGCGCAGAACAGCGCGCAGACGATCCGGTCCGAGCTGGCCACCGAATGGCGGTGGAGCCCGGCCATGACTGAGCTCACCTTCAAGCTGCGCGAGGACGTGAAGTGGCACGACGGCCGGCCGTTCACGGCCAAGGACGTGCTCTGCACCTTCGACCTGCTGACCGACAAGGCGCCGCAGCGGCTACGCCGCAATCCACGTCGCTCGTGGTACGACAACCTCAGTCACGTCAGCATGAAGGACGACTACGAGGTGACGCTGCACCTCATTCGGCCGCAGCCCTCGATCCTCGCCATGCTCGCCTCGGGCTATTCGCCGATGTATCCCTGCCACGTCTCGCCGACGCAGATGCGCAGCCGCCCGATCGGCACCGGCCCGTTCAAGCTGGCGATCTTCAACGAATTCCAGTACGTGCGCGTGGTCCGCAACGGCGACTACTGGCGCCGGGGCCGCCCTTACCTCGACAGCATCGAATTCACCGTCGTCAACACGCCCTCGACGGCCATCCTGAGCTTCGTCGCGGGCCGCTTCGATCTCACCTTCCCCTGGGAGGTGACGCCGACGGACCTGCGGCTGATCAAGCGCGAGGCGCCGACCGCGATCTGCGAGACGACGTCGATGAACCTCAACCTCAACCTGCTCGTCAATCGCAGCGCGCCGCCCTTCAACCGGCCGGAGATCCGCCGGGCGTTGCTGCTGGCGATCGATCGCAAGGCCTTCGTCGAGGCGCTGACCCAGGGCACCGCAGAGATCGGCGGCACCATGCAGCCGCCGATCGACGGCATCTGGGGTCTGCCGCCGGAGACTTTGGCGACCCTGCCGGGCTTCGGCCCGGATGTGCAGCAGAACCGCGCCGAAGCGCGCCGCATCATGGAAGGGCTCGGCTACGGGCCCAACAACAGGCTCAAGTTCAAGATCTCGACACGCGGCCTGCCACTCTATCGCGAGCCCGCCGAGCTGCTGCAGTCGCAGCTCCGCGACATCCATATCGACGCCGAGCTCGAAATGGTCGAGACGTCGCTGTGGTTCAACCGGCTCGGCCGCAAGGAATTCGCGCTCGGCGTCAACGCGACCGGCAACGGCATCGACGACCCCGACCAGAATCTGTTCGAGAACTTCGCCTGCGGCTCGGCGCGCAACTACACGGGATACTGTAACCAGGACCTCGAGAGGCTGTTCGAGCAGCAATCGCGGGAAACCGACACCGCGAAGCGCCGCAAGCTGGTCAACGAGATCGACGTGCGGCTGTTGGCCGACGGCGCCCGCCCGCCGCTCTACTGGAACCGCGCGACGACCTGCCAACAGCCCCACGTCAGGGGCTATGTGAACATGGTCAACAGCATCTACAACGGCTTCCGCTTCGAGGACGTCTGGCTCGACCGCCCGTGAGCCGATCCCCTCGCCTCTCTATGAGGCGGGGCGCGGGACATGGCCGTGCAGCGCCGCAGCGGGCACGCCCAGCAGCTCGGCACGCTGCCGGGGCAGCGCGTCGGGATACTCCTCCTGCAGCCAGCCGATCAGCTTCTCGCGCACCTCGCAGCGCAGGTCCCAAGCCTCGGGTGAAGTGCGGGCACTTACCAGCGCGCGCAACTGGATGGCGCGATCACTGGTCTCGACGACCTGAAGGTTGACGACCTGACCGTCCCACAGCCTGCTGCTGCGGGCGACCTCCTCGAGCTTGGCGCGCACCCTGGGCACCGGCACCGTGTAGTCGACCCACAACATCACGACACCGATCAGGTCGGTGCTCTGGCGCGTCCAGTTCTGGAACGGTTTCTCCAGGAAATAGGTGAGCGGCACCACCATGCGTCGCCAGTCCCAGATCTTGATGACGACGTAGGTGCCTGTGATTTCCTCGATCCAGCCCCATTCGTTCTCGACGATCACCGCGTCGCCAATGCGTATCGGCTGAGTGACGGCGATCTGGATGCCGGCAAACATGTTGGTGAGCAGCGGCCGCATCGCCAGACCGACGATCAGGCCGGCGGCCCCCGCCGAGGCGATCAGGCTGACACCGTACTGGCGTACCGATTCGAAAGTCATGAGGGCCGCCGCCGCGGTGACGACGACGACCAGGGTGGCGGCGGTCCGGCGCAGCACACTGATCTGCGTGACGTGCTTGCGGGCCATCGGATCGCCCGACGAATCGAAGTTGGAGCGCCTCAGGTAGAAGTCCGAAGCGAGCCCGATGGCGGCGGTGGAGGCCCATCCGAGCAGAACGATCAGCGCCACGACGAGCCCGTGCGCCACCGTCTCGCGCACGGCCGGGTCGATCGGCAGGAACGGCATGGCGATCGCCAGCGCCGTGATGACGGCAGCCATGCGCGTGAGGCCCATCGTCGCCGAAATCAGCGATCGCAGGAACTCGTGCTGTTGCCGCGTCAGTCGGCGCAGCAGGCGCGTCGCCCAGCCGTGCAGGACCAGGGCAAGCAGCGCCGCCAGCGACAGCACGACCGCCGCGATCAACCAGGAATGGAGCCAGTCGGTCTGCTGGCGCAGGATGGTGAAGAGATCGCCGAGGCTCATGCGCACCTGTTGACGCTAGTGGACGGCGCGGTACCGCCGAACGAAACGAAGGCAGCGCCGGTTCCCGATCGCGGGCCGTCGGGTCAAAATACAGTCCTTGTGCGACGAGGCAACCGGGGCGGGGCCGCGCTGCCCTCCGCCGGCGTACGGCCTCAGGCGGCGAGCTTGTACAGCTCGGCGACGTTGTCGTGCAGGATGCGCTTTCTTTGCGCGTCGGTGAGGTGAGCCGTCTGCTCGCGGATCACGTCCTGACTCCACGGCCAGGTCGAATCGGAGTGCGGGAAGTCCGAGGCCCACATGAGCTGCCGGTCCCCCAGGCGGTCGGCGAACAGGAAAGCCGTCCAGTCGTCCTGGAAAGTGAGGGATATGTTCTCGCGGAAATACTCCGACGGCAGGCGCTGCAGTTCCTTGCCTTTCATCCAGTAGCGATGGCGCTTGTAGGCATGATCCATGCGGTACATGAAGTGCGGCGCCCAGCCCGCGTCGGCCTCGACGCAGACGATGCGTAGCTCGGGGTGCCGCTCGAACACGCCGGAATAGACCAGCATGCCCATGATGTCCTGGCAGCCGCGGATGATCGACAGGAAGCCGTTGATCTTCGGCCCGCGCGGCTTTGCCAGCGTGTTGTCGCCCGACGTCGTGAGGATGTGGAACGACAACGGCATCTCGAGCGCGATCGCCGCTTCCCAGAACGGATCGTAGATCGGGTCGTCGTAGTCCTTCTCGCCTGGATTGCCGGGCATCATCACGCCCTTGAAGCCCATCGCCTTGATGCGCTCGAGGTCGGCGATGCCCTCTTTGACCGAGCGCATCGCCGTCTGGCCGAGCCCGATCAGCCGGTCCGGCGCATGACTGCAATACTCCTGAAGCCAGCGATTGTAGGCGTCGAAGCAGGCCTTCTTGTAGTCGTAGTCGGGATGGTTGCAGATCAGCATGCCGACCGTCGGATAGATCAGCTCGGCGCCGACGCCGTCGCGGTCCTGGTCGGCCAGCCGCACCTTCGGATCCCAGCCGCCGCGATGCAGGTCCTCCCACTTGGCGCCGCCGATGCGGATATCCTTGGGGTCGATCCCTGCGGCGGCGATGAGGCCGAGCGGGATCGGAGTCTTCATTCCATCGACCACGAAGGTGTCGCCGACACCGTCGAGGGTGGTGAGATGGGGCGCTCGGTCACGCCATGCCGGATCGATGTTGTCGCGATAGCAATTGGGCGGCTCGGTGATGTGAGAATCGGCGGAGATCGGGCGCCAGTCCATGCGGTTTCCTCCCGGCGGCAGGTTCGTGCCGCCGCCTTGCTTGAAGTGAATGGTAGGCTCCGGCCGCGCGCCATCGCAAGCGGACAAGACCGGCCGTTTCGGGGGGCGGCAGCGGTTGAACACCCGGGAACCCTGTGGCATACCCGCGCCGCGTCCGACGGCGCTGCCGTAGCTCAGTGGTAGAGCACTCCCTTGGTAAGGGAGAGGTCGACAGTTCAATCCTGTCCGGCAGCACCATCCACCCATCACACGCGATCCATGTCGTACTTGTGGCGCCACGCTCCATTCCGGCATAGTCGGACCGGCCGATCCGCCCCGCGACATGCCAATTCATCTCACTATCTCGCATCCCACGCGCCTCGTCGTCGCCATCGCCAAGGAAACGCTGACGCTGAAGGATATCGAGCTCTATCTCGACGAGGTCGTGGTCAAGGAGGCGATGGGCTATCGCAAGATCTTCGACCTCAGTCATGCCGAGGTGGCGCTCGGCGACAACGACATCATGCAGCTCGGCGCGCGCATCAGCGCCTATGCCGTGACCGCAAGGATGGGGCCGCTGGCGATCGTGGCCGCGACACCCGAGGCCGTGGCGAGGGCACGCCTCTTCACCACGCTCGCCTCGGCCGAGCGTCCGATCAAGATATTCGGCGAACTGCACGAGGCGCGCCGGTGGCTCGACAGCGTGCCCGGCGGCTGATGGCCGGCCGCGTCGCGTCGGCAGGATGGGGGGAACGATGAGGCTGCTGATCGACAATGCGAGAGTCTGGGACGGCAGCGGAGCCGCGCCGTTTGCCGGCAAGGTTCTGGTCGATGGCGAGCGCATTGCCGCCGTGGCTCCGCACGCCGAGCCGGTCGCTGCCGACGGTGTCGAACGCATCGATGCCGGCGGCAGGTTCCTGATGCCCGGCATGGTCGAGGGACACTCGCATCTTTCGTTCGTCGACGTGGCGCGGGGTACCGCCCTCGGCGAGATCGCGCCGGAGGATCATGCGCTGCTCGCCATGGACGCCGCGCGCAAGCTGCTGGCGGCGGGCTTCACCAGCGCCTGCTCGGCGGCGGCCGCCAAGGTACGGATCGACGTGGCGATCCGCGACGCCATCGACTCGGGCATGATCGACGGCCCGCGCCTGCTGGCGGCCAGCCCCGAACTGACCGTAACGGGCGGTCTGGGCGACGGCCGTCGCCATCATCTTCACCAGCAAAGCTTCGGCATCGGGGTCGATGGCGCCGACGAGGTGCGCCGCATGGCGAGGCTCTGCCTGCGCGAGGGCGTCGACATCGTGAAGATCAACATCTCGGGCGATCCCGGCACCGAGTCGGCGCCGTCGGAAGCTGCGGTCATGACCGATGCCGAGGTGCAGGCGGCCGTCGAACCGGCACACGCCATCGGCCGGCGCGTGGCGGCGCACGCGCGCGCCTCCGATTCGGTGAAGCTCGCGCTGCGCCACGGCGTCGACATCATCTATCACTGCGACTTTGCCGACGAGGAAGCGCTCGATCTCCTCGAGGCGGCCAAGGACCGCATCTTCACCGGCCCGGCCTTCGGCCTGATCGTCAGCCGAATGGCCAGCCTGCGCGGCGACAACAGCCCGCAGGGCCGGCTCTATCTCGAGCGACTGAAGCCGCTCTACGAAGCGAGCTGCCGGACCCACGCCGAGATGCGCCGCCGCGGCATCCCGATCCTGGTCGGCGGCGACTATGGCTTCGCGGTGAATCCGCAGGGCACCAACGCGCGCGACCTCGAGCACTTCGTCACCCATTTCGGATTCACGCCGAGTGAAGCACTGCAGGCGGCGACGCGCATCGGCGGTCGTGTCATGCGGCGCGGCCACGAGCTCGGCCTCGTAAAGCCCGGCTATCTCGCCGACCTGTTGCTGGTCGACGGCGATCCCCTCGCCGACGTGCGCGTCCTGCAGGACAACAGGCGTTTCGCCTTCGTGATGAAGGGCGGCACGCGCTATCGGCCGTGCGAAGGAACGCCGCATCTGACACGCGTCATGTGAATGTTGCGTCCTGCGAGGGCCGGTCGCAGGATGGATGGCGGGATGGGGAGACGGCACATGCGCACGCACGGCATCGCGGACCCACACTGGTGATGATATGGAGACGCGTCCCAGCCTCATCATGATCCAGTTCCTGCAGTGGATCGCCGACCGCCCTCGCACGCGCGAGGACGTCATGGAGGCATGGAAGAGTTCCTGCCCGCGGTTTCCGGTGTGGGAAGACGCCCGGGCCGAGGATCTCGTGCGCCAATGTCGGGGCGCGCGCGGCGAACACCGGGTGGAACTCACCGCGCGCGGACGGGCCGCGCTCCGATGCGCGGCGGCTGCCGAACCCTAGTGTCTCTGCCCGCCATGCGGCGAGCGACGCGACAGTCGATCGCGCGGCGGGCTATAATCGCGCCATGACTCTGCAGCGCGCGGCCCTGTGGGCCATCGTGATCGCCGCCACGATGTACCTGCTGGTCGCCGGTCGCGGCCTGCTGCTGCCGTTGGTCCTCGGCCTGACGCTTTGGTACATGATCGATGCGCTCGCAGACGCCATCGAGAAGCCGCGTCTCGGCCGCCTCAGGGTCCCGCGGCCGCTGGCGCTGCTCGGCGCCTTTTGCATCATGGGCGGGCTGGTCTGGATTCTCGGCCAGACCATCGGCAGCAACGTCACCGCGGTCGCGGCGGCGGCGCCGATATACGAAATCCGACTGCAGAACCTGATCAACCAAGGGGCTGGCCTGATTGGTTTCGGCCAGGCGCCGACCATCACCGAACTGTTCGCCCACCTCAGCCTCGCCGACACGCTGGGCGGCATCGCCGCCGCGACCGCCAACGTCGTCAGCGTGGCCGGCATCGTGCTCATCTACGCCGGCTTCCTTTTCGTCGAGCAGGTCCATTTCAGCCGCAAACTGTCGATGATCTTCGCCAGCGACGCGCGCGAAGCGCGCGTCCGCTCGGTGCTCGACCAGATCGACCGCGACATCCGCATCTACGTGCGCATCAAGACCACCCTCGCCGTCCTCACCTCGGCGATGGCCTATCTGGTCATGGCCTGGGTCGGCGTCGACTTCGCCGGCTTCTGGGCGGTCATGGTGTTCTTCTTCTACTACATCCCCACCATCGGCTCGATCCTGGCGATCGTCGCCCCGGCGCTCCTCACCCTGGTCCAGTTCGACAATCTCACGCCATTCCTGATCGTCCTGTTCGTCATCGGCACCATCCAGATCGTGATGGCCAACGTCATCGAGCCCGCGATCATGGGCCGGTCGCTCAACCTGTCTCCGCTGGTGGTGATCGTCTCCCTGATGGTGTGGGGATCGATCTGGGGCGTGGTCGGCATGTTCCTGTGCGTGCCGATCATGGTCGTCCTGCTGATCGTGCTGGCCCATTTCGAGACCACCCGGCCGGTGGCGATCCTGTTGTCGGCCCAGGGAGACGTACCCGAGGGCTGAGCGTCAGGGCTCGGCCAATGGATCGGCGGTGAGGACCATGGTCCGCGCATCGCCCTGCCCTTCGATGGCGATGCGCAGGAACGGCAGCGCGGAGGGCACAGTGCCGCTGAACTCGCGCTCGATCTCGTCGAACAGTTGCAGATAAAGCTTCCACTCCTGTGCCTGCCCCTCGATCGGCACGCGCACCGCCTCGCGCCAGTCGAGCCCCCGGATGCCGCTGCGCACCGGCCGCACCTCGTCGCGCTCGCGGACCAGAGTCACCTCGAAGCGGCCGATGGTGGCAGCGCGGGCCGTTTTCGTCACAGGCTTCGCCGTCACGACGACGCAGATCTGATGGGCCGGCTCGTCGGCGGCGAACTCGGCCGTGCCCGAATTGAGCGTCGTATCGGGAATGTCGTCGGCCCATCCCAGCCGCTCGACGACGAGCAGACGCCGGCGCTCCTTGTCGAACGCCCATCCCTCGGGCGGATCGAAGCAGCGCCGGACCGTCCGCGCCTCGCCGGCACCGCCGCGGGCGAGGATTTCCGGGGAAACCAGCACTTTCGACTCGGTGACGGCCTCGGTCACCTTCTGGTCGAGGGCGAACGAACCCGGGCGATCCGGCAGCACGACGAACAGCAGTTCGAAGGACGCGAGCTGCGCGCCGCCGCGCACGAAGAGCGACCCGGTGGCGAAGTTGGCCCGCGTGGCGTCCGAGGCGAAGGCGTGGCGGGGCACGGAGAAGCGCAACCTCTCCGGCGCCACCTCGGCTTCGCCACGCCACTTGCCGATCGCGAGCACGGGAAGCTGGGTCGCGCCGGGCGCGAGATGCAGGCCGACGATCTCGACCTCGATCGGCGGATCGTCCTCCCGCACGGTCGCGAACGGCGGCACATAGCGCGGCACCGTGTGACCGAAAGCGGTCTCGGCGCGGTCGCCGCCCGGTGCCAGACGCACCGCGCCGGCCGACGGCGCCGCGGCCGACGTCGACGGCTGCAGCGGCAGCTCCGCGGCGGCACGGCGCGGGCTGACGAAGCGCGGCGTGTATTGCAGCACCAGCGGCATGGCGTCCGCACCGGCCAGGCGCTCCAGCGCGGCCGCCGCTCGTTCCGCCGCAACCCGCACCGCCGCGGTCATGCCGGCCTCCGGCCGGGCGAGGGCGTCCCTCAACGCCACGTTCAGGTCATCGAGTTCGGCAAAGGCGTCGCGGCGCATCGGCACCAGTTGCGCGAAAGCGCGCTCCCGGTCGGGCTCGCCGCGCGCGGCCAGGGCGTCGCCGAGGAGGCCGGCGATCCGGAACGCCGGCAACAGGCGGATCCGCGCCTCGCCGGCGGCCCGCGCCTGCAGGCTGGCGCGCTCGGTGCGCAAGGCGGCGAGCTTCTCGCCCACCGTCGGTCCGTCGATCGGCCGGGCGCCGTCCCATGGCCCGAAGATCGCGAGCGCCGCGACGGCGAGCGCGAGCACGACCGCGCCCGACACGATCCAAAGCCTTGCGCCGAAAATCATGGCGCTCCCTGGCACGACCGCGCCGACGGCTCGACGGCTAGTACGAGAACAGGACCGGCAGCGGCGAACTGAGGATGAGATGGCGGGTCATGCCGCCGAAGATCATCTGCCGCAGGCGACTCTGGGTGTAGGCGCCCTTCACGATCAGGTCGCAGCCACCGGCGACGGCGGTGTCGACGATGGTCTGACCCGCGGTGCGGCTGCCCGGCTTGACGTGCTGGCTGGTGACGTTGAGGCCGTGGCTGCGCAACGACTCGGCGATCTCCGCCGAAGTCGGGCCCGGCACCATGGCGCCGTCGACGCTGAGCACGTCGATCGACTCGGCTCCGCCCAGCACCGGCATGGCGAGCGAGATGGCGCGCGCGCTTTCCGTCGAACCGTTCCAGGCGAACAAAATGCGCCTGCCGACCATGCCGTTGAAACCCGTCGGCACGACGAGGACGGGTCTTCCGGAATCGAACAGCGCCGTCTCGAATACGCTCTCCGGCATCTTGGGCAGCGGGCCCGGTTGCGGCATCACGATCAGGTCGAAAGCGCGGCCGATCGTCCCGATCGCCGTCGGCCCGCTGTCGTCGGCCGTCCGCCATTCCGCCTTGATGCCGGCGGCACGCGTTTCGAACGCCTCCTTCACCGCGGCAATGCGCTGGCGTTCCTCGGCGTCCTCGGCCAGTCCGCCGCCGATCGGCGCGCCCATGCCCGCATCCGCCCACGCCATGCTCATCACGCCGTAGGACGGCGGCTCGAGACCGACCAGCCGCGCCCCGAAGGTACGCGCCAACTTGGCCGCCAGATCGAAGGCGGCGGGGTCTTCCGCCGTCCACGCCATTGTCAGAATCGATTTCATGCCAAGCGCCCCTGTTTTTCGCAGGATACCACGGCTGGGCGACGCACCGGAGCAGGATGCGTTTGATACAATACACGTATTGAATCTGTCCTGTATCCCAATAGCTTAAGGACCGTATTTCACTCATTGGGTGAGATATGGGGGCGTATTGCGGCCCAGCGCACGCTCCGACCGTTCCGACGGGCCCCAGACCCGGCGGACGCTTCGGTGCAGGCGTGTCGTCAGTTCATTTTTCTTGGAGATACACATGCTGTCCATCTTCCGCCGTCTGATGAAGAACGAGAAGGGTGCCACCGCGATCGAGTACACGCTGATCGCCTCGCTGATCGCCGTCGCCGCGATCACCGCGATGGGCACCGTCGGCAACAAGGTCGACGACGTGCTGAGCAACGTCGCCAACGCGATGACCTGATCGGCGTCTGCGGCGGGTCGGACAATCCGCCGACACCGATCGAAAGATAAAGGGGCGGTCCGGACACGGGCCGCCCTTTTCGATTCAAGCCCTCCCCGCTGCGGCGACAAACTTTACCATTGTTACAGCCCCAACCGCCCCGCCCGAGGTTAGTGTGAGCGAACCACGCGGAGCGCCAACGATGCTGCTGACCCTGCGCAAGCTGCTGGCCGACTGCAAGGCGGCCACGGCGATCGAGTACACGCTGATCGTCTTCCTGATCGCTTCGGCGGCGATCGGCGGCATGTCGCTGGTCGGGCAGAACGTGCTGAACATGCTCGGGCCGGCCGCCAACGCGATGACGTGATGACCGACCTTTTCATCCTCGCGCGCCAGCTTCTCGCCGACCGGCGCGGCGGCGCCTTCGGCTACAGTTCGCTGATGCTGCTGGGGGCGATCGCCGCCGTGGCGTTGATCGCCCAGGTCGCCGATCCGCCGAACTGACTCAGGCGATCTGCGCCGCTCTCGGAACGATCCAGGCGAAGCGGTCGGATAGAGCGGCCAGGGTAATGCGATTGATCGACTCCGCGCCGATCGTCCCGTCGCCGGTGGCGTCCGGCAGGTCGCGGGTCGCCACCGTGTCGGCGGCGACGGTGCTCATGAAGCCGTGGTCGGTCGCCGCACGCACCGTGGCCGACACGCACATATGCGTCATGAAGCCGCCGACGATCAGGTTCTTGCGACCCGTCGCTCCGAGATGCCCGGCAAGATCGGTTCCGGCAAAGGCGTTGGGCAGCCCCTTGTCGACGATCACTTCTCCGGCGCGCGGCGCCAGCGCGGCGACGATCTCGTAGCCGCTCGACGAGGGGTTGAAGGCCTTGCCCTTGGACTGATGGCGCACATGGACGACCGGGGCACCGGCCTTGCGCGCCTTGTCGAGCAGGCCGGCCAGCGCATCGACCGCGGCGCCGACGCCGGCGAGCGGCAGCAACCCGTCGGTATATTCGCGTTGCGCATCGATGATCAGAAGAACGCCGTCCGCCATTGTCGCCGGAGAGGGGGTTGCCCCGGCCATCTGCAGCATGGTCATCGCCATGTGGTTTTCCTCAACTCACTACGGTTGTGCAAGCATCCGGCGCATCAACGCTCAACCGCCGCCCATTTGCAAGAACTACCACATGTCGAAAAGTGCAACTCATCGTTATCATGAATGTGATGCCTGACGCCGACGTCAGTGCGGATGGAAGGCTTCGTGGAATGAAAACGATTGTCGTTGGTGGCGGCGTGATGGGTCTCTGCACGACCTGGGCACTCGCGCGATCGGGACACACGGTCGAATTGTTCGAGCAGGGTGCGCTGCCCAATCCGCTCGCTTCGTCGATGGACGAGCATCGGCTGATCCGGCATCCCTACGGCGATCACGCGGGATATGCGCGCATGATCGACAAGGCCTTCGATGCGTGGGAGCTGCTGTGGGGCGACATCGGCCAGCGCCTCTACGCCCGCACGGGGACGCTGGCGCTGACCGGCAACGGCGCCGACTGGGCCGAGCGTTCCGCCCGCGTCATGGCCGCCATCGGCCGGCCGATGGCGGAACTCGCCCTGACGGAGCTGCCCCGGCGTTTCCCGGCGCTGGATGCGCAGGGCGTCGAGCGGGCCTTCTGGCTCGACACCGGCGGCGTGTTGTTCGCGCAGGACATCGTCGCCGCACTCGTCGCGCATCTCGGCCGGCAGGCCAATGTTCGCTTCCATACCGAGACGCCGATCCGCTCCGTCGACCTCGAGAACGGGCGCGTCGTCACCTCGGCCGGTGCCGTCCACGGCGCGGACACGATCGTGGTCGCGGCCGGCGCCTGGGTCGGCCGGCTGCTGCCCGACTGGTCGAAGGATCTCGTGCCGTCGCGCCAGGTGGTGATCTACTTCCGTCTGCCCGACGCCGATCGCGCCGCCTGGTCGACCGGCCCGATGGTGATCGACAAGACCGGCGAGGTCGGCCTCTATCTGGTGCCGCCCATGGACGGTCGCGGCATGAAGGTGGGCGACCACGAATTCAGCCGGTCGGGCGATCCGTCGGCGCCGCGCGAGGCACGCCCGGAGGAGATGCGCCCCCTGCTCAACCGCTGCCGGACGCTGATCCGCGGCTTCGAGCGCTGGCAGGTCGACCGGCTCAAGGTCTGTTTCTACACCGTCACCGAGGACGAGCGCTTCGTCGTGCGCAAGCTCGGGCGCAAAGGCTGGCTGATGTCGCCCTGCTCCGGCCACGGCTTCAAGTTCGGCGCCGTGATGGGGCTCGAACTCGGCCGCACCATCGCCGAGGACGGCGACCCCGAGCGGCATGCCCGCTGGGCCGCCGGCCTGGAAGGCGCTACACCTAACCCATGACGACCAAGAAGAAGAAGGCCACCGGCCTGCGCCAGGGCCTGGCCACCTACGGCGACGCCGGATTTTCGCTGTTCCTGCGCAAGGCCTTCATCAAGGCCGGCGGCTATTCCGACGACGCGCTCGACCGGCCGATCGTCGGCATCACCAACACCTTCTCCGACTACAACCCCTGCCATGGCAACGTGCCCGATCTGATCGAGGCGGTGAAGCGTGGCGTGATGCTGGCCGGCGCGCTGCCGATGGTCTTTCCGACCGTGTCGATCCACGAGAGCTTCTCCCACCCGACCAGCATGTTCCTGCGCAACCTCATGTCGATCGACACCGAGGAGATGATCCGCGCCCAGCCGATGGACTCGGTCGTGCTGATCGGCGGCTGCGACAAGACCCTGCCCGCCCAGCTCATGGCCGCGGCGAGCGCCGACCGCCCGGCCGTCGTGCTGCCGGTCGGGCCGATGCTGGTCGGCCACTTCAAGGGCGAAGTGCTCGGCGCTTGCACCGACTGCCGCCGGCTGTGGGGCCAGTATCGCGCCGGCACCTTCTCGGAGGCCGACATCGAGCGGGTGAGTGAGCGGCTGGCGCCGACCAAGGGCACCTGTATGGTGATGGGCACGGCGAGCACCATGGGCTGCATCGTCGAGACGCTGGGCATGGGCCTGCCGGGCTCGGGCTCGATCCCCGCCACGCATTCCGACCGGCTGAGGGTCGCCGAGGCGAGTGGTCGGCTCGCCGCCGAGATGGCGAGGAAGCAGGGCCCGCGTCCCAGCGAGATCATGACCAGGGCGGCCTTCCGCAACGCTCTCACCGTGCTGCAGGCGATCGGCGGCTCGACCAACGCGCTGGTCCATCTCACCGCCGTGGCGCGGCGTCTCGGCATCGAGATCGAGCTCGAGGAGTTCGACGCCATCGGTCGCAAGGTGCCGGTGCTGGTCGATCTCAAGCCGTCGGGCGACCACTACATGGAGCACTTCCACTGGGCCGGCGGCAATTCGCGGCTGATGCGCGAGATCGCCCGGCACCTCGATCTCAGGGCGAAGACCGTCGAGGGCCGCACGCTCCGGCAGGTGGTCGATGCCGCCGAGATCGTCCCCGGCCAGACCGTGATCCGCACGCCCAGGGACCCGATCAAGCCGACCGGCGGCATGGCCGTGCTGCGCGGCAACCTCGCGCCGCGCGGCGCCGTCATCAAGCACGCCGCCGCCTCGCCCGCTCTGATGACCCACACCGGTCGCGCCGTGGTGTTCGATTCGCTCGAGGATCTCGCCGCGCGCGGCGACGACCCCAGGCTCGACGTCAAGGCCGACGACATCCTCGTGCTGCGCAATGCCGGGCCGAAGGGCGCGCCGGGCATGCCCGAGGCCGGCTCGTTCCCCATCCCGATGAAGCTCGCGCGGGCCGGCGTGAAGGACATGATCCGCATCTCCGACGCGCGCATGAGCGGCACCGCCTTCGGCACCATTGTCCTGCACGTGGCGCCCGAGGCCGCGGTCGGCGGGCCGCTCGCGCTCGTCAGGACGGGCGACCGCATCGCGCTCGACGTGCCCAAGCGCAGGCTCGAACTGCTGGTCGACGCCAGGGAGCTCGCGAAGCGCCGCAAGGCGTGGAAGCCGCCCGCCCCCCATCCCGGCAGTGGGCGCGGCTACTCGGGCCTCTTCCAGCGCGAGGTGCTGCAGGCCGACGAGGGCGTCGATTTCGATTTTCTCGGACCGGCGAAGGGATGACCAGACTCTCATTTCCCTCCCCATTCCCATGGGGAGGTGTCGCGGTCACGCCGCGACGGAGGGGTCGTGCGTCACCCCGACAACGGATCATGACCCCTCCGTCGGCATATGACGCCGCTACCTCCCCGGCAGAGCTGGGGAGGAAGGCCTGCATATGAGCGAGGGCAAGCTCCCGAGGATTTCGGTCGTCGTCACCTGCTACAACTGCCGTGACTATGTCGCCGACGCGATCCGCTCGGTGGCGCGGCAGTCCCTGCGCGACTTCGAATGCGTGGTCGTCGACGACGCCTCGACCGACGATTCAGCCGCCGTTGTCCAGCGTGCGCTCGACGAACTGGCGGACGCGCGCTTCAGGCTGATCCGGCTCGACAGGAATGTCGGCCAGACCGGCGCGACCCGGCGCGGGCTGGCGGCGACGCAGGCGCCGTTCGTCTGCTTTCTCGATTCCGACGATCTCTGGCGCGAGGACTTCCTCGAGCGCCACCTCGCCGCGCATCTCAACGAGACTTATGCGGTCGGCTTCACCGCCTGCAATGCGCGCCTGATCGACGGACAGGGCGCGTTGATCGCCGGCGGCGTGTACTGGTTCGGCCGTGACCGCGGCTGGGCCGACCGCGACCGCGCCTTCCAGCCGGTCGATCCGGCACGCGTTCCGGCCATCGACACGGCGAACGGCACGGCGGCGTGGCGCACGCAGACGCCGTACCGGCTCTACACCAGGCGTGTCGTGCACTGGGTCTGGGTCTCGACCTCGTCCATGATGTTCCGGCGCTCGCTGATCGACCTCGTCTTTCCGGCCGATGACGAGACCTTCCGCCTGCACATGGATTTCTACGTCGTGGTCATGGCCCAGATGGTGGCGGGCTCGCTGCTGATCGACGAGCCGCTCTACTCATACCGTCTGCATGGCCGCAACGGCGCCGCCGACAATCCGGTACTGGGAGGACGACTTCACCTGTCGGCCCGCAACTGGGGCGACACGCACGCCCGCATGCTCGATCGCATGCTGGCGGCCATGGTCGACCAGCGCGACCGCTTCGTGGCGGCGCTCGGCGAGCGCCAATACAGGCGCATGGTGCTGCGCATGCGTGCATCGCGAATGCATAAACTGGGTGCGTGGTTCATGATTCTGCGCAGCTGGCTGGTATAGGCACGCCCTCTGCGTCATTGTCGGCAATCCTGCTTTGCTTGTATTATCAGGTTGTTGGGGAGCAAAGCGTATTGGCACAGGTGAAGCACCTATGGCGCCTCCTCGCCATTCTCGGGGGCTTGCTCGGCGTTGGGCTCGCGCATGTCGCGCACGCCCAGGCACCGGCTGATCCGAAGGAACTCGAGAGCCAGTACGACGCGGCCTTCGAGGAGATGCTGCGTCGGCCAGCCGACCTCGACGTGCTGTTCAAGTTCGCCACGCTCGCCACCCAGACCGGCGATCTCGAAGGCGCGATCTCGGCGCTCGAGCGCATGCTGCTGATCAATCCCGAGCTGCCGCGCGTGCGACTCGAACTCGGCGTTCTTTACTACCGGCTCGGCTCGTACGAAGTCGCGCGCACCTATCTCGAGAGGGCGCTGGCGTCGCCCAACCTGCCGGCCGAGGTGCGCAGCCGTGCGCAGACCTTCATGGCCGAGGTCGAGAGCCGGCAGAAGCGCTCGACCCTCTCCGGCGAGGTGTTCCTCGGCTGGCGCTATCAGAGCAACGCCAATCTCGGCCCGACCACGTCGAGCGTGCGGCTGTTCGGCCAGACCGCGAACCTCAACCAGTCGTCGGTCGGCGCGCCCGACTGGGGCATCGTGAGCTCCGTGCAGATCCGCCATCGCTACGATTTCGGCCGACAGGACCGCTCGGCGCTGGAAAGCCAGCTCACCGCCTACGCCAACCGCCAGTTCACCCTCACCCAGGCCAACGTCGCCCTGCTCGACTTCACGAGCGGTCCACGTTTCCAGGTCTTCGACGGCATCTTCGAGGACGTGACCTTGAAGCCGTTCGGCACCGCCGGTCACATCTGGGTGAATGACACGCCCTACTACGGCAGCTACGGCGCCGGCCTCGAGGCCGCCGTTTTGCTGCTCGACCAGCTGCGCAACACCTCGACCTTCGTCTTCCGCCGCCACGACCACACCGACACCTGGTACCTGACCACCAACAGCCAGTTCCGCGGCATGGAGTATGCCGGCTCGACCACCTTCCAGTATTTGCTGACGCCGCTGGTCTCGCTGTTCGCGACCGGCAACGTCACACGCTATCAGACCGACCAGGTTCTGTCGCAGAACTACGAGCTGTGGGGCGCCGGCGGCGGCGTGTCGTTCCGTTTCGACGACCCCCTGTTCAAGACGGCGCTGCCCTGGACCATCACCCTGTCCTACGGCTACCAGTGGTGGCGCTACGACGCGCCCGACATCACGGTGGACCCCAATACGCAGCGCCGGCAGCTCGATTCGGTGCTCAATCTCGTGTTCTCGGTGCCGCTCGACGAGCGCACCACCTTCACCCTGTCCGGTGGCCGCTTTGTGCGAACCGCCACATTGCCCAACTACGCGTTCGACAATAATAACGTGATGTTCGGTGTCGGCTGGCGTTTCTGATGCCCGTCCGAAGGAGGCTTGGTCGGTGATCACGCTCGGCGTTGCCCGTTCCGTCGCGGCCACAGGTACGCCATATTTTGCAGGGACCATGAACCTTATCCAGACGCCGACCGTGCCGGCAGGCACGTTCTCGGCGACGCGGTAGAAGGCAGCGCGGGGTGCGCTGAGGGGGCCAAATGGCACGAGGTATCGCACGTTCGTCGTCGCTGTCCCGGGCAGTCCTGCTTGGCACGACCGCTCTCGTTCTTCTGAGTGCGGCGCCTGTCGCGGCCCGCGTCGGCGTTACCTCGGCCACGGATGGCGATCCGCTGGGCAAGCCGCCGCAGGAGAACGAGCGCGTGCTGCGCATCGGCCTCGACGTGCAGGCCAACGAGATCATCACCACCCAGGCCAACGACCGCGCTCATCTCGTCTTCCTCGACGGCACCTCGCTGACGGTCGGCCCCAACGCCCAGTTGACCATCGACCGCTTCGTCTACGATCCGGCGACCAAGACCGGCGATCTCGCCGTCACGGCCGGCAAGGGCGTGTTCCGGCTGGTCGGCGGGAGAATCAGCAAGAAGAACCCGATCACCATCAACACGCCGTCCAGCACGATCGGCATCCGCGGCGGCATCACGATCCTGAACGTCACGACGACCCAGACCACCTCGACCTTCGTGTTCGGCAACGCGATGACCGTCACCAGCCAGACCCAGACCGTGACCACGACGCGCCCGGGCAGCCAGGTGACGACGAACCTCGGCACGCCTCCAGGAGCGCCGACGCTGGTGAGCCAGGGCGCCCTCAGCAACCAGATCTCGCAGCTCGAGGGCACCGGCGGCGGATCGGGCGGCGGCGGATCGGGCCAGGGGTCGGGCGGTCCGGGCGGCGCCGGCGGCAACGCCGACGCGGGCGCCCAGAACTTCGGGCAGCAGAACTCCGGGCAGGGCCCACAAGGCGGCCAACCGCCCGGCGGAGGTCCCGGGCCGATTTCGGGCGGGCCGCCCAATCCGCTGGGCAACGACAATCCTTTGACCAACTCGAACGTGTCGGGCCAGCAGCAGCAGGCTGCCAATACGACGACGACGACGACCACGACCACCACCACCAAGGTCATCGTCACGCGCGGCACGGCCGGCCGGCTCCTCGGCCATCCGCTCTACACCACCTTCAACAACACCACGTTGGCGATTTCGCCGGTGCCGAATGACCAGAACCGGCCTCTGGCGCCGACGGGTCAACAGACCTCGGAGAGCACCACGACGACCACGACGGTCACGACCGCCGGCACCCCCACCACGACCAGCACCAGTACGCCACCCATCCAGACGATCGACATCGCCGTGCCGGGCCCCAACGGCGGCACCATCACCCTGCCATGGCAGCAGAACACGCTCGCCAACGGCTTCAATGTCGGGACGATGCAGATACTGGGCCAGACCCTGACCAATGGCAGGGGTTTCGTCGACGCCAACGGCACCTTCTTCGCCTACATCTTCGATCTTGGCACCGAGCAGGTCGGCCTGTTCGGCGGCACGCCGACGGCGGTGAACACTTTCCCGACCTCCGGCATCGGCGCCTATTCGCTGACCGACCTCGGCAACCCCATGCGACTGCCGTTCGCTCGCGAGACGGTGGGAGAGAATCCGGCCCTGCTGAGCGCCGCGTCGGTGTCGCCGCTGCTCGCCGCCTTTTCGCCGGGCATCAGTGCCACCCTGGGGCAGGCGGTACCCGACACGCGATCGACGGCGCTACAGGCCACCATCGCCATCAGCGGCACCGGCGCCACGCAACAGTCGTACATGGGTGTCTTCACCGGCATCTTCTTCCGCGACGTCACCAACAACGGCGGCCCGGTGATCGACAACGGCATCTCGCTCTCCGGCGCTTACAATGCGAGTTACCGTACGGATTCGTCGGGCCAGATCGGCCGCATGACGTCGGCCATCTCCACGGCCGACACCGGCAACGGCAACGCCATGTATGGCGAGGGCGGCACGTCCCTCGTTCTGACGCCGGACCGGGTACAGACCACCTTCACGCCCGACCTCATCAACCCGACGGGCGTGCAAACGGTCCGTACGCCGCAGGCCTCCTTCGACCAGCCCTACAACAATCTCAATGGCCAGGACTACTACTCCGTCACCTCGGCCCAGAAGACGTCGCCCGGTCCGATCGGGCAGACCCGCACGACCCAGACGCTGGACGGCGGCTTCGTCGGCGGCCTCGTCGAGCAGCGCAGCAGCGGCGGCACCTTCTCGACCCGCGCCATCGCCACCGAAAGCCCCACCGACTTCTCGCTGGGCACCGACGCCTCGACCAATCGCGCCGCGGCGACCTTCACCGTCGCCACCTGGGACACGGGCGTTTCCGCCGAGTTCAAGTTGGGCGCGCTGACCGGCAGCAGCTCGGGCACGAGTGCCTTCATCGACGACAACGTCTATGGCGTGCGCGACCGGCCTGCCGGGACGCTCAGCAACACGACCACGGTCGGCGGCTCGGCGACCGGCGTGACGTCGCGCACCTCGATGGTCAGCTACGGTGCCGCCCCGGTCGACATGTTCTTTGCCGAACAGGGCGTGCAGCGCTGCACCTGCGAGTTCCTGACCTGGGGCTGGTGGGGCGGCGACATCCGCTACGACAGCGGTGCCGCCTACAATGTCGGCGGCCGCGACCGCGTGCACCTCGCCACCTACGTCGCCGGCACGCTGTCGAACTTCGCCAGCCTGCCCAACACCGGCACGGCCACCTTTACCGGCCACGCCGTCGGCAACGTGAACAACAACGGCGTCCAGTACACCGCCGCCGGCATCTACAATGGCGGCTGGAACTGGGGATCACAGACCGGCACCGTCCAGATCCAGAACTTCGACGGTCACACCTACAACGGCACGGCGGCGCTGGTCGGCAGCACCGTGCAGTTCGCCAGCGGCAACCTGTCGAACGGCGCCGGGCGCACCGGCTCGCTCAACGGCGCGTTCTTCCAGGCCCCCGGCAATCCCGTCGCCGGCCAGGCCGGCAGCTTCCAGGTCTCGGGCAGCGGTTACCAGGCCGCCGGCACCTTCGCGGGCCAGAAGCAGCCGTAAGTCAGCCGGTCCGCCCGGCGATGAAATCGGCGATTGCCGCGATGTCGTCGCGGCGGAACCAGGGGAGCCTGTCGTCGGACGGCCGTTCGTCGGCGGCGATGGCGACGACGTTTGGATCGGCGGCGGCGAGCGATGGTGCGTCGGCCGTTCCGCGCACCTCGATCTTCGCATGCCGCTCGCGCTTGAACCCCTCGATCAGCACGAAGTCGGCCGGCGCCAGCCGGGCCAGCACCTCTTCGAGCGTCGGCTCCGTCTGCTCGCGCAGGATGGCGTAGCGCCGCCCGCCGACCAGCGCGACCTCGCTCGCGCCCGCCGCGCGATGGCGCCATGAATCGCGGCCCGGCCGGTCGATGTCGACGTCGTGATGGGCGTGCTTGATCGTCGCCACCCGCCAGCCGCGACGCACGAACTCGCCGACCAGCCGCTCGACCAGGGTGGTCTTGCCGGCGTTCTTCCAGCCGGCGACGCCGAAGACGACGGGCCTCACGCGACGATCCGCTCGGGATGGGCGTAGACCGTGAGCCGGCCCTCGCGCACGAAGGCGACCAGCGCGATGCCCGCCTGCTCGGCGGTCTCGATGGCGAGCGACGTCGGGGCAGAAACGGCGGCGATGGCCGAGGCGCCGATGGCAGCCGCCTTCTGTACCATCTCGTAGGAACATCGGCTGGTGACGACGACGAAGCCGTCGCCGGCGAGGGTGCCGCGCGTCAGCGCGCCGGCCAGCTTGTCGATCGCGTTGTGGCGGCCGACATCCTCGCGCACCGCCAGCAGACGGCCGTCGGCATCGGCCCAGCCGGCGGCATGGGTGGCGCCGTTGACGCCGTTGAGGCGCTGTTCGGCTGGCAGCGCCGCCATCGCCCGTTCGACGGCGCGCCGCGACACCGTGGACGTGCCGGTCTCGACGGCCACCGGCCGCAGCGCCGCCTCGAGGCTCTCGACGCCGCACAGGCCGCAGCCGGTGCGGCCGGCGAGGTTGCGGCGGCGCTCCTGCAGCGCCGCCATGCGCTGGCCGGCGATGCGCAGCCGGACCTCGATGCCGCGGCCCGCGGGCTCGATCTCGACGTCGAAGATCTCGGACGCCGCCTCGACGATGCGCTCGGTCAGCGAGAAGCCGCGCGCGAGATCCTCGAGGTCGCAGGGCGTCGCCATCATCACCGCGTGGCTGACGCCGTTGTAGACCAGCGCGACCGCCGTTTCCTCGGCGACGATCTCGTCGGACGCGACGGCGCCCGCCTCCGTCATCCGGTGCGCGCGGCGCTGGACCGATCCGCTCTCGGGCCCGCTCCCGCCCACGCGCGCGGCGCCCGCCTACTTGGCGGCCTTCAGCGTCACCTCGGCGACGCCGGCGGCGACGTTCAGGCCGACGCTGCCCTCGACGCTGACCGGCTGCAGGCTGATCTGCTTGCTGCTGCCGCCGATCAGCACGTTGGCGCCGAGGCCGAGGCCCGCCGCGACGGCCGCCGTGGCGCCGACATAGTCGCCGGCCAGCGCGCCGGCCGCGATGCTGCCTGGCGCGAACACCAGCCACACGACGTGCGCTTCCTTGGTGAAGCCGATGTCGACGCCGAAGCGCTTGATGGTGCCGGTGTAGCGTTCGGCGACGCCGTCGGTCCGCGCCAGCAGGCAGTCGAGATCCTTCGACGAGCCGAAGACGAAACCCATGCCGCCGGCGACCCGGCAGGTGAGCGAGCCGACATTGACGCCCGACTTGCCGGCCGCCTGCGAGGTGCCCGGCGCGGCGGGCTGGGCCAGGGTGGCGACGCCGGAAACCATGCCGACCGACAACGCGGCGACCGCTGCCGCCAGAACCGAACGCTTCATGCTGATGCTCCCTTCGGCCCGTGCGGCCGAGAAAATTGGCGGAAGAGAGTGGGAGTCGAACCCACTAAGAACCGTCTGGCGGCCCTCTCTGGCTTTGAAGGCCAGCCGCCCCACCGGGAGCGCTTCCCCTCCGCCGGCGATAATTCCTCAGAACACCCGGCATGTCACGCCGGTCGCGATGCCGCGTCTTGCCGCCCGCGCAGGTGCGGCGCATTCTCGCCGCCGATGACACATCCTCGCCTCGTTCGTGACGATCTGGTTGCCGCACTCGACGCGGCTTGGCAGTCCCTCGGGCATGCCGGCGTCTGGTGGACCGGCGCCGAGCGGCTGGCGATCGCGCGCGAGACGCGGCACGCCCGCGGTTGCGTGCTCTGCGCCCGGCGCAAGGCGGCGCTGTCGCCGGCCGCCGTGACGGGTTCTCACGAGGCCTGCACCGATCTCGCGCCGGCTGCCGTCGAGGCGATCCATCGACTGGTGGCCGACCCCGGGCGGCTGTCGCGCGGCTGGTATGAGGCGCTGCTGCGCGACGGCCTCGAGGACGCCCGCTATGTCGAGCTGCTCGCCGTCGTCGCCATCGCGACGGCGGTCGACACGTTCGACCACGCGTTGGGGCACCCGCTTCGGCCGCTGGCCGCGGCGCGGGACGGCCAGCCGTCGCGCCGCCGGCCGCCCGGCGCCCGCGAGGGGCTCGCCTGGATGGCGACCCTGGCGCCCGAGGACGTGGCGGCCGACGACCCGCCGCTCTATGCCATCGCCGGCCGGATCGGCGGCAACGTGCAGCGCTCGCTCAGCCTGGTGCCCGAGGCGATGATGGCCTTCTGGGACATGTTCGAATGCATGTACCTGCCCAACGCCGCCATGCGCGATTTCGGGCGCGAGTATCGCGCCATCGACCACGCCCAGATCGAAATGCTGGCGGCACGCGTGGCGGTGCTCAACCGATGTACCTATTGAACGACCAGCCATCTGGCCCTGCTCCGGGCGAGCGGAAGACACGGCGGGACGGACTACAGCCTCGATGGCGTGATGCGCGACGGCAGCGGTGTCGGCGTGCGCGGTGAGGCCGAACTCAACGCCTTCGCCGATGCCGCGATCGGTCGCGATGCCTCGCTGGAGGCGGCGCGCGCCGGCGTGGCCAGGGTCCTCGGCGAGGCGGCGATGGTCGATGCGGCGGCGGTGATCGCGGGCTTCGATGCCATCACCCGCGTCGCCGACGGCAGCGGCATCCCGCTCGAGGACCAGAAGGCGGCGGCCACCGCGGACTGGCGCCAGGCGCTCGGCATCGACGCCTTCTGGGACGCCAAGGTCTAGGCCTTCGGCAGCGGGCCGAACTGCTCGAGCTTGTGCGGCACGGTGCGGCGCATGTCGCCCTTGCGCATGGTGATGCCGTGGCGATCGAAGAACTCGAGGATCAGGATCGCCACCTTGCGGCCGTTGTCGAGCCTGTCGCGGAACTGCGCCGCGGTGAAGTCGTTGCCGAGCGCGTGCGCGATGCCGATCATCTCGGCGACCACCGGCCGCAGGAAATACTGGTCGGGCGCCACCTCGACGACGCGGCCGATCTTGGCGAGCCGCCGCAGCAGACGGCGCATGTCGGCTTCGGGCACGTCGTGGGTGTCGGCGAAGTCGCGCACGCGCGGCGGACGGTAGCGCTCGCGGATCAGGTCGGCCGAGACCTTGCGCCACAGCTCCTCGTCCCTGGCGCCGAGTTTCAGCGAATGGCCGGGCAGGCGCAGCACCGGCCCGTCGACCACGACCGTCTTGGCCTGCACCTCGCGGTCGAGCAGGGCGCGAAACACCGGCGCCGGCCAGCGCTTCTTCATCGCCAGCCGCAGCCGCTCGGGCTGCAGGCCGGGCGTGTCGGGCGTCGATTCGTGGTAGGCCTTGAGTGTCTCGAGGAGATCGGCGTGCGCCGCGTCGAGCGTTTCCGCCAGCAGGCCGAAGCCGTCGAGCCGGGCGCCGCCCGCTCCCGCCAGCAGCGCGTCGACCTCGGCCGGCCGGAGATTGCGCGCGAGGCCGAAGCGCGCGACCTCGACGAAGCCGGTGTCCAGCCGCAGCAGCCGGGGCAGCACCGCGGCGTCGGGCTCGGCCAGCGCGGCAAGCTCCGCCAGCCGGCGCGGCGTGCGGCGGTTGCGCGGCGGGCCGAACGGATCGATCACGGCGGCGCCGGCCAGGGTGCGTGTCGCCGAGGGATCGCGCAGGATGACGCGATCGCCGGCGAGCGCGCCGATCTTCTCCTCGAGCACGAGCTGGGCCGGCATCTCGCCGCCCGGCGCCAGCCTGTCGCCCCCGAGCAGGGCGACGCGCCCCATGACGTGCGCGGAGCCGAGATGGACGTGGACCGGCGACCAGTGCTTGAGCGGCTGGCCTTCCGAGGCGAGCAGCTTCAGCCGCACGTCGATGCGGTCGGTCGGCGCGTGCAATTCGGGACCCACCACCCAGTCGCCGCGCCGCACCGATTCCTTCGACAGGCGCGCGCCGACCAGGTTGAGCGCGCAGCGCTCGCCGGCGCGGCCGACCTCGGCCGGCCGGTTCTGCGCATGCAGCGAGCGCACGCGCGCCTCGAGGCCGGACGGCGACAGCAGGAGATGGTCGCCGACCCTGATCGCGCCGGCATGGACGGTGCCGGTGACGACGACGCCGGCGCCGGCGAGCACGAAACAGCGATCGACCGCGAGCCGCGCGTGGCCGGTCGCGCCCTTCCTGCTCTCGCCGAGAACCAGGAGCTTGGCCTTGAGCTCGTCGATGCCCTGGCCCGTGACCGCCGAGACGGGCACGATGTCGGCGCCCCTGAGCGAGGTCGCGGACAGCAGCGTCTCGACCTCGGCCATGCGCTCGAGGATCCCGTCGTCGTCGGCGAGGTCGGACTTGGTGAGCGCGACCAGGCCGCGATCGAGGCCGAGCAGGTCGACGATCTGCAGATGTTCCACCGTCTGCGGCTTGATGCCCTCGGCCGCCGACACGACCAGCAGCGCCGCGTCGATGCCGGTGGCGCCGGCCAGCATGTTGTGCACAAAGCGCTCGTGGCCCGGCACGTCGACGAAACCGAGCTGGCGGCCGTCGCCGAGGTCGGAATAGGCGTAGCCGAGATCGATGGTGATGCCGCGCGCCTTCTCCTCCTTGAGGCGATCGGCGTCGACGCCGGTCAATGCCTTCACCAGCGCGGTCTTGCCGTGGTCGATGTGGCCCGCCGTGCCGACGATCATGCCGATCTCCGCAGCATCCTTCTCCTGCCCGCGTCATACGGGGGGAGGTGGCCGAAGGCCGGAGGGGTCGTGACCCCTCCGTCGCGGTTCGACCGCGACACCTCCCCGGCTCCGCCGGGGAGGGACAGGCTATGCGACATCGAGCGTCTCGAGTTGCGCGGCGAATGCGGGCTCGTCGTCGAGGGTGCGCAGGTCGAGGAGCAGCGTGTCGTCCGCGATTCGGCCGATCACCGGAATGGCCAGCCGGCGGAAGGCGTCGGCCAGCTTCTGCAGCCCGTGGCCCCGCGCGGCGAGCGCGAAGGACGGCAGCAGGTCGACCGGCAATGCGCCGGAGCCGATCTGCCCGCGCACCGGCTGGATGCCGGCCTCGAAGCCGTCGCCGAGCGCCGACGCGAAGGCGGGCAGCAGGCGTTCGGCCTGGGCGCGGATATCGGCGGCCGGACGCGCCAGCGCGCGGATCGTCGGCAGCCGGCGCACCAGGCGCTCGGGATCGGCATAGAGACGCAGCGTCGCTTCGAGTGCCGCGAGCCGCACCTTGTCGAGGCGCAACGCGCGCTTCATCGGATTCCTGGCGATGCGGCCGATCAGCTCCTTGCGGCCGACGATCAGCCCGGCCTGCGGGCCGCCCAGCAGCTTGTCGCCGGAGAAGGTGACGACGTCGACACCGGCGGCGATCGCCTCGCGCGCCGTCGGCTCGTGCGGCAACCCCCAGGTCTCGAGATCGACCAGGGTGCCGCTGCCCAGATCCTCGATGACGGGCAAGCCCCGGTCGCGCGCCAGCGGCACCAGCTCGGCGGCCGGGACGGACTTGGTGAAACCCTGGATGGCGTAGTTCGACGGATGCACCTTCAGGAGCGCCGCCGTCTCGGGACCGATCGCCTCGGCGTAGTCGCGCAGGTGCGTGCGGTTGGTGGTGCCGACCTCGACCAGCCGGCAGCCGGCGCGCGCCATGATGTCGGGGATGCGGAAGGCGCCGCCGATCTCGATCAGCTCGCCGCGCGAGACGATGACCTCGCGGCCCCTTCCCTCCTGCCCACCGGCCAGCGCGCCCAGCGCGATCAGCACGGCGCCGGCATTGTTGTTGACGGCGGTCGCCGCCTCCGCGCCGGTCAGCCGGCAGAGCCAGGGCGCGATATGGTCGTCGCGTTCGCCCCGGCCGCCGTCCGCGAGGTCGTATTCCAGCGCGGTCGGCGAGCGCATCGCCTCGACCGCGGCCTCTATCGCCTCCTCGGCCATCACCGCGCGGCCGAGATTGGTGTGCAGCACGGTGCCGGTGAGGTTGAAGACGCGGCGCTGCGAGGGCCGCACCAGGTCGGCCAGCCGTGCCTCGCACCAGCGCGCGCAGGCCGCCTCGTCGGCGACCTCGGGTGAGCCGCGCCGGGCCTCGGCCCAGCCGCGCAGGACCTCGATCACGAGCTTGCGCCCGGCGCGCTCCAGCAGCGGCGCCAGGGCGGGCCAGGCGGCCATGCGGTCGATCGATGGCGGACGCCCAATGGTCGATTGGGCCACGGATGCGCCTTGGGCGCGGTCGGCACGCGACACGGGTTCGATCCCCTCTTCGGAAGCCGGACTGTGGCCCAGCTTCCGCACCGGATCAATCGGCCGGCGTCAGCCGCCGGCGCGGCGCCTCAGGAGGCGGCGACGGCGGTGCCGACGCGCACCAGCACCAGTACGGCCGAGGCCGACAGGCCGATCATGAGGGCGAGCCGGGTCGAGGCGCCGCCGAACTCGTCGGTGGCCAGCACACGGGCAAACGCGAAAGCGCGATCGATGATCGTCATGGAAGACCCCCAATTCCCACCGGCCGGACGGGATCCCTGTCCCGCAAGGCCGCAGACACCCACTCAATTCGTCGGCGGCGTCCGGGACCCCTCCCGTCGGCCGCAACGACGGTATAGGCCAACCGCTTGTATCCGTGGTGTCGCGACGCGCGCGAATTTGTATCAGTTGTTTCCGCTGCGCTCGAGCTTCCAGGTCTGGGCCAGCAGCTCGGCAACGCGCGCCGCCATCAGCCGGTAGCCCTTGCTCTGGCCGTCCGGCGCGCGCGCGAAATGGATGTGGTCGGCATAGATCGTGTCCTTCTCGTTCTCCAGCAGGTCGCCGAGATCGTGGATGGCGAGGCCGCGCTCCCCGAGCGTCAGCAGCCCGCCGACCATGCGCCGGTAGAGGTCGCGGTACGACAGGTCGCCGACCACCTTCTTCTCCTCCTCCGTCAGCGTCTTGCCCCAGGCCGGCATGGGCTGGATGAAGTAGGCAGTCTTCACGCCGTAGTCGCGGCCGATCGCCTCGATGCCGCGCGCATATTTCTGGTAGAGCGCCATCTGGGTCTCGAAGAACAGCTCCCTGTCCTTGCGGATGTCCTCCGGCATGGCGAACAGGCCGGCGAGCGTCGTCTTCTTGGTCGACTTGAAGACGTCCTTGCTCTTGGCCATCGCCTCGATGCCGCGCACGATCATGTAGACGGCGTGGCTGCGGCCGAGCACCGGCGTGATGGCGAGCGTGCCGGCGATGCGGCCCATCACCCAGCCGATGGCGGCGTCGCCGAAATTCTCGTCGGCGACGAAGGGATTGACGTCGATGAAGTTGGAGAGCGGCCGCTCCAGCCGCTCCTGCGTGCCGTGCACGAACATGTAGTGCTCGTTGAAGCCGTCGAGCGTCAGCACCGCGTCGACCGAGGTGGCGTAGAGCGAGAACAGGATGAGCTGCTGCGGCTGCTTCCAGGCGCCGTCGCCGCCGTTCAGCACCAGGAACGGTTTGCCGTTGGGGCTGCGGTAGCGCCGGTTCAGCTCCTCCTCGAGATAGCGCGGCGCCGGCGCGGGCCAGTTCTGGCCGAGCTGCGAGGCGACCGAGCCGCCGACGATCAGCACGGTGTAGCGGTCCTGCCGCTTGAGCGTCGGGAAATCGTCGTTGAACAGGCCGATGTTGTTGACGTTGGGGATGCCGCACGGCGGGTTGCCGTGATGGACGAAGGCGACGTAGGGATGCGGATAGAGCGTGTCGACATAGCGGCAGGCCGAGCCGCGCGTCATGTCGCGCACGTAGGTGTTCTGGGTGCGCTCGAACAGCTCGGAGGCGGGCGTGTAGCGGCCGTCCTCGATCGTCAGCCAGGCGATCGCAGTCACCTCGATGAGCGCCAGCGCCATGACGACGCCGATCAGACCGGAAATCCAGCCGAAGACCCGGCGCTTGGTCGTTTCCCTCACTTGTGCGCGTCCCGAATGGCCTGCCAAACCCGCTGCGGCGTCGCCGGCATCTGGATGTTGCGCACGCCGAGCGGCCACAGCGCGTCCATGATGGCGTTCATCACCGTCGGCGTCGAGCCCACTGTGCCAGATTCGCCCACGCCCTTGGCGCCCAGCGGGTTGGTCCGGGCCGGCACAGAATCGTCGAGCGTGTTGGAAAAGTCAGGGAAGGTGTCGGCGCGCGGCATGCCGTAGTCCATGAACGAGCCGGTGACGAGCTGACCCGAATCGCGGTCGTAGACGTTGCCCTCGACCAGCGCCTGGCCGATGCCCTGGGCGCAGCCGCCGTGGATCTGGCCGAACACGATCGGCCGGTGCAGCGGCGTGCCGACGTCGTCGACCGTGGTGTAGCGCTTGAGCTCGACCAGCCCGGTGTCGGGATCGATCTCGACCTCGCCGACATGGGCGCCGTTCGGCCAGGCGATGCCATCCACCGTGCCGACGTTCTCGATGAAGATGCGCTTGTCGGGCTGCCGCGCGGCCAGTTCGCCGAGCCCGATCGAGCGGTCGGTGCCGGCGATGGTGAAGCGGCCGGCGGCGTAGGCGATGTCCGCCGCGCTCGCCTCGAGTGCGTCGGCCGCCAGGTCCTTGCCCTTGGCGACCAGCTTCTCGCTGCCGCCGAGCACCGCCGAGCCGCCGATATAGGCCGAGCGCGAGCCCATCGAGCCGACGCCGCCGACGCGGTCCGAATCGCCCATGGCGATCTCGATCTTCGAGGGATCGATGCCGAGCAGCTCCGAGGCGAGCTGGGTGAAGGAGGTCTGCAGCCCCTGCCCCATGCCCTGGGTGCCCATCCAGATCGTCACCTTGCCGTCGGCGTCGACCTCGTAGTGCGCCATCTCGTTCATGACGTTGGCGCTGGTCCATTCGACGTAGGAGGCGAGGCCGCGGCCGTAGAGCCGGCCGCGCCTGGCTGCCTCGGCCTTGCGCGCCTCGAAGCCCTGCCAGTCGGCGGCCTCGAGCGTCCTGGTGAGGAAGAGATCGAAGTCGCCGGAATCGTATTTCTCGCCCATCGCCGTGGTGTAGGGCATCTGCGCCGGCGTGACGAAGTTGCGCCGCCTGAGCTCGGCCGGATCGATGCCGATCTGGCGTGCCGCGGTGTCCATCAGCCGCTCGAGATCGAGGATGCACTCGGGCCGCCCGGCGCCGCGATAGGCGCCGATCGTGGCGGTGTTGGTGAGCACGCAATGCAGCCTGAGGTCGACCACCGGCACGTCGTAGGTGCCGGTGCTCACCTTCGGGCCGACGAACAGCGGGATCACCACGCCGGCGCGCGCCGGATAGGCACCGATGTTGGCGAAGGCCTCCATGCGCAGCGCCAGGATCCTGCCGCCCTCGTCGAGCGCCAGCGCGCACTTGTGGAGCTGGTCGCGGCCGGCCGTGGTGGCGGCGAACTCCTCGCCGCGCTCGGCGCGCCACTTGACCGGCCGCTTCAGCATCTTGGCGACCCACACCGCGACCGATTCGTCGGGCTGGATGCCGACCTTCATGCCGAAGCCGCCGCCGATGTCGCGCACCAGCACGCGCACTTTGTCCTTCGGCATCTTGAGGATCACGTCGCAGAGCGTGTCGCGCGTCACCGACGGGTTCTGGCTGCCGATATGGACGACCAGCCGGTCGCCGTCCCATTCGGCCATCACCGCGCGCGGCTCCATGGCGTTGACGATCAGCCGCTGGTGCACGATGTCGAGCGACACGACATGCGCGGCGGCCTTGAAGGCGGCCTCGGCCTTTTCGTGGTCGCCGAAGCGATTGAAGCCGACGCGATTGCCCGGCGCGCCCTTCCACACAAGTGGTGCGCCGGGCGCCAGCGCATCGTCGATCCCGGTGACGGCCGGCAGCGGGTCGTAGTCGACCTCGACCAGCTCGGCCGCGTCCTGCGCCTGCTCGCGCGTCTCGGCGACGACGGCCGCCACCGCCTCGCCGACATGGCGCACCGCCTCGTGCGCCAGCGAGCGGCGCGGCGTCATCTCGGGCTTGCCGCCGTCCTCGTTGGCGAACATGGCCGGGAAGTCGAAGCGGCCGACGCCGTCCTTCTCCATGTCGGCCCAGGTGAACACCGCGACCACGCCCGGTGCCTCGCGCGCCGCCGTCGTGTCGATCCTGGCGATCCTCGCGTGGGCGTGCGGCGAACGCACCAGCACCACGTGGGCCATGTCGGGTCGGGAGAGATTGTCGGTGAAACCGCCGGTGCCGGTCAGCAGCCTGTTGTCCTCGACACGCTTGATGTACTGCGCCTTGCCAAACACCGCCATACGCCACTCCTCGCCGATCCGTACCCTTCAGGTCGGCGCGGACTATAGCGGCGAGAGGGTGGGCGACAAGCGGACTTCCTCGCTCACCAAAACTCACCGGGACTCGGCGCGCCGGCGGTTCAATTGTAATATTTCATATCATATGACATCATATGTAATATGAGATTAGTTCTCGACACGGACGTCATCGTCGCTGGCATGCGAAGTCCGCGCGGGGCTTCGGCGGCGTTGCTCCTGGACGCCCTGGCTGGGCGTTTGACCCTGCTTCTGGGCGTGGCTTTGGCGATCGAGTACGAGGCCACATGCATGCTTGCGGAGCATCGCCTTGCGGCAGGCCTGAGCGAAAAGGAGGTCGGCGTGTTTCTCGATGCGATCGTTGCGCTGGCGGAACCGGTCGAGAGTCACTTTCTATGGCGACCGAGCCTGCGCGATCCAGCCGACGAGATGGTGCTGGAAACCGCAGTCAGCGGCCGCGCAGAGGCGATCGTGACGTTCAACTTGCGCGACTTTGGCATCGCGCCGCGTCGGTTCGGCATTGAGATATTGCGGCCGGCCGAGGCCATGAGGAGGATAAGAGGATGACAGCTACAACCTATCCGCTTCGCTTGCCTCGTTCGGTGAAGGCGGCCGTGGAAAAGCTCGCCAAGGCCGAGGGGATCAGCGTCAATCAGTTCGTGGCGACCGCAGTTGCAGAGAAGCTGGCGGCAATGAACACCGCCGCCTTCTTTGCCGAGCGGCGCGGCCGCGCCGACTTCGCCGCATTCAAGCGGATCATGAAGCGGAAGGGTGGAGAGCCGCCACGTCCGGGCGATGATCGACGCTGAGCTCGGATGACCTGCGAGTCAGCGAGTCCTCGGGCTCTGTGTCTCTGAATGGCAGTCCGAAACGGCGGACCCATTCTTCATGCAAATCCCGCAACGGATCCGGTCCGTCAGATGTGCGGGCATAGTTGTGTGATTTCGCTAGCCAGGCGCTGCGTTGCCTCGATCGACTCCATGTTTCCCATCTCATCGCGAATGCGCTCCGACAAGAAAAGCAACATTTGCTCCAATAGGTGCATGCTTTCGCCCCTTGGTGTCCTCTGTCGCTAGGCAATCAGTGCTTCAGCGTCGGCAGGTCGGGCAGCGGGACGATGCGGATGCCCGCCGTTTCGAGGCCTTGGCGGACGGCCGTGGACACCGTGACGGCGGTCGGACCGTCGCCGTGCACGCAGATCGAATCGACCTGGCACGGAATGCGCTTGCCGCTGGTCGAATAGATCGCCTGCTCGTCGACCATGCGGCGCACGTGCGCGACGGCCTGTGCCGGATCCTTGATCATCGAGTTGGGCTCGCGGCGCGGCGTCAGGAAGCCCTTGTCGGTGTAGGTGCGGTCGGCGAACACCTCCTCGGCGACGCGCAGGCCGAGCTTGCGCGCGGCCTTGCCCTGCTCGGTGTTGGCCTGGGCGAGCACGATGAGATCGCGGTCGACCGCCCTGGTGGCGCGGCAGATCGCCTCGGACATCTCGGCACTCTCGGCCGACATGTTGCCCATCATGCCGTGCACCTTCATGTGGGTGACCTTGGCGCCGTGCAGCGCCGCGATGCCCATCAGCGCGCCGATCTGGTAGGCGATGTTGGTCTCGAGTTCCCTGGTCGAAAGGTTGATCACGCGCCGGCCGAAGCCCTGCAGGTCGGCGAAACCCGGGTGAGCGCCGATCGAGACGCCGTTCTCGACGCAGAGCTTCACCGTATCGGCCATCACCACCGGGTCGCTGGCATGGAAGCCGCAGGCGACGTTGGCCGACTTGACGATCTTCAGCACGTCGGCGTCGTTGCCCATGACCCACGGGCCGAAGCTTTCGCCGAGATCGGAGTTGATGTTGACGTGTCCTGCGTTGGTGCCGGCGGCCATGCGAGACTCCCTTGCTGCGAGCCGTTATCCTAGCAGACGTGAGCGTACGGTACCTCAACTGCGGCGACACGGCCTTTACTGTCGAGTTCGGCAACGAAATCTCGCCTGCGATCAACGGCCAGGTGATGGCGCTGCATGCGGCGATCGGCCAGGCCAAGGCGGACGGCGGCCTGCCGGGCGTGGTCGAGACCGTGCCCAGCATGCGCTCGCTGATGGTCACCTACGATCCGTTGGCGACGTCGCGGGCCGAGCTGCAGCCCGGGATCGACGCCCTGATCGCGCACGGACTGCCGACCGGGAGGGTGACACGGCGGGTGACCATCCCCTGCTGCTACGACGATCCGGAATTCGCGCCCGATCTCGACGAGGTGGCGAAGCGCACGAAGAAGACCCGCGAGCGGGTGATCGCGGACCATCTTTCCTCGGCGTTCAAGGTCTATGTCCTGGGGTTCATGCCCGGCCTCGCCTACATCGCCGGCCTCGAGCCCTCCCTGTATCTGCCGCGCCGCAGCGAGCCGCGCGTGAGGGTGCCGCGTTCCTCGGTCGCCATCGCCATGGACATGACGACCATCTATCCCTTCGAGAGCCCGGGCGGCTGGCACATCCTCGGCCGCACGCCGCTCTGGATGTTCGACCAGCGCCGCGAGCAGCCGGTCTTCCTGGCGCCGGGCGATTCGCTCACCTTCCAGCGCATCGACCGCAAGACGTTCGACAGGATCTCGCGCGACGTCGAAGCCGGGACGCTGGACTGGTCGACGTTGATCAGGACATGACCGCGCCTGACCCCTCCGTCGGCTTCGCCGACACCTCCCCACGTATGACGTGGGGAGGAATAAGAGTCTGCTTCTCCTCCCCATGCGCAAGCATGGGGAGGTGTCGCGGTCATACCGCGACGGAGGGGTCATGACCCCCGCCCTCAAGGTCATCCGCGCCGGCCTGTTCGACACCGTCCAGGATCTCGGCCGCATCGGCTTCATGGCGCTCGGCATGCCGACGGCGGGCGCGATGGACAGGATCGCGCTGACGCTTGCCAACGCGCTGGCCGGCAATCCCGCCAACACCGCGGGGCTGGAGATCGGCGTCATGGGGCCGGACCTGCTGATCGAGGCCGACTCGGTGCGCGTGGCGCTGGTCGGGCCGCTCTCGCCGTCGCTGATCGACGGGCCCGACGCCCAACCCAAGCCGATCGAGTCGAACCGCAGCCATCTGCTGAAGCGCGGCCAGACCTTGCGCGTCGGCATGGTCGAGGGCTCCAGCACCGCCTATCTCGCGATCGCGGGCGGCCTCGCCCTGCCCCCCTTCATGGGCAGCCTCGCGACCTACGCCCGCGCCGGCATCGGCGGCTTCGAGGGTCGCAAGCTCGCATCAGGCGACGCCCTGCCGCTCAGGCTCGGCGCCGCGCCACCGGGCGACGAGCGCAAGCTCGCCGCACCCTTCGACTACGGCAGTGGACCCATTCGAGTCATCTGGGGACCGCAGGACGATTATTTCAGCGCCAAGGGCCGCGCCACGTTCGTCGGCTCGGAGTACCGCGTCTCCAGGGAAGCCGACCGCATGGGCATCCGCTTCGAAGGCCCGACCATCGAGCATTCGGTAAGCGTGGATAAGGGGGGCGCCGACATCATCTCCGACGGCATCGGCCCCGGCGCCATCCAGGTGCCGGGCGCCGGCCTGCCGATCGTGCTGCTCGGCGACCGCCAGACCGTCGGCGGCTATTCCAAGATCGCCACGGTGGCCTCGGTCGACCTGCCGCGGCTCGGCCGCCTGCTGCCCGGCCAGACGGTGCGCTTCACGGCGATCGTCGTCGAGGAAGCCGAGAAGCTGCGGCGCGACCAAGAGGCGCAGCTCAAGCGAGCCATCGCCGAGTTGCAGGTCGCGCGCCCGCCGGGCGGCATCGACCTCGCCAAGCTCTACGAGGAGAACCTGATCGACGGGGTGGTGGCAGAGTAGTCAGCCGTACGAGGAAGCCGCACGACCACGGTTAGCTACTTCAAAACGTTTGCTTCAATCTCAGAAAGCAGTTGGATGTGTTCCTCAGTCTTCAACGGCGCCGTACAAAAGAACCGGTTCAACGCATAAGGCGCTCCCCCGCGGCGATCCATCGCGTAGTCGGTGAACGTGTGCAACGGAAGAGTGGAGGGATCAACGTTGAACGATACGCGATGGAACTGAAAGTCGAGCTTCATTCCGTAGGCTCTTTCGTGGGCCGCCGTGATCAATCCCTTCATGATTGCGAACTTCGCCACGAGCTTGGCGATCGGCTCGTCAAAATCGACGACTAACCAACTCGAATAGAGGCGAGGCGGTGGAGAGGCTGGTTGCCTTACCTGGAATGCTAGTTGCCCCCAAGAGATAACGTCATCAAGAACGATATCGGCTTCGGTTGTCGTACGGCAAACGACGAGGAGGCCATCGTTGTAAACGTCAAGGTTCTCGATCGCGATTTCGGCCTCGCCTTGGCGCTGGAGGCGCCCTGACTGGAACTTGACGCCAGCGTCGGCTGATGTCCGGAGATCGGAGTTGGTCAAGAAGCCATATCTTGCTTTGATCATGTCGACGGCAGTGGGCAGATAGGTCGACTGATGACTCCGGGCTTCGTCTGGATTGAAGCCCTGCATTGCGCGGCCGTGCAGCGAGGAAACTAGTTTCATTTCATTACCTCGGGCTGCGCAAAGACGCTCGCCCTACCAAAGGCACGATTCGCGCTTGCAAGGATCGAATCCAACGGCTGCTCAGGACTTTGATCAGGTCTGGCTATTCCCATCGAGGCGATATTGCTTTGACTTGGCAACATCCTGTCCGGGAGGGCTGTCTTGATGGACGCAAGCGGCACAGCCGCTGGTACGATTGGCTCTGCGATCTCGGCGTTGCTACCGACACGGGCTGGTGGCCGTTCCGCTAGGGTCACCTTGACACTGCGATCAAGTGCAAATGCGAGATCAGCCAGTGTTTCCAAGGTGAAGTTATGACGCCCATCAAACTTCTTGCTTATGGCGCTTCGGCCAAGTCCAAGGAGCTTGCCAATCGCGGTCTTCGTCAGGTCGCGCTTCTTCTTCTCCTCCGCCAGTGCTTGGTTCAAGGCGTGGTGGATTTCTCCGATCAAACGGACATATGTTCGACGCCGCTTGTCGAGGCGGGGACTGCTAGCAGATGTCATTGGCTTGCACTCCCATCAGGAACTTCGGGCGGTCGAGATCGAGCTTGTCGCGGAATGCGACCACGCGATCGACGAAAGGTTTGTACCTTGAGCTAGGTTTGAGGTGTCGCTTCATCTCGCCGCAAACCAGCACCAAGTGCCGACGCATCGGCAGCCAGCCGAAGAGTCGAACGTCCAAGGTCTTCATCTCCCAGACGTGGAACCCGACTGGCTCCAGCAGACGGCGATCTCTTGCGTAGATCATTGGCCGACCCACGGCATAGTCGAACAGCAGCTGCTCGACCTGTTCGAAGGGCGACAGGTTGCGCGGCTGGTCCGGCTCCTCTTCTTGAAGCTTGCCCAGCCAAGCTGGGAAATCCGGCGCCTGATGAATCCAACGGGAGGGAAACTCGTCGTGCTCAAAGTCGGGCTCGTAAGGAAGGAGGTCCCCCTTGGCCTCCAATATGGGGATTGTTGCCATATAAGTCACCATCCCCCAAGGGGGTTGCGACCCTATTTTGCCTCTTTTTGCGAGCCACTTGGAGCGGTTCGCCACGCAGACCGCGGATAAATGGGGAAGGTCTGCTGGAGCTAGTGAACTTACTCATAGACAAGAACGTATAGAGAACGTACAATCACGTCAAATGAACCCGTCCAGCAATTCACCCGCATGTGGATCGGGCCGGTCGACGCTCAAGACGGCAGCCGCCGCTTGCCCACCTTACTGGTCAATTTCTGCATCTACTGCATTTGGTTTTGATTCCGTGACAGGACCATTTGTACGGTTTCCGCAGTTCGCGCAGTTCCCACAGTGGGAGACGGATCCGCTTTGGGACCATTTGTACAGTTTCCGGTATTTGCGGTATTTCCGCCGCCCACTCCGTCCCGATCCGGAACTACTTCGACAGGTTTCTGCGGTTCCTGCGGTTTCTGCGACGCCTCACCGGCAACGCGCACTCGCAGTCATCGTACTGTCGCCGTCAGATCCCCGTCTGATTCTCGTCAGATGACATGCGGTGCGCGAGCGATGCGGGGATCACGGGCCACTCATCCGCCCACACAACATCTGGGATCGACCGTCGATTTGAACGAACCGACGGCCGTCAACCGTCGTCACCTTGAAACGATGTTGCGCGCGTCCGGCAGGTCGCTCGAGATCGCGCATCGCCACCTCGAAGACGCCGCGCTCGACGATCCGGTGGGCCGCGCGCCCCGACTACGTCGCGCCGTAGACCACCGTCTGGAATCCCTCGCCCGGCGACGGCGGCACGAAATAGGCGGTGATCCGGTCGAACTCCGCGTCGCTCACGGTGAATTCGTGCGCGCCCGACTCGTTGCGCCGGTGCAGGCGCTGCCTGCAGAGCTCGTCCGGCATGTCGAGGAAATGCAGGCGATGGTCGGCGCCCGCCCGCTCGAAGAGGCCGCGCATCCATTGCCGGCCGGCCGGCGTGTTGGCGGGGAAATCGAGCACGACCGAGAGCCCGGCCTTCAGCAGCGCCTCGACGTGCGGGCCCATCGCCTCGCGCAGCCGGCGCGACAGGCGGATGTAGTCGTCGACCGTCTTCAGCTCCGGCCCGAACAGGCGCGACGTCCAGAAATCCTCGCTGATGAGGATCGCGGCGGGCGCGGCGGCAAGCCGCGCCGCGAGCGTCGACTTGCCCGACGCCGCCTTGCCGCAAAGCATGTGCAGGGTCGGCCGCCCGCGCGGCGCGCGCGGGCCGGTGCTCCGGTCGGTTTCGTCCATCGGCCCGGCTCCCCTCCTCCACCGTCATTCACTGTAGCCGCTGGGCAGCCCCGTTGGTACGACACGAAGGGCCCCCGGCATCGCGCCGGGCGACGCTGGAACGGGACGAACGCGACATGAGCTGGCAACCGGAGATGGACGAGCTGCGCCGCCGTCAGGAGATGACGCGGCAGATGGGCGGGGCCGACAAGGTCAAGCGCCAGCACGACGGCGGCCGGCTGACGGTGCGCGAGCGCATCGACCGGCTGGTCGACAAGGAGAGCTTCCGCGAGATCGGCAGCGTCGCCGGCAAGGCCGAGTACGACGGCCGCAACGACCTCGTCCACCTGATGCCGGCCAATGCCGTGATGGGCCGGGCCAGGATCGACGGCCGCCACGTCGCCGTCACCGGCGACGACTTCACGGTGCGCGGCGGCTCGGCCGACGCCACCATCAAGGAGAAGGACATCTTCATCGAGCGCTACGCCAACCAGTATCGCGTGCCGCTGATCCGCATGATCGAGGGCTCGGGCGGCGGCGGCTCGGTCAAGACCATCGAGACCACCGGCCGCGCCAACGTGCCCGGCGTGCGCGGCTGGGAATGGGTGGTGCGCAACATGGGTGCCGTGCCGACGGTGGGACTGGGCCTGGGCTCGGTCGCCGGGCTGGGCGCGGCGCGGCTCGCCGCCACGCACTACTCGGTGATGGTCAAGGAGATCTCGGCGATGTTCGTCGCCGGCCCGCCGGTGGTGAATCGCCTGAGCCCCAGGCAGTTCGACAAGCAGGAGCTGGGCGGCTGGGAGATCCAGTTGCGCGCCGGCGCGATCGACGAGGCGGCCGACAGCGAGGACGAGGCGTTCGCGCTCACCCGCCGCTTCCTCTCCTACCTGCCGTCCTCCGTCCACGAAGCGCCGCCGCGCGGGCCGCAGGACGATTCGCCCCATCGTCGCGAGGAGTCTCTGTTCGACGCCATCCCGCGCGACACCCGCAAGGTCTACCGCATCAGGCCGATCGTCGAGAAGATCGTCGACCAGGGCAGCTTCTTCGAGATGGGCCGGCTCTACGGCCGCTCGGTCGCGACCGGGCTGGCGCGGATCGACGGCTGGCCGGTGGCGGTGATGGCGAGCGACCCGATGTTCTACGGCGGCGGCTGGACCGCCGACGCCTGCCAGAAGGTGGCGCGCTTCGTCGATCTCGCCGAGACCTTCCATCTTCCGGTCGTCTATTTCTGCGACTGCCCGGGCTTCCTGATCGGTCTCGAGGCGGAGAAGAGCGGCGTCATCCGCCAGGGCGTACGGGCCATGTCGGCGATGTTCCAGACCACCGTGCCGTGGTGCACCTTCATCATCCGCAATGCCTTCGGCGTGGCGGGGGCGGCGCATCAGAACGGCGGTCGGCTCAACTGGCGCTATGCCTGGCCGTCGGGCCGCTGGGGCTCGCTGCCGCTCGAGGGCGGCATCGAGGCGGCCTATCGCGCCGAGATCGACGCCGCACCCGACGCCAAAGCCAAGATGGCCGAGATCGAGGAGCGGCTGAACAAGCTGCGCTCGCCGTTCCGCTCGGCCGAGAGCTTCTGGATCGAGGAGATCGTCGACCCGCGCGACACGCGCCGCATCCTCTGCGAGTTCGTCGAGCTCGCCGCGCCGGTGCGCGGCTCCGGCCCGACGTCGTATTGGATGAGGCCTTAAACGAACTCTCCCCTCCCCGGTCTTCCGGGGAGGTGTCGGCGTCTTCGCCGACGGAGGGGTCATGACCCGACGCCCGTTGCGACCCTCGACCCCTCCGTCGCGGCATGACCGCGACACCTCCCCGCGCTTCGCGCAGGGAGGAGTCTTACTTCCCGCCCCAGCGGTAACCGTCGAGGCGCGGCAGGGTCCCGCAGCGCGAATCGAACGGCATGGTGTCGGAGGGCCCCTCCGGGCCGAGCACGACGACCTGGCCGGGCGCGTCGCGCAGCACCGAGGTCAGTGCCGGGAAGGTCCATTCCTGGCTGAACAGGCGATAGGGCCAGTCGCGCGTCGGCAGATCCCGGAACGGGATCGTGCCGCTGCGCGAGGAGACGAGGTCGCGCAGGTAGGCGAGATGGTCGCTCCACAGGCGCGTCAGCGCGACATCGGGGACCGCGGCCCCCAGCAGCAGGGCGAGCGTCGCCGTCGCGAGACGGCGGCCGACCGTGGGTTCGCGCAGCACGGCGAGCAGCCGCGGCGGATCGCGCCGCCACGCCGCGAGCAGCCACATCGCGGCCAGGAAGGCCCACACCGTGCAGCCGGCCGCCGTGCGCGCGACATAGTGTGCCGGCGGAAACAGCATCGCCTCGGGGTCGAGCTGGCGCGTCAACGGCAGGGCGGCGAGCAGCAGCGCGGTGAGGCCGATCACGACAAGCGGTCCGGCGCCGCGCAGCCAGGCCGGATGGACGAGCGAGACCAGGCCGAACAGCGCGAGCGCCGAGATCGGCACGACGAACTGCAGGTTCTGCCAGAAGTCGAGGACGGCGGCGCGCACCAGCGTGAAGTGCGGATGGTTCCAGTATTCGACGACGGTGAAGCCCGCGACCGCGGCGCCGCCCATGAAGCCGATCGCCGCCGCCAGCCCCATCGCGCGGGCGGGCGCGTCGTCTCGCGGCACGCGCTCGGTCCACCACAGCGCCGCCAGCGCGAGCAGCGGGCCGAGATAGATCATCGCCTCGTAGGATCTGAGGCAGAGCGCGGCCAGCAGGCAGAGCAGCAGTCCGTCGCGCCGCGCCCGCGCGCCGCCCGTCAGCACGATGGCGATGGCGGCAGTGGCCGCCGCGTAGGTGGCATTGTATTCGCCGATGATGAAGAACGAGGTGGGCAGATAGACCAGGGCGAGGATGGCGAGGACGGCGGCGAGCAGGGTGGCGTCGGAGCGAACCCGCCACAGCGCCAACTGGTAGAGACCGAGTGGCAGGGCGAACAGCGCGGCCGACTGGATCATCGCCAGCAACCGCGTGTCGGTGAGGCCGAGCTTGACCGCGAGCAGGACGGGCAGCTGAGTCACCCAGCCGACATGGGCGCGGGCGGGGTAGAAGTCGTGGAAGCCGCGCTTGTCGATGACGTTGACCAGGAACGCCGCGCCGTCCCAGAACAGGCTGCGGCAAACGGCGCTGTCGTAGACGGCGAGCGCCCACAGCAGGACCGTGGCGCATCGATAGACAAGGACGGTCGGCATCGCTCGCCGCTAGTCTTGCCAGAAATAGCGTCCGAGGTCCGGTGGTTTGTCGAGCGTGTAGGGTGTCCAGCCCGTGTAGTCGCGCGGCGGCGCGATGATGCCGTCGCCCGGCCGCGAGCGCAGCAGCAGGCTCTGGCTCGTCAGCACCCAGTTCTCGACCAGCAGGCTGTGCGGGCGCGTGGCGAACGGCGTGTCCTCGAAGGCGACCGGTCCCTTGTTGGCAACCACGACCTGGCGCATGGCATCGAGATAGGACACCCATGTCCGCGTCAGGAAGATATCGGACGGCAGGCCGGCCAGCAGCATTGCGAAGGCGAAGGCGAGGAAGCGGCGTCCGGCCTGCGGCGTGCGCAGCGCGGCGAAGACCGGAACGCGCTCGCCGGCACGCGACCGATAGAGCACGACCAGGATGATCAGGGCGGCGACGATCAGCCCCGAGACCGTGCGCGCAACGTACTGCGACTTGGCGAGCGGGCGAACCAAGGTGTCGCCGAGCGCCAGCAGCGGCGACAGTGCCAGCAGCGCCAGCAGCAGGCCGCCCCAGCGATAGGGACGCACGGTGGCGAGCGCGGGCGGCCTCAGCAGCCCCCACACCACGACGATCAGCGCGGCGCCGAGCACCAGGTCGAACTGGATATTCTGCCAGAAATCCAGCGCCATATCCCAGGTCTCCTCGAGATGCTCCTCGGAATAGGGATTGACCACCGAGTCGAGCGCGACGACATGGGCGAAGCCGTAGCAGACGATCGATACCCCGTAGAGCAGTGCCGGCACGACGGGCCGGAAAGAGGCGAGCCACAGTTTCCAGATCGTCAGGCCCGCCAGGATCGGGCCGAGATAGAGCATCGTCTCGTAGGTGCGGATCGCGAGGAACGACGCCAGGGCGACGACGACGGCGTCGCGCAAGGTCAGGCCCTGCGCCGTGGCCAGCCACACCGCGATCATCAAGGTGAGGGCGTAGAGCGTGTTGTACTCGCCGACGATGAAGAACGACGTCGTCATGAAGACGATGGCGATGGTGGCGATCACGGTGGCGAGCAATACGGGATCGTCCTTCGCCCGCCACAAGGCCATCGTGTAGAAGATCGTCGGCAGGCCGAACAGGCCGAGCGACAGGAGCTGGCCCAGCAGGTGCAGGTCGGTGACGCCGAACTGCAGCGCGATCCAGATCGGGATCTGCCCCAGGAACATGGCGTAGACCCGGGGCGAATAGAAAAGGAAGAAGCCCTCGTGGATCGTGATGTGGACGAGGAAGTTCGCCCCGTCGACGAACAGCCCGCGTGCCGTCCACGCATGCCACAGCGCCAACACCCAGATCAGTCCGACGGTGGTTCGAAAGGCAGTCTTGGTCGAGATCATCCCTTGGGTGCGGCCTCTACAGGAGGGCCGAATGTGCCGCAAGCGGGGACAACTTGCAGCGGCAATCGAGCGCTGTTAGCAAGGGCGCGATGCTCTCGTGGGAAAAGATCGACGCCATCCCCGGCTGGTTCGGATTCCATTCCTATGCGCTGTGGCGCGGCCTGCTCGACCATCAGGCGACCGTCGGCGGCGACCTGTTCGAGATCGGCGTGTGGCGCGGCCGCTCGGCGGCGGTGCTGGCGACCTACTGCAAGCCGGGCGAGAAGCTCTATCTCTGCGATCTCGACCTCGACGAGGCGGCCGTGCGGCAGGCCATCGCCTCGGTCGGCGCCCCACCGCCGGCGATCGTGCCGCTCTCCGGCCCGTCGAGCGGCCTGCCCGGCAAGCTCGACCTGCGTGCCATGCACCAGACGGTGCGCTGGATGCACATCGACGGCGAGCACACCGGCACCGCGGTCTATGCCGAGCTCGAGCTCGCCCATCGCATCGTCAAGCGCGAGGGGCTGGTGGTGATCGACGACTTCTTCTCGCCGCGCTATCCCGCCAACACCACCGAGGCGGTGCGCTACATCGAGAAGAATCCGTTCCATTTCCGCCTGCTCGCCGTGGCCTTCAACAAGGCCTATTTCTGCCGGCCCGAGGCGCTGGCGGGCTACATGGACTTCGTGCAGGCCCGGCTCGGCGAGGCGCTGCTCGGCTACGACTGCAAGACCACGATCTTCAAGACCACCGGGCCGTGGGACACCGACGCGGTCGGCATCACCGGCTTCGTCGACGCCGCCGGCACGATCGCCGGGCCCGACACCAACCCGCACTACTGGAACATGCTGCGCGAGAAGAAGGTGGTCTCGCTCGGGTCGCGGCTGCGCAACGCCTGGCGCGAACTGACGCGCTGAGGACGCGTTCCCTCAAGGATCTCCCCATGTCAGGACAAAGCTGGACTCCGCGGGTATGTCGCTGGCCTGGAGGGAGATCACCAGTCCGCCCGAAAAGTCCAAGCGCGTCGGATAAATGAAGCCGGTACGCTGAACACCCCCCTCCACGGGAGTTTCAATGTGCCCCTTCACCTGCTTCGTCGGCTTGAACCCCAAGGCCCTGAAATCCACGATCATCGTAGCCTTCCTCGTGTAATACGGAAGGTGCGCGCCGATCTTGCCGCGCTCCGGCGACAGAACATTCAGGAGAGTGAGTTCTGCCTGTGCAACGAGCACGCGCCCGCCCGGCTTTTGCGGCTTGATCGCGAACTGGAGGAAGGTCGGATTGCCGGGAAACTGATTGGGAATGAGATTGTCGTAGGGCGGCACGGTCTCGAAACTGTCGATCCGGCCGCCGGTCTTGATGCGATCCACGAAGCGCGCCTCGCTAAAGGGAGGCGTACGAAACTCGCCGGTGATGAAATACCGGACGCGGCACTGTCCCGCCCGGCAAGGCGCCTCGTTGCCATGAAGCACGACATGCGTCGTATGGTCGATAATCGTCGGCTTTAAGACCGGCCCCCCCGGCGCAGCTTCCAAGAAAAGATACAGACCCAGGAAAACTACCAGTGCCCCGACCGCGGAGAGCACGATCTTTCCCGACGTTGTCGGTGGCTGAAGAGAGAAGGTCCCGAGCTGAATCGGCAGCCATGCAGCGACCAAAATTCCGACGCCCAACAGAAGAAGCGCCAGTCCCGTTTGCTCGGAGACGAATTTGAGAGCCGTATCCATGCTGCCTCCCCCCAGAAGCGGAGCATGGCCACGCTACCATAGAGTGCAGGAGAGTTCGCTAGCTTCCATGTCAGGTGGTTCGCGGCTAGGCCGCCTGGGCGAGCTTGAGCTGCTCGTCGAGATCGTCGGCGATGAAGTTGCGCACGACTTCGTCGAGGTCGCGATCGGTCTCGAAGCCGAGCCGGCGCGAGCGCGCCGAATCGATGCCCTGGGGCCAGCCGTCGCAGATCTTCTGGATCGCCGGGTCGTGAGTCCACGTCACCTTTCCGACCTTGCGGTTGCCGGCATGGCGGCCGACCGCCTGCTCGAGCTCCCGGGCGGTGACGTTGATGCCGTTCAGCAGCAGGGTGCGGCCCGGGCCGAAGGCGTCGGGCGGCAGGTCGTGCAGGCGCAGGAAGGCGTCGACCGTCTTGCGCGGGCTCAGCACCACCATGACCGTCTGCGGCGTCACCGGACAGACCACATCGACGCCGGTCATCGGCTCGCGCACGACGGAGCTCGCCCAAGTCGAGGCCGCCTTGTTGGGCAGGCCGGTGCGCACGCAGATGGTCGGCAGGCGGACCGCGGTGCCGCGCAGATAGCCCTTGCGGGTGTAGTCGCGCAGCAGGAACTCGCCGATCGCCTTCTGCGAGCCGTAGGAAGTCTGCGGCGTGAGCGGCGTGTCGTCGGTGACGGCAGGCGGCAGGTCGCCGCCATAGGCCGCGAGCGAACTGGTGAAGACGACGCGCGGGTCGGTGCCGAGCGCGCGGCAGGCCTCGAGCACGTTGCGCGTGCCGTCGAGGTTGACCCGGTAGCCGAGGTCGAAGTCGGCCTCGGCGCCGGCGCTGACCACGGCGGCGAAGTGGAACACCGTCGACGCGCCCTGCACGATCGACTGGACGGTGGCGAAATTGGCGATGTCGCCGGCCAGCGCCTTGACGCGCGGCTCGTCGAGCCCGGGACCGCTCGCCTTGGCGACGTCGAACAGCAGCAGCTCGCTCACCTTCTGCGGCGAGCCGTCGGGGCCGGCGAGGGCGCCCTGCTGCAGGATGCGGCGCGCCAGCTTCTTGCCGAGAAAGCCCGCACCGCCGGTGATCACCACTTTCATGTCGCTTCCATCCCTCGTTGCCGGTGCAGACAGTGCACAGACACACCGCCGCAGTCTATGGTGGCGGCAATGGCGGGACCAACCGATGTCTGGGAGTTCAAGGATGCCCTGATCATTCTGGGCACCGCCGCCGTGGTCGCCCCCGTGATGCCCCGCCTCAAGGTCAGCCCGGTGCTGGGCTACCTCGCGATGGGCGCCCTGCTCGGCCCGCACGGGCTCGGCCAGCTCGCCGAGTATTCCCGCTTCGTCGACTGGGTCACCGTGACCGGCGAGCGCCAGGTGAGCTTCATCGCCGATTTCGGCATCGTCTTCCTGCTGTTCTTCATCGGCCTCGAGCTGTCGTGGCGGCGCCTTCTGACGATGCGGCGCATGGTGTTCGGCCTCGGCGGCCTGCAGATCGGCCTGACGACGGGCGCCATCAGCCTGGTCGCGCTGTGGCTCGGCCTGCCGCCCCAGGCGGCCCTGGTGATCGGCGCCTGCCTGGCGCTGTCCTCGACGGCCATCGTCATGGAGCTGCTGTCCGGGCAGCGGCGCCTGCTCAGCACGACCGGTCGCACGAGCTTTGCCATCCTGCTGGCGCAGGACCTCGCGGTGGTGCCGCTGCTGCTGCTGGTCGGCGCGCTGGGGGCCCAGCAGGATGTCTCGGTGTGGCACGGCATCGGCCGCGCACTCGCCGAAGCGGTGCTGGCGGTCGCGATCATCGCCGTCGTCGGCCGCCTCCTCCTGCGGCCGCTGTTCCGGCTGGCCGCCGGCACCGACAACCCCGAGTTCTTCATGGCCGCTACCCTGCTGGTGGCCGTGGGCTCGGGCGTGATCGCCGCCTACGCCGGCCTGTCGATGGCGCTGGGCGCCTTCATCGCCGGGCTGCTGCTGGCCGAAACCGAGTACCGGCGCGCCGTCGAGGCGATGATCGACCCCTTCCGCGGCCTGCTGCTCGGCGTCTTCTTCTTCTCGGTCGGCATGCACATCGACCTGAACTTCATCTGGCAGCACCCCCTGATGGTCGCCGCCGGCGTCGCCGGCATGACGGCGCTGAAGTCGCTGCTGCTGGTGCCGATGTGCCGGCTGTGGGGCCTTTCCGTGCCGGCCAGCGTCGAGACCAGCCTGCTGCTGGCGCCGGGCGGCGAGTTCGCCTTCATCGGCATCGGCCTGGCCGTCGCCGTCGGCGTCGTCGCGCCCGACGTGGCCGGCGGCGTCCTCGCGATCGTCTCCGTCACCATGGCGCTGCTGCCGATCGTCGGCATCATCGGCGACCGGGCCGCCTCGCGCCTGCGCGAGAGCCTGCCCGGCGCGGCGCCGTCGACGGCCCTGCCACCGGAGGACCGGGTCAAGCGCGTCCTGGTGGTCGGGCACGGCCGGGTCGGCCAGCTGGTCTGCGATCTCCTCGATACGCACGAGCTGCCCTACATCGCCATCGACCGCGACGTGGTCACGGTGGCGCGCTGGCGCGGCCTCGACCGGCCGATCTACTACGGCGACGCCGCCAATCCCCTGTTCCTGCGCCGCTGCGGCCTCGACGAGGCGACGGGAGTCATCGTCACCCTGGACACCGCGGCGGTGGACGATGTCGTGCGCGCCATCCGCTCCAGGCGCCCCGACATCATGATCGTGGCGCGGGCGCACGACGCCCAGCACGCGCGCCACCTCTACACGCTCAATGTCACCGACACCGTGCCCGAGACGATCGAGGCGAGCCTCCAGCTCGCCGAGTCGGCGCTGGTCGGGCTCGGCGTGCCGATGGGCCTGGTGATCGCCTCGATCCACGACCGGCGCGAACAGATCCGCAACGAGCTGCAGGCGGCGGCGGGAGGCGAGACCTCGCTGACCGAGCGCATTCGTCGCGCGCGCCGCGACCGCCTGTCGGGTACATGATCGTGCCGTGAAGGTCATCAGCTGGAACCTGCTGCGCCTCGAGGGCGCCGCCGTCGCCGACGTCGCCGCGCTGCTCGAGCGCGAGCGGCCCGACGTGCTTCTCATGCAGGAGGTCACCCAGCACATGGACGCGCTGCCCGGCGTGGCGAGCGGCCACTACAACCGCATGCCGTGGCCCGGCCGCATCCACGGGCTGGCGGCGTGGAGCCGGCACAATTTCCCGACGCCGCGCATCCTGCCGCTGCCCGCCTCGCGCCTGCCCGGCCGCCTGCCGCGCCGGCGCGCCCAGCTCGTGCTGGTGAACGAGATCACCTTCGCCAATGTCCATCTCTCGCACGGCCAGCTGCTCAACCGTCGCCAGCTCGCACGCATCGCATCCGCCCTGCGCGGGCAGCCCTCGGCGATCGTCGGCGACTACAACGCCGTCGGCCCGGTCATCCTGCCCGGCTTCTCCGACGTCGGGCCGCGCGAGCCGACGCATTTCGGCGGCGACGTCGTGCCCTTCCGGCTCGACCGCTGCCTGGCGCACGGCCTCGCCTGCCGCTCGGCCACGACGCTCGATTTCGGGCCGAGCGACCACAAGCCGATCGTGCTCGAGCTGCAGGTCGCCGAAGCGGGCGCCGCGCACGGCCCGTGGACCACGGCGCGCCGCCGCATGGCCGAGTTCCGCGCCTCGCTGCGGGCTCAGAGATAGGGCTGGAGCAGGCGCGCGGCGCTGTTGCGCAGCTTGATCGGCAGCGGATCGGCGTCGAGCTCGTCCGCCGCCAGCCGCCGCCCGCCCTCGGTGAGATCGGCGATGCGGCGGGCGAAATCGGCGCCATGGACCTCGACGTTGAGCTCGAAGTTGAGCCGGAAGCTGCGCGTGTCCCAGTTGGCGCTGCCGATCAGCGACCAGGAATCGTCGATCGTCATCAGCTTGGAATGGTCGAACGGCGGCGGCAGCAGCCGGACCCGGCAGCCGGCCTCGAGCAGGTTGCGGATCGGCACGCGGCGCGCCCAGTCGAGAACGGCGTGATTGGATCGTTCGGGCAGCACGATGTCGACCGCAAGGCCGCGCATGGCGGCGAGGCCGAGCGCGGTGGTCAACACGTCGGGCGGCAGGAAATAGGGCGTCACCACGCGGATCGACTGACGCGCGCAGGAGATGGCGTGCAGGGTGACGAACTCGATCCGCTCCATGTCCTCGTCGGGTCCCGAGGTGACGACCCGGGCCGACAGCGTCCCCGTCGGCTCGATGGCGGAGAACCAGTCGTCCTCGCGCAGCGCCTCCTCGGTGGTGAACTGCCAGTCGTGGAGGAAGGCCTCGACCAGTTGCTCGACGACCGGACCCTCGAGCCTAAAATGGGTGTCGCGCACCGGGTGCGCCGGACGAGACGTCAGCAGGTTCTCGTCGCCGATGTTGATCCCGCCGGTGAAGCCGACGCAGCCGTCGACCACCAGCACCTTGCGATGGTTGCGCAGATTGAGGAAGGGCATCCGCCACGGGAAATAGGAGTGCAGGAAGCGCGCCACGGGCACGCCGGCGCGCCGCAGCTTCACGTAGGTTCCCGACCAGAAGTAGCCGCCGCCGACGCCGTCGATCATCACTCTGACTTCGACGCCGCGCTGACGGGCGCGCGCCAGCGCGTCGATGAACCGCGCGCCGGCCGAATCGTCGCGGAAGATGTAACTGCACAGGCCGATGCTCCTGCGCGCGCCGTCGATCGCCTCGAGCATGGCGGGGTAGGTCTCTTCCCCGCTGCGCAGCATCCGGATGTCGTTGCCCGGCTCGCACGACAGGCCGGTCAGCCGGCCGACCGCGAATTCGAGCGGCCTCAAGGGATCGACATCGGGCGCATAGGACCGCGAGTCGCCGGCGAACAGATGCGAGCGCCGGCGGCGCAACCGCAGGGCGCGCCGCTTGACCCGATTGACGCCCATGGTGACGTAGAGCAGCCCGCCGACGAACGGCGACAGCCAGGCGATGCCCATCCAGGACAGCGCCGACCCGACGTTGCGCTTGTAGAGCAGCACATGGATCGTCACCGCCGTGGCGATCGCGATGTGCAGGATCGTGGCCGAAAGGGCGGTGAAGCTGAAGGTGACGGTCACACCCCCAGCCTACACGAATTCGCCCCGTCGGCGGCGATCCGCGGGCGGCGCTCCGTCAGGCCGCCGCCTTGAGCGCCTTGCCGGCGATGTCGATGATCTCGTCGATCTGGCCCTTCTCGATGACCAGCGGCGGCGACATGGCGATGCAGTCGCCCGACTGGCGCACCATCAGGCCGAGCTCGAAGGCCTTCACGAACGTATCGTAGCCGCGCGCGCCGGGCGCATCCTTGCGGCCCTCGAAATCGATGCCGCAGGCGAGCCCGAGGTTGCGGATGTCGGTGACGCCGGGCAGCCCCTTGAGCGAATGCACGCCGTCTTCCCAGTAGCCGGAAAGATCGGCGGCGCGCTGGAACAGGCCCTCCTCCTTGTAGATGTCGAGCACGGCCGAGGCGGCGGCGCAGGCCAGCGGATGGGCCGAGTAGGTGTAGCCGTGGAACAGCTCGATCACGTTCTCCGGCCCGCCCATCAGCCCGTCATAGACGTGCTTGCGCACGAACACGCCGCCCATCGGCACGGTGGCGTTGCTGATGCCCTTGGCGACCGTCATCAGGTCGGGGATGACGCCGAAATATTCCGCGGCGAAGCCCGCGCCGAGGCGGCCGAAGCCGGTGATGACCTCGTCGAAGATCAGCAGGATGCCGTGCTTGTCGCAGATCTGGCGCAGCCGCTGCAGGTAGCCCTTGGGCGGCGGCAGGTAGCCGGTCGAGCCGGCGCAGGGCTCGACGATGACGGCGGCGATGGTCGAGGCGTCGTGCAGCGCCACGATGCGCTCCAGCTCGTCGGCGAGCTCGACGCCGCCGTGCTCGGGCAGGCCGCGCGAGAAGGCGTTCCTCGCCAGGTGCGTGTGCGGCATGTGGTCGACGCCCGGCAGCAGGGCGCCCCATTGCTTGCGGTTGTTGACCATGCCGCCCACCGAGATGCCGCCGAAGCCGACGCCGTGATAGCCGCGCTCGCGGCCGATCAGCCGGGTCCGCGTGCCCTGCCCGCGGGCGCGCTGCCAGGCGAGCGCGATCTTGAGCGCGCTGTCGACCGCCTCCGAGCCGGAGTTGCAGTAGAAGGCGTGGTTGAGGTCGCCCGGCAGCATGGCGGCATGGCGCGCGGCGAGCTCGAACGACTTCGGATGCCCCATCTGGAACGAGGGCGCGTAGTCCATCTCCTCGAGCTGGGCGGCGATCGCCGCCTTGATCTCCTCGCGGCCGTGGCCGGCATTGACGCACCACAGGCCGGCCGTGCCGTCGATCACCTTACGGCCTTCCGGCGTCCAGTAGTGAACGCCCTTGGCGCGGGCCAGCAGCCGCGGGTTCTTCTTGAACTGCCGGTTCGCCGTGAACGGCATGAAGAAGGCTTCGAGATTGTTGGCGGCGGGCGCGGTTTTCGGCGGAGTCATGGGCAGGACCCTCGAGGTGTGGCAACGATGATGCTCGAGGCCGAAGCTATCACTTGTTCACGTCGACAACCACGCGGCCACGTATCTCTCCCTTGAGGATTTTTGAGGCGAGGCTCACGACATCGCCTAGCCCCGCCTCGCTCACAGTGCGGTCGAGCCTGTCGAGCGGCAGGTCGGTGGCGAGGCGACGCCATGCCTCCTCGCGCGGCGCCCTGGGCAGCATCACCGAATCGATGCCGTACATCGTCACGCCGCGCAGGATGAAGGGCAGGATCGAGCCGGGGAACGCCGCGCCGCCCGCCAGACCGCACACCGCGGCCGCGCCGCCGTACTTCACCTGCAGGAGCGCCTTGGCCAGCATCACGCCCGAGACCGTGTCGACCACGCCGGCAAAACGCTCCGAGAGCAGCGGCCGGTCGGGAGCCTCGGTCAGTTCCTTGCGATCGATCACTGTCGCGGCGCCGAGCGCCTTCAGGTAGTCCGCCTCCTGTGCGCGCCCGGTCGCCGCCACGACCGTGTAGCCGAGCCTGGCGAGGATGGCGACGGCGACGCTGCCGACGCCGCCCGCCGCACCGGTCACCAGCACCTCGCCCGAGCCGGGCTTCACGCCATGCTTCTCGAGCGCCATCACGCAGAGCATGGAGGTGTAGCCCGCGGTGCCGATCGCCATGGCGTGCCTGGTCGAGAGCGCGGCCGGCAGCTTGACCAGCCACTCGCCCTTGACGCGCGCGCGGGTGGCGTAGCCGCCCCAATGGAGCTCGCCGACGCGCCAGCCGTTCAGCACGACCCTGTCACCCGGCTTGAAGCCCGGATTGTCGGACGCCTCGACTGTGCCGGCGAAGTCGATACCGCCGACATGCGGCCAGGTCTTCACCAGCCCGCCGCCCGACGTGAGCACCAGCCCGTCCTTGTAATTCAGGGTCGAGTACTCGACGGCAACCGTGACGTCGCCCGACGGCAGCCTGCCGTCGTCGAGCGCCTCGACGGCGCCGCTCACCTTGCGGTCGGCGCCCTGGGTGAGAACGAGCGCGCGGAATGACGTCATGGCTGGTTCCTCCGTTGCGGCCGGCGCGTTCTAGCCTGCCGCGAACGCGTCGTCCCAATCAATCCGCGAGGGCGACAGCTACTCCGCGATGCAATACGCGGCCGACCGGATGGCGGAGGAATGGGCCGGCCGATCGCGACAGGGTCCAGAAGATATTCGCCGACTTCGGCCGGACCACCGGACCGGACGGCCGGGCGCTGGACGAGGACGGCTATTGCTGCGTCGCCATCGACGAGAGCCTCATCATCGACATCGAGCACGACGAGCCCGGCCAGCGTCTCATGTTCCACAGCGTCGTCGGCCGGGTCCCGGCTGAACGGCTGGCCGGCCTGCTCGAGGCTAACGATCTCGACCGCAGCACCGGCGGTGCGATCCTCGGCTTGCAGCGGGGTAGCCGCAACGCCGTCCTGTCGCTCGAGTTGCCGGTCGGCGACGCCATACCGGCGGCCGGTTCCTCGGCCCGCCGGAGCGCTACAAATTCTCCGCCTGAAATGTGCGTTTACGCACGTACCGCGAGCAAAGGCCGGGCTCTACTCTCTCCCGAAACACGCGGCGGGGGAAACATGCTGGCCCAGATCGCGGCTTTCCTGCGGGATGCCATCGACGTCATCAGGCAATCGCTCACCTGGATCTTGCAAAATGGGCTCGTGGCCACACTCGCCATCGTGTGGTGGGGAACCGTCGCCATCGCCCGCGTGCTCTGGGCCTGCCGCGCGGCGGCCTTGTCGGTCCTGCTGGGCGGCGGATTGATCGTCGGTACCGACCAGGCCCGCGACATCGTCATCTCGGCCGGGCTGCCGAGCCTGCGCGCCTGGCGCGTGCCAGTCGCCGTGGCCGTTTGGGCCCTGCTCGCCTGGTATTGGGCGCGTCTGACGTTGAGCTACGATTTCATCACTGCCTGGATCCGGTTGGAGACGGGATGGCGGCGCGCCTGGTGCGCGTTCTGGCAGGCCCAGGTGCCGCGCCTGCTGGGCACCTTGGCGGTGTTGTCCGTTGCCGCCGCCAACTGGTCCGCCGCCGGCATCTACCGCGCCGCCGGCGACACCGACGGCGCACGCGAGTTCAACACCGCCGGCTGGGTCTACACCGGATGGGCCCTGCTCTTCTTCCTGTTCGTAGCGTCCCGCCGCCATGTCGTGCCGCGCCTCGTCGGCTTCGTCACCAAGTCCACGAGCGGAACGGCCAAGACCCTGACGCCGACCGCGGCACCCATGACCGGCTTGTTCGATTTCCACAGTCCGCTGGTCGCGACCTTCTTCGTCGTGACCTCCGTGCTGGCGCCGCTCGCGGCGCTCGGCGTCGCCGCCGACCCGGTCGCCATGAACGATGTTTTCGGCGGCGCCGTGCCGGGCGTCCTCGTCGGGCTCGCCCTGATCGTGCCGATCGCCAGCCTGCTGGTGATCCTGTCGGCCCGCTACGGCCTGCCGATCTTCGCCGCCGTGCTGCTCTGGATCGTCATGACGCCGGTCTGGTTCGGCGACATCCACGACGTGAGGCGCTGCAGCGACTGGGACAACTCCCCGAACAAGCCGAACAACTGCAACGCCGCGGCGATCGCGAAGCGTCCGTCGCTCAAGCAGGCCTTCCTCGCCTGGTGGGAGGCGAACGCCGCCAACGCACCGGACCTCGGCAACGGCATCAAGGCGCCGCCGATGGTGGTCGTGGCGACAGCCGGCGGCGCCAGCCGCGCCGCCTTCTGGACGGCGCAGGTCCTGTCGAGCATCGCCGAGCGCGAACCCGGCTTCGTCGACCGCGTTTTCATGATCAGCGGCGTGTCGGGCGGTTCGCTGGGAGCGGTCGCCTTCCGCTCGCTGGTCGAGGTCGACCGACTCGACCAGCACAAAGCGACGGGCAGGAAGGCGAGCTCGCCGACACTCGCGGACGCCGCGAAGCGAAGCGACAAGCTCATCACCGGCGACTTCCTCGGCCCGCCCCTGCTGGCCGGCCTCTATGTCGACCTGCCGGCCAGCGGCACGTCGTTCCTGTTGCCGCGGAGCATCCGGCCCGACGACCGGGCGGCGGCCTTGGAAAAGTCGTGGGAGGCGGCGTGGAAGAAGCAGGGCCTCGGCACGGGCAAGTTCGAATGGCGCGACGGCCTCAACAGCGTCTTCAACGGCGAGCGTGCCTGGCCCTACCTCGTGCTCAACGGCACCTCGGTCGAGAAGGGCAAGCGCATCGTGACCTCGACCATCGATTTCGGCACCGAGACCAACATGTCGGGCCCGATCAACCGCTACGACGCGTTCGACATCATGAAGTCCGACATCCCGATCAGCACCGCGGTCACGATGAGCGCGCGCTTCCCCGTGGTGTCGCCGACGGGAGCGATGCGCGGCCCCGACCCGGTCACGTCCGAGACCGCGAAGGTCTGGGGGCGCGTCACCGACGGCGGGCTTTTCGAGAATTTCGGCGCCCTGACGGCCGACGAGGTCATCCGTTACCTCGCCTTGCGCATCAAAGAGGTGCAGACCGGAATCCAGCAGATCGTGCCCATGGCGATCCTGATCAGCAGCGATCCCTCGCTCGATCCGTTGCACCTGCGCTTGCCGCCGAACAGCTCGCTCCCCGACTGCGCCGCGCTGGGCGACGTCCGGCTTCCCACGCTCGCGAAGCATCCGGGCAATGGCCGGCTCGAATGTCCGGTCTCGGCCAACAACCACGAGCGGCTGCTCACCGATCCGGCGATCGCCCTCTACGGCGGGCGTGTCGCGCGTGGCGAGGCAGCGGCGACGGCGCTCGCCGACCGCATCGTCGACACCAACATCCCGATCCGCGATCGTCTGGTGAGGAAGACAGGCAAGTCCGTCGACGACGTGCAGGCGAGGGTCGGGCTGGACGATCACTCGGATTTCTTCCATTTCCGCCAGTGCCGGGTGTCCGGCGAGAAAACGCCGACCATGAGCTGGCACGATTCCAACGGGGCCTTCCAGGCGATGCGGACCATGCTGGGGATCGGCGACAACGCCGTCGATCACTGCGGCAACTTCGCGGAGTTCTTCCGCCTGTGCCTGCGGCTCGAGCGCGTGTCGGGGCGGGCCGACGACGACATGGCCGCCACCCGGGCGTGCCGGGGCCGCTGGGGCAAGGAGCCGGTCGGCTGGAACTGCTGCGACCCCGAGCCCGGTTCGCGGATCAAGCGGCCCTACTGCGGCATCAACGCCATCGAATACGTCACCAGGCGGCACACCGCCAACCGGTGCAAACCGACCTGAGGCGGCCTATGCTTCCCTCCGGGAGGAAGCGCTCATGGCCTACCAGACAATCGAGGTGCGTAAGCTGACGCCCACCATCGGCGCCGAGATCTTCGGTGTCGATCTCGCCCAGCCGCTCGGCAACCAGCAGTTCCAGGAAGTGCACGACGCGCTGATGGACAATCTGGTGATCTTCTTCCGCGACCAGAAGATGACCATCGACCAGCACAAGGATTTCGGCCGCCGCTTCGGGCCGCTGCACGTCCATCCCAACGCCCCGATCGCCTTCCCGGAGCACCCCGAAATCCTCGTCATCAAGGCCGACGAGAAATCCAGGCACGTCGCCGGCGAGGAATGGCACTCCGACGTCTCGTGCGACCCCGAGCCGCCGATGGGCTCGATCCTCTACCTGACCGAGGTGCCGCCCGACGGCGGCGGCGACACGCTGTTCGCCAACACCTACCGCGCCTACGAGACACTCAGCGAGCCGATCAAACGCATGCTGGCCGGCCTCACCGCGCTACATGACTCGTCCAAGGCGCACTACTATCGGGTCAAGGCGACGGACCGCGACGATCTCGAATTTCCCAACGCGGAACATCCCATCGTGCGCACCCATCCGGTGACCGGCCGGCAGGGGCTCTACGTCAATCGCGGCTTCACGCTGCGCATCCCGCAATTGCGCAAGCACGAAAGCGACGCGCTGCTCGAGATGCTCTACCGCCACATCGAGACGCCCGAGTTCCATTGCCGCTTCAAGTGGCGGCCCAACTCCGTCGCCTTCTGGGACAATCGCTGCGCCCAGCACCACGCCCTGTTCGACTATTTCCCACATCGCCGTTACGGTCATCGCGTGACGGTGTGCGGCGACAAGCCGTTTCATCGCGCCACCTGACTCGGCGACGGCGTTTGAGGTAGGCTCGCGGCCTGCTTGGAGGGAAACGCACGCCGATGATCAAGTTCTACTACAACCTTGCGCCCAACCCGACGAAGGTGGCGCTGGCGCTCGAGGAGATGGGCCTCGCCTACGAATTGGTGCCGGTCGACACGCGCAAGGGCGACCAGCACACGCCGGCGTTCCTCGCGATCAACCCCAACGCCAAGGTGCCGGCGATCGTCGACGGCGACGCCACGGTGTTCGACAGCAACGCCATCCTTCTCTATCTCGCGGAGAAGACCGGCAAGTTCCTGCCGGCCAAGGGCGACAAGGCGCGCGGCGAGATGCTGTCGTGGCTGATGTTCGTCGCCTCGGGCATCGGCCCCTATTCGGGCCAGGCCGTCCATTTCCGCAACTTCGCGCCGGAGCCCAAGGAGTATGCGGTCACGCGCTACACCTTCGAGGCGCGCCGCCACTGGGGCATCCTCGACGAGCGGCTCGCCCGGCGCCGCTTCATGCTGGGCGACGACTACGGCGTCGTCGACATGGCCGTGTGGGGCTGGTCGCGCCTGGTGCCCGTCGTGCTCGGCAACGACGCCTTCGCCGCCCTGCCCAACGTCAAGCGCCATCTCGACGAGATCTCGGCGCGGCCCGCCGCGCAACGCGCGCTGGCGCTGAAGGACCGCCATGCCTTCAAGACGGAGATGGACGACGACGCCCGCCTCAACATGTTCCCGCACTTGAAGAAGGCGAGTTGAGCGGCCATGTCGACGGGACCATGAGCGCGCCCGCCTTCAGCGTCCTGCCCCATCGCGGGGTCATCGCCGTGTCGGGTCCCGACCGGGTCGAGTTCCTGCAAGGGCTGATCTCCAACGACGTCACCAAGGTGGCGCCGGGCAAGGCGATCTGGGCCGCGCTGCTGACGCCGCAGGGGCGGTTCCTGAACGACATGTTCGTGGTCGATGCGGGCTTCGGCACGCTCCTGCTCGAGACCGAGCGCGAGCGCGCCCCCGCCCTGGCCAGGAAGCTTTCGCTCTACAAGCTGCGTACCAAGGTGACGGTCGAGGATCGCAGCGCCGGGATGGACGTCGCCGCCGTCTTCGGGCCGGGTGCCGAGACATGCAACGCGGTGCCCGGCGCCCTGTCGTACGTCGATCCCCGCCTGCCGGCGCTCGGCGTGCGCGTGCTGCTGCCGCGGGGCGAGGCCGCGCGGCTGCTGCGTCTGCCCGAGGCGCCGGTCGCGGAGTACGAGGCGTTGCGGCTCCGCCTCGGCGTGCCCGACGGCAGCCGCGACCTGCCGGTCGAGAAGGCGCTACTGCTCGAAAGCGGCTTCGACGAGCTGAACGGCGTCGACTGGAAGAAGGGCTGCTACATGGGCCAGGAACTCACGGCCCGCACCAAGTATCGCGGCCTCGTCAAGCGCCGCCTGTTCCCGGTGAAGGTCGAGGGTGCGCTGCCCGCGCCCGGCACGCCCGTCCATCTCGACGGCCGCGAGGTCGGCGAGATCCGCTCCGGCCAGGGCGACCGCGCGATCGCCATGCTGCAGATCGAGGCGCGCACCGGCGCGCTGACCGCCAACGACGCGCGGCTCACGCCCGAGCCGCCTGAGTGGATGCGCCTGCCGGAACCCATCGCGACCTGAGGCGCCCCGCAAGCCTTGCATCGGGCACGCGCTAATGTATATTTTATCAATACGACTCTAGACGCCGGATGCGAAAGGAACGCCACGTGGAATGTCGCGATTCTGCCGGCATCATGAAAGGAGCCTTGCAGGCCGCGCAGGGCTCGGCAGCAGCCATGCACGAATTGCAATCGCCTGTTTTTGTACATACCTTGGCGGCAATTCCCGCAATTTCCCTCAGTGCGCCAGCACTCTCGATGCCGGAAAATTTGGTCCAAGTCGGGCGAGCGTCTCGCATGGCTCCACCGTTCGACGCATGGCTGTGGCAGACAGGGACAGGCCGGCTTAAGGTCGCGTCATCCCGCAGCCTCCGCCGACGTTCCAGGAGCCGCCCGTGAGACTCATCAATCCCAATCCATTCACGACCCGGCCCGAGGTCACCGGCACGTTCGGCGTCGTGACCTCGACGCACTGGATCGCCACCGCCGTCGGCATGGGCATCCTCGAGCGCGGCGGCAACGCCTTCGACGCCGCCGTCGCCACCGCCTTCACCCTACAGGTGGTCGAGCCGCATCTCTGCGGGCCGGGCGGCGACGTGCCGCTGATCCTGCATGCGGTAAAGCACGGCCGAACCGAGATCGTGTGCGGCCAGGGCTCGATGCCGGCCGGCGCCACCATCGCCCATTACAAGGGCCATCTCGGACTCGATCTCATCCCCGGGACCGGCCTGCTGCCGGCCTGCATCCCCGGCACGTTCGACGCCTACATGACGGTGCTGCGCGACTACGGCACGATGCGCGTGGCCGACGTGCTGACGCCCGCCATCGGCTACTGGCTGAACGGCCATCCGCTGGCCGAGCGCGCCTCGGCCACCATCGCCACCGTCGCCGACAATTTCCGCCAGCACTGGCCGAGCTCGGCGGCGATCTTCCTGCCGGGCAACGAGGTGCCGAGACCGGCGTCGCTGTTCCGCAACGTCGCGCTCGGCAACACCTATGCGCGCCTCCTCGCGGAAGCCGAGGCCGGCGGCGGCGGGCGCGAGGCCGAGATCGAGCGCGCTCGCAGGGCGTGGAGCCAGGGTTTCGTCGCCGAGGCGATCGACCGCTTCTGCTCGGCCGAGGAGGTGATGGACGTCTCGGGCCGGCGCCACCGGGGCGTGCTGCGCGGCGACGACATGGCGCGGTGGCAGGCCACGGTGGAAACGCCGCTCGCCTACGACTACGGCCGCTACACGGTGTGCAAGGCGCACAGCTGGACGCAGGGGCCGGTGGTGCTGCAGCAGCTCGCGCTGCTCAAGGGCTTCGACCTCGACGGCATGGACCCGACCAGCGCCGACTTCATCCATCTGGTCGTCGAGGCGAGCAAGCTCGCCTTCGCCGACCGCGAGGCCTTCTACGGCGATCCGGCGTTCGTCGACGTGCCGATGCAGACCCTGCTGTCGGACGCCTACAACGCCAACCGGCGCCGGCTGATCGATCCGACGCGCGCCTCGCTGGAGCAGCGCCCGGGCAGGGTCGACGGCTATGGCGGCGTGGTGAAGCTGCGCCGCGCCGACGGCCAGCGGCTGGGCGTGGCGGCGAGCGGCGCCGGCGAGCCGACGGTCGGCCGCGTCGGCCAGACCAGCGGCGACACCGTGCATTTCGACATCGTTGATCGCGACGGCAACATGATCTCAGCCACGCCCTCGGGCGGCTGGCTGCAAAGCTCGCCGGTGATCCCCGAGCTCGGCTTCCCGCTCGGCACGCGCGGCCAGATGTTCTGGCTCGAGGAAGGTCTGCCGGGATCGCTGGCGCCGGGCAAGCGGCCGCGCAGCACGATCACGCCCACGCTCGCCCATCGCGACGGCGAGCCCTACATGGTGTGGGGCTCGCCCGGCGGCGACCAGCAGGACCAGTGGATCACCCAGCTCTTCCTGCGCCACGTCCATTGCGGCATGAACCTGCAGGAGGCGATCGACGCGCCGGCCTGGCACAGCGAACATTTCCCCTCCTCCTTCTGGCCGCGCACTGCCCGGCCGGGCGTGCTGGTGCTGGAGGGCCGCGTGCCGAAGGAGACGGTCGACGAGCTGAGGAAGCGCGGCCACGAGGTCGAGCTGAACGACGACTGGTCCGAAGGCCGGCTCACGGCGGCGTCGCGCGAGGATCCCTGGCGCCGGGCCGCGGCCAACCCGCGCGGCATGCAGGGCTACGCGGCGGGACGCTGAGGTCGGCACCCTCATGACCTGGTCGATCATCCTGCACGAGCGCTCGAGCGGCCGCATCGGCGTCGCCGTCGCCACCAAGTTCTTCGCCGTCGGCGCGCGCGTGCCGCATGTCGAGCCGACCCGCGGCGCCGTCTGCACGCAGGCGCTGACCAACCCGCTCTACGGCCGCCATGGGCTGCGGCTGATCCGCGACGGCGTCGGCGCCGCCGACATCGTGCGGATCCTGACGGCGCCCGACGCCGGCCGCGAGCACCGCCAGCTCCACGTCCTGGGCGCCGACGGCCGCTTCGCCGCCCACACCGGCGCCGAGTGCGTGCCGTGGTGCGGTCACTGGATCGGCGACGACATGTCGATCGCCGGCAACATGCTGGCCGGTCCCGACGTCATCGCCGAAACGGCGCGGGCGTTGCGGGAGAACGCCGCGCTACCGCTGCCGCGCCGGCTGATCGCGGCGATGAAGGCGGGCGAGGCTGCCGGCGGCGACAAGCGCGGCAAGCAGTCGGCGGCGCTGCTGATCTACGGCAACCAGGAATATTCCGAGCTCGACCTCCGGGTCGACGACCACGTCGATCCCCTCGCCGAGCTGGAACGCCTCGAGGCGGTGAGCCGCGAGCGGTGGACGCATTTCCGCGCCTTTTCGCCGACCCGCGAGAACCCGTCGGGCATCTTCGATCGCGCCGCGATCGAGGCCGGAGTCGAGCGCAGCCTGGCGGCCGAGCGCGCGGTGGGGAAAGGCTAGGAGATCGACCGCTTTCTCCCGACAACGGCCGGATCCGGCCTCAGTTGGTGACGGTGCCGAGCGGCAGTCCCGTCGCGTCGAGTTGCTGCTCGCGGCGCAGCACGATCGCCTCGGGGGCCTCGACCTCCGGCAAGGGCTTGCTCGGGTCGACCGCGCGCACCATGGCGACGATGCGCTTCATGCCGCTCGACGCCTCCTCCGGGATCAGGCGCCGCCAGCCCTGCTTCTCCCAGTAGCCGACGTCCGTCGGCAGGGCCTGGGTATAGAGCATGTTGCAGCCGCGGCTCTGCGCCAGATGCCGGCAGCGCTCGAGCAGGAGCTGGCCGATGCTGTGGCCGCGGAAGCGCTGGATGACGGCCAGCCGTTCCGGCATGGCGAAGGACTGGAACCAGCGCACGCGCACCGCCCCGACCGGCTCGTCGCCGACATAGGCGATGACGTGGGTGGCGCCGAAATCGTGGCCGTCGAACTCCTCCGAGTAGGGCACGTCGAGTTCGCCGATGAAGCAGGCGGCGCGCACCGCGAAGGCCTGCAGCGAGTCCTCCATCTTCATGGCCAGCTTGGTGGTGACGGCTTCGCCGCCGATCGTTCGAGTCGTGTCAGACATCTCGGTCCCCCTCAGTTCGCCCGGCGCTCGGTCCATGCCGCGTGCGGATTGCTCGCCCCCCGCTTGACCGACTCCTCCAGTATTCCCGGCATGTCGAGACGATCCTCCGGCCTGTTCAGCAGGAGAGGATCGCTGTGCATCGTCGGCGCTTCCTCCGGCCGGTCGGTGAGGTCGTAATAGAACGCCCCGTACTCGTGGTCGGAGAAGTAGAAGACCTTGTCGTCGACCCGCTTGAAGCCCATGCGCTCCATGATCGGCCACAGCCGGTGCTGCGAGTGAAGGTAGACCTTGGCGAAGCCCTTGCTCCGGGCGAAGTCCTTCGCCCATTCGATGAAGGGCTGCCACAGCCCCATCGAGCGGTAGCGCTTCAGCACGACGGCGCGCTCGAACTTCACGAAGGACTGGAACCAACGCAGCCGCATGCACGACGCCGGCTCGCCGTCGACATAGAGGATGAGATGGCTCGCGGTGTAGTCGTTGCCGTCGAACTCCTCCCGGTACGGGCACTGCTGCTCGCCGATATAGACCGCCGAGCGCAGCATGAAGCACTGCATGAGCTCGTCCGACGTGGATGCGAGCTTGATGGTCACGACCGGCCGGTTCGTCCCGCGGCCCGCCGTCTCTTGCACGGTCATGCTAAACCCCCTCGATCAGTACTCCGTTGTCGTTCCGGAAGCGGCGGCCCCCAGCCACCACCACCGGCACGTTCGCCGTCAATTGCGTCATCACGTCGGTCACGACCGACGCGGTCATGCCCTTGGCGCCGCGACGGATCGCGGTGGCCGACACCGCGTCGCGCCGCAGGATGCGCCACGGATAGATCCAGCCGCTCTCGTCGCAGATCTGGCGCACCGTCATGCCGCCGATGTCGGTGCCGTGCAGTGCATGCAGGCGCTTGCCCGGATGGCGCTTCTTCACCTCGGCGATCACGCCCTGGAAGCCGCGCTTGTCGTAGGTTTCGCGAAAGAACGCGACCTCGACCCGGTTGCCCAGCCCGGCTTCGGCCACCGCGAGCTCGATCAGCGCCTTGCGCGTCTCGGGAGGCAGGAATTGCCGGCCCGACGGAAAGTAGTCGACGTTCACGTCGGCCTTGTCGGTGGCTTCGTAGATCTGGAAGCCGTTCTCGAGCCGCGCCACCCGGATCTGGCCCTTGCGGAAGGCGTCGGCATGCAGGCGCGGCACCAGAGTGGGATGGATGATGATCCTGTCGAGGTCGCGTTCCTCGATCGCCCGGCGCACCATTTCGAGATGCGTGTTGTGGAACGGATTGAAGGTGCCGAAGAACAGGCCGATGCCGCCCCTGGGCGCGGCGACGGAGCGGATGTCCGACAGGAGGCCGAGCCCGAAGAACAGCGCGCCGAGCACGAAGCCCGCGATCAGGAAGGCTTCCCGCGCATAGGGCAGGCCCGCCGTGCCGAGCGCGGTGAGGCCGAGATTGATCGACAGGCCGATCAGCACGTTGCGGTTGGCGTCGCCGATGCCGCGCTGGAAGAGGTAGAGGCCGAGATACTGTGCGCCCTGCGAGGCGAGCGTAGTCACGAGGGCGGCGCCGGCGATCCCGCCCACCGATGCAATGCCCGCCTGGATGAGCGCACCCCCCCATAGCATGACCCAAAAGACAGCGAGATTGAACGCGAGCTGAGGCAGAAAGCGGCCCAGCTTCCCCGCCGTCACGAAACCGAACCGGTTGTTCGCCCACAGCTCCGCCTTGTTGCTGAGCTTGGCGTAGCTCGGCGCGAAGACGCCGACGAACAGTGACACCCCGATCAGCGCCGGGTTAGTCCAACTGCCATGCGCATACGCATAACTGACGTAGGAAAGCACGCCGAGGAAGGCGGCGATTCGGGTCGACGGGCTGCGCACATAGCGCCGAACCCGGGCAGCCAAAACCGCCAGGCCGATCGATTTGCCGTTGTCCGAGCCGATGACGGCCACGTTGCACCCTGCCCCGTTGCGACGTGTCAATCTGGAAAACCACTAGGGATTGATTGACTAACCAATGCAGGAGCTAGATACATACCGTCAGGGTGTAGCCGTTTGTTGAAGAAGACGGCTAATGCCCTATAAACGAGACAAAAAACGACAGTGCACAATTAATGGTATAAGATAAACCATGCTGCCTACTTAAAGTAAACTTTGAGCCCGAAACTCATTTGTATCGATTGTTGCAATTATGGCCACGCCTACTCCCCGCAAGACCAAGGTGCCGAATATTCTCGGCGATTGGGACGACGTCCGCTTCTTCTTGGCCGTCGCGAAGACGGGTAGTTTCAGCGCCGCTGCAACCCAACTCAATACCAAGCAGACGACGGTAGGGCGCCGCATCCAGGCGCTCGAACGCCGGCTGGGCGCCAAGCTGTTCGACCGCCATCGCCATGGCATGGAGGTGACGCCCGCGGCGCGCGGCGTGCTTGTGCAGGCCGAATCGATGCTGTCGAACGCCACCGCCATCGAGCGCCACCTGGCCGGCCTCGACCGCGAGATGTCGGGCGTGGTGCGCATCGCCTCGACCGAGGGCTTGGCGGCGCACTGGCTGGTGCCGCGCCTCGACCGGCTGCGCCGCTCGCATCCCGACATCATCGTGCAGGTCATCGCCAGCGACCAGGTGCTCGACCTCGCCACGCGGCAGGCCGACCTCGCCATCCGCTTCTTTCGCCCGACCTCCAACCAGCTCGTCGCCGCTCGTGTCGGGCAGTTCAACATGTCGGTGTTCGCTGCGCCGTCCTATATCGAGCAGTACGGCCTGCCGCAGAAGCTCGAGGATCTGCGCGAGCACCAGATCGTCGACCACACCACGCTGCACAATCTGCCGGTGATGAAGCCATGGAGCGAGGTGGTCGAACGCAGCCCCAGCGTCGTGCTGCGCACCAACTCGTCCTACGCCGCCATGGAGGCGGTGAGCGTCGGCTACGGCATCTCGGTGTTTCCCGACTACGTCACCAAGATGTCGAACCTCGTGTCAGCGCCGATCGACCTCGGGATCGTGCGCGACATCTGGCTGGTCAGCCACGAGGAGACCAACAAGGGCGCGCGCATCCGCACCGTCATCGACTACGTGCGTGAGCAGTTCCGCCAGGACGAGCGCGAGTGGTTCAGCCCGCCGACCGGCCGCTCGTCGCTGGTCGCCGCCTAGGGCAGCACGGCCTTGAGCCGCTTGTAGATCGCCTCGACCTCGGCCTTGTCGCCGGGCCTGTATTCCCAGTTGAAGGCGAGATTGTCGCCCTGCCGGCGCGGTAGGATGTGGAAGTGCAGGTGCGGCACGCTCTGCCCCGCTCCCGGGCCGTTGGCCTGGATCAGGTTCACGCCCGCGGGCTTCAGCTCGCTGACGACCGCCTTGGCGACGCGCTGCGCCGCGCGCGCTGTGGCCGCCAGCACGTCGGGCGGAATGACGTCGACCGTCGGCCAATGGCCCTTGGCGACCGCCAGCGAATGGCCGGGGTTGACCGGATTGATGTCCATGAAGGCGATGGTGTCGGCATCCTCGAACAGCTTGAAGCACGGGATCTGCCCGGCGACGATCTTGCAGAAGATGCAGTTGGAATCGGTCGGGTGAGTCATCGTGCTTCCTCCAGGGCCGCCGACAGGGCGCGCAGGTGCCCGAACGGCTGGACGCCAGGCGGCAGCGACGCATCCAAACCGAGCCTGTCGAGGCGCGCAAGCCCGCGCCGGCCGAACCGCTCGCGCAGCGCCTCGCGCACCCAGCCCTCGCTCTGGCGATGGCGGGTGATCTCGAGGCGGCCCTCCGTCGACAGGTGCATACGATGCTCTTCCAATGCCACCATGAGCCGATCGATTCCCGCGCCGCCGCGCGAGGAGGCGGCGAGCACGCGCACCGGCCAATCGTCGCCGCCGGCCGACGCCAGCGACAGCGCCCCCGCCACGTCGGCGCGCGCCCGTTCCGCCGCGGCGCCGAGATCGCTCTTGGTCACGACGACGAGATGCGGGATCTCGACGATGCCCGCCTTCATGAACTGCAGCGAATCACCCGATCCGGGCTGGACGCAGAAGACGACGGTGTCGGCCACGCCTGCCACGTCGGTCTCGGACTGGCCGACACCGACCGTCTCGATCAGCACGCGGTCGAAGACGGCACGCATCACCACCATCGCCGCCAGCGTCTGGTCGGCGAGCCCGCCGAGCCGTTCGCGCGCCGCCATCGAGCGCACGAAGCTGCCGTCGTCGGCCGCGTCGTGGGCGATCCGCACGCGATCGCCCAGCAGCGCGCCGCCGCTCGTCCGCGACGACGGATCGACCGCGATCACGCCGACCGACCGGCCGTCGCGGCGCCACGACGCGACCAGGGCCGCGCAAAGCGACGACTTGCCGACGCCCGGCGGACCGGTGACGCCCACCACATGCGCGCGCGCCCCGCGCCACGCTGCGTCGAGCAGTGCCAGCGCCGTCTCGCTTTCGGGATCGCGCTCGAGGCCGGCGAGCGCCGCGGCGAGCGCGCGCTTGCCGCCTCCGCCCTCGGCGACGGGCCGGAGCGCGTCGAGGTTCATTCCGTCCTGAGCGGCCCGCCCAGCGCCGCCTGCGCCGCCGCCAGCCGCGCGATGGGCACGCGGTAGGGCGAGCACGAGACGTAGTCGAGCCCGGCCTTGTGGCAGAAGAAGACCGAGGCCGGGTCGCCGCCATGCTCGCCGCAGATGCCGAGCTTCAGGCTGTTGCGGGTCTTGCGGCCGCGCTCGAGCGCGATCTCGATCAGCTCGCCTACGCCCTCGATGTCGAGCGACGCGAACGGATCGTGCTCGAAGATACCGCGCTGCTGGTACTTCTCGAGGAACGACGCCGAATCGTCGCGGCTCAGCCCGAAGGTGGTCTGCGTCAGGTCGTTGGTGCCGAAGGAGAAGAACTCGGCCGATTCCGCGATCTCGCCGGCACGCAACGCCGCGCGCGGCAGCTCGATCATGGTGCCGACGAGGTACTCGATCTTCTGGCCCGACTGGTCGCCAACCTCCTGGGCAACCTGATCGACCACGGCCTTCATCAGGTCGAGCTCCTTGCGGGTGGCGACCAGCGGGATCATGACCTCGGGCACCACCGTCTTGCCGCTCTTCTTCTGGACCTCGGCGACCGCCTCGAAGATGGCGCGCGCCTGCATCTCGTAGATCTCGGGATAGGAGATGCCGAGCCGGACGCCGCGATGGCCGAGCATGGGGTTCGATTCGTGCAGCTTGTGGGCGCGCGCCTCGATCTCGCGCGTCGCCAGACCCAGCTGCTTGGCCAGCCCCTCCATGTCAGCCTGGGTCTTGGGCAGGAACTCGTGCAGCGGCGGATCGAGCAGGCGGATCGTCACCGGCAGGCCGGCCATGATCTCGAACAGCTCGACGAAGTCCCGGCGCTGCATGGGCGCGATCTTGGCGAGCGCGGCGCGCCGGCTCTTCTCGTCGTCGGCCAGGATCATCTCGCGCACCGCCAGGATGCGGTCGCCGTCGAAGAACATGTGCTCCGTGCGGCACAGTCCGATGCCCTCGGCGCCGAACGTGCGCGCCTGTGCCGCGTCGGTCGGCGTCTCGGCGTTGGCGCGCACGCCGAGCCTGCGCACCTCGTCGGCCCACGCCATCAGCTCCGCGAATTCGCCGCTCAACTCGGGCTGCACCGTCGGCACCACGCCCAGCATGATCTCTCCGGTGGCGCCGTCGAGCGTGATCCGGTCGCCGCCCTTCACCACCGTTCCGCGCACCGTCATCGTCGCGGCCGGCTCGTCGATGCGCACGTCGCCGGCGCCCGCGACGCACGGCTTGCCCATGCCGCGCGCCACCACGGCGGCATGGCTGGTCATGCCGCCGGTCGAGGTCAGGATGCCCTCGGCCGCGTGCATGCCGTGGATGTCCTCGGGGCTCGTCTCGCGGCGCACCAGGATGACCTTCTCGCCGCCATGTGCACGCTTCTCCGCCTCGTCGGCCGAGAACACGATCTTGCCCGACGCTGCGCCCGGCGACGCCGGCAGACCCTTGGCGATCACCTTGCGCGGCGCTTTCGGATCGAGCGTCGGATGAAGAAGCTGGTCGAGGCTCGACGGCACGATGCGTGCAACCGCCTCCTTCCTGTCGATCAGTCCCTCGCGCACCATGTCGACGGCGATCTTGAGCGCGGCCTTGGCGGTGCGCTTGCCGTTGCGCGTCTGCAGCATGTAGAGCTTGCCGCGCTGCACGGTGAACTCGATGTCCTGCATGTCGCGATAGTGCTTCTCCAGCGTCTCGCGCACGCCGGCGAGTTGCCTGAAGACCTCGGGCATTACCTCTTCCATGGCCGGCGCGTCGGACTTCTGCGCCTGCTTGCCCTCGATCGTGAGGTGCTGCGGCGTGCGGATGCCCGCCACGACGTCCTCCCCCTGGGCGTTCACGAGGTACTCGCCGTAGAACAGATTGTCTCCCGTCGACGGATCGCGCGTGAAGGCGACGCCGGTGGCGCAATCGTCGCCCATGTTGCCGAACACCATCGCCTGGACGTTGACGGCGGTGCCCCAGCTCTCCGGGATCGAGTGCAGGCGCCGATAGGTGATGGCGCGCTGGTTCATCCACGAGCCGAACACGGCGCCGATCGCGCCCCAGAGCTGCTCGCGCGGCTCCTGCGGAAACGGCTTGCCGGTGCGCTTCTCGACGATCTTCTTGTATTCGCCCACCACCATGCGCCAGTCGTCGGCCTTGAGATCGGTGTCCATGTGGACGCCGATGTCCTCCTTGCGCAGCTCCAGCGCCTCCTCGAAATAGTGATGGCCGACGTCGAGCACGACGTTGGAGAACATCTGGATGAAGCGCCGGTAGCTGTCCCAGGCGAAGCGCTCGTCGCCCGACGACTTGGCGAGGCCGAGCACAGTGCGGTCGTTGAGGCCGAGATTGAGGACGGTGTCCATCATGCCCGGCATCGAGGCGCGCGCGCCGGAGCGTACCGACACCAGCAGCGGATTGACCGGGTCGCCGAACCTCGCGCCCACGATCTTCTCGATCGACGCCAGCGCCTGCTCGACCTGATCCTTGAGTTCGCCGGGATAGGAGTTCCCGTTGGCGTAGAAATAAGTGCAGACCTCGGTCGTCACGGTGAAGCCCGGCGGCACCGGCAATCCCAGGCTCGACATCTCCGCGAGATTGGCACCCTTGCCGCCCAGCAGGTCGCGCATCTCGGCGCGCCCCTCGGCGATGCCGTTGCCGAAACTGTAGACCCACTTGGCCGTCGTCTGAGCCATCTTCAGCCCTCGATCCGAGAAAAATCCGCCACCGCATCCATGGTGGCCCGTATCTGGTTGAGCAGTTTGAGCCTGTTCAATCGCAATTCGGGCTTATCGGTGACGTTCACTGTGACCTTTTCGAAAAATGCGTCGATAGGGGCACGCAATCCCGCCAACGCCGCCATCGCGCCGGCGAAATCCTCCCGTTCCAGAGCGGCTCTTGCCGAGCGTCCGACATCGGCCAGGGACGAGGCAACGGCCTTCTCCTCTGCTTGCTCCAGAAGGGCGGCATCGGCGACCCCGGCGATCCGTGCCAACAACGTCTTGTCCTTCTTCTCCTCGGCACGAACGATGTTGGCCGCCCGCGCATAGGCGGTGAGCAGGTTCTTGCCGGCATCGGTCTCGACGAAGGATTGCACCGCCCCGACGCGCGCCAGCAGGCGCACGAGATCGTCTTCGCCGCCCAGCGCGAAGACGGCATCGACGATGTCGTGCCGGACACCCTTCTCGCGCATCTGCACCTTCAGGCGATCGGCGATGAAGGACAATAAAGAATCAAGACATTTGGCACTATGAGCGTCGATTCGAGCTTTGTAGGCGTCAAGGTCTTCCTCGGCGTCCGTATTCGTGAATAACGCCCGTTGCGCCAACATTCGCGGCGTTCGATTCCCTACGTTCGAAGAACCCGACATACGCTGAATGTCTTCAGCTCGATCAACCAAAATATCCACATGGGGCGACGCATCGAATATGCTCATCGAAGACTCATCGGTACGCTCAAACAGCTTAATGACATTGTCCAGAACAAGCCCTTCCGCCAAGTAGCTCCTGAACGTCGATGCGTTAATCAGTGAAATTAGACGACGTTCCTCCTGCATGTCTCGACCGTCTCTATTGAAGTAGTCGATCAATCGGTCGGCCACGGAGGGATCGCGATAAGCGATGTGTTCATAGTGCGTCTTAAGAAGCTGAGACAGAGGAACCCTGATCCCTGTCTCAGTTATCAAGCGAATACATCCTAAAGCGGCTCGACGCAGGGCGAACGGATCCCTAGAACCTGTCGGCTGTTCACCAATAGCCCAGAATGAAACAAGAGCGTCGAGCTTGTCGGCCAGCGCCACGGCGATCGACACCGGCGCGCTCGGGCAGCGGTCGTTCGGGCCGGCGGGTGCATAGTGGTCGCCGATCGCCTCGGCGACCTCCATCGGCAGCTCCTCGCTGAGCGCGTAGTAACGGCCCATCACGCCCTGCAGCTCGGGGAACTCGCCCACCATGCCGCTCACCAGGTCGGCCTTGCAGAGCAGCGCAGCCTGCTCGACGTGGCCGCGCTCGGCGCCCGGTACGAGGCCGGCGATCTCGACGGCTAGCCTGGCGATCCGGCCGACGCGATCCGCCTGCGACCCGAGCTTGGCATGGAAGACGACATCCTTCAGCGCCAGCAGCCGGTCTTCGAGCCGCACCTTCCGGTCCTGGTCCCAGAAGAACTTAGCGTCGCTGAGACGCGCGCGCAGGACGCGCTCGTTGCCGTCGACGATGGTGCGCCCGCCGTCGGCCGCGACGTTGTTTGCAACCACCACGAAGCGGTTGGCGAGCTGGCCGTCCTTCTTCTCGGTCGAAAAGTAACGCTGATGCGTCTTCATCGACACGATCAGCACTTCCGGCGGCACGTCCATGAAGGCGGCATCGATCGTACCCATGAGCGGCACCGGCCACTCGACCAGGCCGGCCACCTCATCCAGCAGGGCCGCGTCGTTCTTCAGCCCCACCTGCGCCGACCGGCAGAGCCGCTCGGCGCCTTCGATGATGATTTTCTTACGCTCGGTCGCATCGATCAGTACATGCGCGTCCCTGAGCTTGGCCTGGTAGTCGGCAAAGCTCGACACCCTGATCTCCCCGTTGCTCAAGAAACGATGGCCGCGTGTGGTGTCGCCGAACTTCACCGGCGCCATGTCACCGCCGATGGGGAAGTCACCATCTAGCACTTTGCCGTCGAACACAGCTACGATCGACTGCACCGGCCGCACCCACTGAGCTGTGCCACTGCCCCATTTCATCGATTTCGGCCATGACAGAAGTCGGGCGAACTCGATCACGCCAGGCAGGGCCTCGGCGGTTGGACCACCGTTCTTCTTCACGGTAGCGAACCAAAACTCGCCCTTGCCGGTGTCACGCTTCTCGGCCTGATCGAGCGACGCGAGGCCTACGGCTCTCAGAAAGCCTTGAATTGCCTGATCCGGCGCACCAACCCGTGGTCCACGTTTCTCTTCCGTCACGTCGGGCCGCACAGTCGGCAAGCCATCAACCACGAGCGCCAGCCGCCGTGATGTTGCGAAGGAGCGCATGTCGGTAAAGGGCAGTCCAATTATCTTCAGGCCGTCGGCGATCAGGCGCTTGAGGTCCTCAGCCGCGCGCGCCTGCATGCGCGCGGGAATCTCCTCCGACAGAAGTTCCAGGAGCAGCTCAGCCATTGCTGTACCCCTGTCGTCCTGAGCGCAGCGAAGGACCTAGCTGCTCGACTAGAGGCCCTGTCGAAGCACTAGATCCTTCGCTGCGCTCAGGATGACAACGGGCCTTCATGCCGCCCCCGCCGCCTGCTTCTGGGTGGCAAGCCAGATCTCGCAGCACGCCTTGGCGAGGCCGCGCACGCGCAGGATGTAGCTCTGCCGCTCGGTGACGCTGATCACGCCGCGTGCTTCGAGCAGGTTGAAGCAATGCGAGGCCTTGATGCATTGCTCGTAGGCGGGCAGCGGCAGCTTGCGCTCGATCAGCCGCCCGCATTCCTTCTCCGCATCGGCGAAGTGGCGGAACAGCATGTCGGTGTCGGCGTGCTCGAAATTGTAGGCCGACTGTTCCTTCTCGTTCTGCAGGAACACGTCGCCGTAGGTCAGCGGTACTTCGGAATCGACCCGGTTGAACGGCAGATCGTAGACCGACGTCTTGTCGAACAGATACATGGCCAGCCGCTCGAGACCGTAGGTGATCTCGCCGGCCACCAGGTCGACCTCGATACCGCCCACCTGCTGGAAATAGGTGAACTGGGTGATCTCCATGCCGTCGCACCACACTTCCCAGCCCAGTCCCCAGGCGCCGAGCGTCGGACTCTCCCAGTCGTCCTCGACGAAGCGGATGTCGTGCAAAGTGCCGTCGATGCCGATCGCCTCGAGCGAGCCGAGATAGCGTTCGACGATGTCGGTTGGCGACGGCTTCAGAATCGCCTGGAACTGATAGTAGTGCTGCAGGCGATTGGGGTTTTCGCCGTAACGCCCGTCGCCGGGCCGCCGCGACGGCTGCACATAGGCCGCCCGCCACGGTTTGGGGCCGAGGGCACGCAGGGTCGTCGCCGTATGGAAGGTGCCGGCGCCCATTTCGATGTCGTAGGGCTGGAGGATCACGCAGCCCTGGCGCGCCCAGTATTCCTGCAGAGTCAGGATGAGTTCCTGAAAGCACTGCGGCTTGCTCGCGAGGGGTGACTTCGACACGGGCGTCCCGGGATTAAGAAGGCCTTGTGTTTCCGTCACTTAGGCCGTTTTTGCGGTGCGGCAAAATAGGTGCCACCCCCAACCCGGTCAAGCACGCCCGAGGGGACAATCGCCGCGCCCGCAGCGGGTCGAGGCTGCAGAAATATAGGCACTGCAAACCGGGCAGGGCTGGGTGTCCTCGACGACGACGCCGCGGGGAGGCGGTTGCTGGCGGGCCGGCGGAGAATCGGGCGGTCGGGGCGCGGGCGGCGGCGGTGCCGCACCGCCGCCGAACAACCGGTACCAGCGGCGCACCGTCATCCAGACGCCGTACACCGCCATCGCCAGCAGCGCCAGTTTGAGCAGCCATCCCATGCGGCCTTTTGCGGGCCACGCGCAGGACGGTCAAGCGCGCTATATGTCGGGTGCATGAATGGAATGGACAGCCGGCCGCTCGACCTGTTCGTGGTCGGCGGCGGCATCAACGGGGCGGGAATCGCCTGCGACGCGGCGGGGCGCGCACTCAAGGTCGGACTCTGCGAAATGAACGATTTCGCGAGCGCCACCTCGTCGGCGTCGACCAAGCTGATCCATGGCGGCCTGCGCTATCTCGAGCACTACGAGTTCCGGCTGGTCCGCGAGGCGTTGCAGGAGCGCGAGGTCCTGCTGGCCAAGGCACCGCACATCTCCTGGCCGCTGCGCTTCGTGCTGCCGCATGAACCACACCTGCGGCCGCGCTGGCTGCTGCGGCTCGGTCTTTTTCTCTACGATCATCTCGACTGGCGGATGCGGTTGCCCAAGTCGCAGGCCGTCGACCTCGCGAACTCGCCGTTCGGGGCAGGCCTCAAGCCGGATTTCGCCAAGGGCTTCGTCTATTCCGACGCCTGGGTCGACGATGCCCGGCTCGTCATCGCCAACCTCAAGTCGGCGCGCGAGATGGGAGCGCGCATCTTCGCCCGCCATCGTTGCGTTTCGGCACGCCGCAGCGACGACGGCAGGCTGTGGCAAATCGAGCTCGCAGGCCCCCACGGCACCTCCGTGCATCTGAGCGCGCGCGGCCTGGTCAACGCCACTGGCCCCTGGGTCAAGCGCTTCCTCGACGAACAGACTCATGTGCGCACGGCCAAGCGGGTACGGCTGGTCAAGGGCAGCCATATCGTCGTGCCGCGCCTGCACGACGGCGAGCACGCCTTCATCCTGCAGAACAGCGACAACCGCATCGCCTTCATAGTCCCCTACGAGCGCGAGTTCTCGTTGATCGGGACGACGGACATCCAGGTCGACGAAGGCGCGGCACCGGTCTGTTCGCCCGAGGAGGTCTCCTATCTCTGTGAGCTGGTGAACCACTATCTCGCGCGGCCGGTGTCGCCGTCTGACGTCATCTGGACCTATTCCGGCGTGCGCCCGCTGTTCGACGACGGCGATGACGACCCCTCGGCGGTGACGCGCGACTACCATCTCGAGGTCGAGTCCGGCACCGGCGGCGCGCCGCTGCTCTCGGTGTTCGGCGGCAAGATCACGACCTATCGGCGGCTCGCCGAGCACGCCTTGCGCGACCTGCAGCCCTATTTCCCGTCGATGGGCGGGCCGTGGACGGCGGAAAAGCCACTTGTCGACGGCGAGTTCGCCGACGCGCCGAGCTTCGAGGCGGCGTTCGAGCAGTTCGTGTCGGGTGCACAGGCCGTGAAGCCGCAACTACCGAAAGCCCTCGTGCGCGTTCTCGCGCGGCGCCACGGCGCGGGACTGGACGAACTGCTCGGAGGTGCGAGGACGGAGGCCGACCTCGGCCGGCATTTCGGCGGCCATCTCTACGAGGCCGAGGCACGCTACCTGATGCGCGAGGAATGGGCCTTCGAACCCGACGACGTCCTGTGGCGGCGGACCAAGGAAGGCCTCCATATGACGGCCGAGCAACGATCGGAATTCGCCCGGTGGATGAAGCAACAAATTCCCAACACCTGACGGGCACGTCCTACCCGTCCGGCGCGTATGCGATGTCAGGAGCTTCCTTCGGAGTCAGTTCATGCGCTTTCGTCCCTCGCTTCTCGCCGGATCGGCCGTTCTCGCGGCGATGGCCGTCATCGCCGGCGCGACCGCCGCCAGCGCTCTCGACCGCGGCTTCCACGGACCGCTTTTCGCCCAAGCCACGCCGCCGGTTGCGCCGCCGCCGGTGGCGGGCGCACCGGACCGGCCCGTCGGTCCACCTGCGGACCGGCCGGCCGGCATGCACGGCATGCGCTCCTTCTCGCCCAAGGCGATGTGCCAGGAGCAGGTCGCACGCCGGGTCGGCAACCGCGCCTATCTGAAGACGCGTCTCGACCTGAAGCCCGAGCAGATGGCGGCCTGGACCGCCTTCGAGACGGCGGCCGACGAGGCCGCGGCCAAGAGCAAGGCGCGGTGCGCCACCCTGCCCGACGACATCATGAACGTGGCGAGCTTCGCCGACCGGATGGCGTTGCGCGAGGACGCCATGAAGGCGCGGCTGGACGCGTTCCAGACGGTGCGGCCATCGCTCGAAGCGCTCTATGCCGTGCTCACGCCGGAGCAGCAGGCCCTGTTCGAACGTCCGCGCGGCCGTCGTCACGGGCCGCACTGAAGGCCGCCGCTACCAGTCGCTCGAGCGCACCAGCTTCATCAGGTCGTCGGCCATCGTCAGCGCCGTCAGAACGCCGGTCTTGGGATTGTCCGGCATGGCGCGGCCGGTGCGGTACATGGTCATCTCGCCCGAATCGCTCACGACATCGAGGCGGTTGGCATTCACGCCCGGCGGCAGGGTCGGATCGGCCACCAGTTCGATGTCGGTGTGATCGAGTCCCGCGCCGCACAAGGCGACGGTCACGGCGAGATTGGCGTTCTTCGGATAAAGCCGTCCGGCGTCTGCCGGCGAGCCGCGGAAGATCACCGTCGGCTCCTTGATTGCCGGCAGGTCGAAATCGGTCTCGGCCGGCGTGCCGGCCCACGCGTGCGGCGGCTTGATGGAGGTGTATTTGACCCTCTCGAGCTTGCCGAGCCGCATGGCGAGCAGGCCGTCGAGGCCGGCAATGGCACCCGACGGCAGGCGCAGCCGCGCGCCGCTCCTCGCGGCGACATCGCGGTGCCTCTTCCACAGCTTGGGGTCTCCGTAGGCACCGGTGGCGATCACCATGAAGTCGAAGCCCTTCTTCAGGATCTCCTCGCCCCAGTCGCGCACCGCTTGCTGACTCGCGGCCTCGACCACCACGTCGGGACGAAGCTTCAACAGATCCTTCAGCTTCTCGACCACGACGGCTTTGCGCCCGACCTTGCGCTTCGTTTCCTTGGCGCGCCCGGGCCGCACCAGCACGCCGACGACATCGATCGGCGGCTTCTTCTCGCGAAAGACGTCGAACAGCGTCTGGCTGATGGCGCCGTAGCCGATCAAGGCGATCTTGAGCCGCCCGGCCTTCTTCTTTTTCTTCGCCATTTCCTCACCCGGAAGGTCGCTTCGAGTCGCGACTATAGCGGCCCGGCCCGAGCCTTGCGACCATGGGAGGGCGCGGCTATAACCCCGCGTCCCGAGCGGAGGCAGACTCCGATCTTCACCGACGGAGTGTAGCTCAGCCTGGTAGAGCACTAGCTTCGGGAGCTAGGGGCCGGAGGTTCGAATCCTCTCACTCCGACCAATCGGGAGTTGCAGAACGGCGCGTCGCGAGACGCGCCGTTCTTTATTTTGCGCGTGGTTGACCTTACCATCGAATGACGGCAGGGTGTTTCGCAGCGCATGCAATATGTGCGCATCTCTTCAGGAGCCATCGAATCGAACAGGCATGACTTCACATAGCCGCGTTTGACCCAAGAACAACGCATTAGGGAGGCGACGTCCATGACCGACGAAGCACGTAGCAAGGGTCTCGAGAGTACACGGCGTAAGTTCCTCACCGGCACGACGGCGCTGACCGCCGCCGCGCTTGCCGGACTGCCAGCCGCCGCGCAGCAGGCGGGCAAGAAGCATCCGACGCGGGGCGGCACGCTGCGCTTCGGCACGCGCGACGATTCGGTGGGCCTCGATACCCATCGAAACATCATCTATTTCGTCTCTCATCCGCTGACCGGCATCACCGGCGGCCTCGTCGATTTCGACGACAAGATGGAGGCCAAGCCGGCCGTCGCGACGTCGTGGGAACCCTCGGCCGACCTCAAGACCTGGACCTTCAAGCTCCGGCGCGGCGCGGAATACCACAACGGCCAGACCATCGACGCCGAGTCGGTCAAGTGGAACATCGAGCGCATCAAGGATCCCAAGATTGGTCACGCCTTCACGCGCTCGGTGCTATCCGACGTGGAGCGGGTCACGGTCGACAACAAGGAAACCGTGCAGTTCCATCTCAAGGAGCCGCAGGCGGCGTTCGACATCAACATGGTCTACTACCCGGTGAACCTGATGGCGCCGGGCGCGGTCGACAAGGTCGACACGCACCCCGTCAATTGCGGGCCGTTCAAGTTCAAGTCGTGGCGCCGCCTCGACGTCTGCGAGATGGAGCGGTTCGGGAATTTCTGGGAGACGGACGCCCAGGGCAACTCGCTGCCCTACCTCGATGGACTGGTCGGGCATCCGAAGAAGGAAGACCGCGTGCGCCTCACGGCGTTGAGGGCGGGCGAACTCGACCTCATCGACAACGTCGCCTATGCCGATGCGCCGGCCTTCAAGAAGGACATGGCCGCCACGTTCGACACCTTCCCGGTGGCGCAGGTCGGCACCGCCATGCTGTTCTTCAATCTCAAGAACGGGTTGCTGGCCGACAAGGACAATCCCGACGCCCATCTGCTGCGCCAGGCCATAGCCCACGCCGTCGATCACGAGGGCATCCACCAGGCCGTGTTCAACGGTATCGGCTCGGTTTCCAAGGGCTTCTACAGCTCCGCCAGCCCCTGGCACTCGGACGCCATCGAGTCGTGGCCGAAATTCGACCTCGACAAGGCCAAGGCGCTGCGGAAGAAGGCGAAGGGCGGCGACCAGCGGCTCACCATCATCGCCAATGACACCTTCCCCTACATGCAGCAGTCGGGCGAGCTGGTCCACGCCATGCTCAAGGACGCCGGCTTCAACGTCGTGCTCGAGATCGCGCCGACGCCGGTCATGAACGAGAAGATCGGCAAGGGCGACTTCAACATCGACTCGACGGCCAACTCCTACCGTCTCGACCCGGATGGCTGGTTCGCCCGCAACATCCTGTCGAGCGCGCCGGAGAACCGCCGCCGCATCGGCTACAAGAACGAGAAGGCCGACCAGATCATCATGGCGGCCCGCAAGGAGCGCGACCGGGCCAAGCGCAAGCAGATGTACGCCGACGTCGAGACGCTGGTGAACAAGGACCTGCCGATGCTCTACACGCACTTCGTGCCGCTGATGATGGCCGGCAACCGGGCCAGGGTGAAGGACTACCAAGTGTCCTTCTCGGGGCCGTGGAGCTTCGCGGGCGGCGGCATGCGCCGCACCTGGATCGCGAGCTGACGAAGGACGAGAGGGGCGATGCTCGCCTACACGCTGCGCCGCATCGCCCAGCTCGTCCCCGTCCTGTTCGTGCTGACGGTGGCGGTGTTCGGCTTCGTCGAAGCACTGCCGGGTTCCGTCCTCGACACGATCATCGGCACCGAGGGCGGAGACGACGCCGAAACGCGCGAAGTGCTGGCGAAGGAGTACGGGCTCGACCGGCCGGTGCACGAGCGCTATGCGCTCTGGCTCGGTCGGGCGCTCCAGGGCGATTTCGGCCGTTCGCTGGTGACGCGACGGCCGATATCGACCGAGCTGCTCAGTCGGATTCCGGCCACGGTGTATCTCGCCACGGTCGGGATCGTGCTTTCCATGCTGATCGCGATTCCGCTCGGCACCTTCGCCGCCGTGCGACGCAATTCCCCGGTCGACTACACCGCGCAGGTGTCCTCACTGGCCGGAATCTCGATCCCCGAGTTCTGGTTCGCGATCCTCTGTGTGCTGCTGTTCTCGCTGTATCTCGGCTGGCTGCCGTCGTCCGGCTACATCAGCCCGTTCGACGATTTCTGGGGCAGCCTGAAGTTCCTGATCCTCCCCGCGGCCGCCATCGGCTTCCGGCAGGCCGCCTTCACGACCCGGCTCACGCGCTCGAGCATGCTCGACGAGATGAGCAAGGAGTACGTCGACACCGCGCGCGCGATGGGCTTCCCCGAGCGGCGGGTCATTTTCCGCTACACGTTGCGCAATGCCATGATCCCGACCCTCACCATCTCGGGCCTCCAGCTCGCCAACCTGCTGGGCGGCACGGTGGTGCTGGAAACGATCTTCGCCTGGCCGGGCATCGGGCGCGCGATCTTCGAGGCGATCCTGCAGCGCGACTACCCGCTGATCCAGGCCGGCGTGCTGGTGCTGGGAGTGATCGTCGTCGTCATGAACCTGCTGGTCGACCTCGCCTACCGACTGCTCAATCCGAGGGTGAAGCTGGGATGAGGCACGCACCATGACGGCAACCGATACGGCAACCGCGGCCGTGCTCGCGCGGTCAGCCACCGTCCGGCGCTCGCGTTGGCGTGAAACGCTGTCGCGCGCCTTCTACGAGCTGCGCAAGAGCCGGACCGCCTCGATGGGCGCGGTGATGCTCGTGCTGCTGTTCGGGGCCTGCGTCGCGACGCCCTGGCTCGCAACCCACAACCCGATCAAGCAGGACTACCGCGCCCGGCTCGCGCCGCCGTCGGAGACACATCTGCTCGGCACCGACCGGCTGGGACGCGACATCTACTCCCGCCTGCTGTACGGCGGACGGCGGCTGGTGACGATCGCCGTTCTCGCCGTCGCGGCCGGGTTGTTGATCGGCGTGCCGTTCGGCGTGCTGGCCGGCTACTGGGGCGGGATGGCCGACTCGATCGGGATGCGGATCGTCGACGGGCTGCTCGCCTTCCCGGGATTGCTGCTCTACCTGCTGTTCGTGACCCTGGCGCAGGCGTGGAAGTTCGAGGGCGTGATGGTCGACGTCGTGCTGGTGAGCGCGCTCGCGCTGGCCTTCATGCCGGAGGTGGCGCGACTATCGCGCGGCTCGGTGCTGGCCGAGAAGCAGAAGGAATACGTCGAAGCCTCGCGCGCCATCGGCGATTCCTCGGTCAGCATCGCGCTCACCCAGATCCTGCCCAACATCGTCTCGCCGCTGATCGTGACCGCGACCGTGCGGCTCGGCTTCGTCATCCTGATCGTGGCCGCGCTGTCATTCCTCGGGCTCGGCACGCCGCCACCCACGCCGGACTGGGGCTCCGACCTCAGTGCCGCCCGCGACTACATGGAAACCCATCCGCTGATGGCCGCCTTCCCCGGACTCGCCATCTGCTACACCGTGCTGGCCTTCAACCTGTTCGGCGACGGCCTGCGCGACATCCTCGATCCCCGGCTCGCCGAGCGATAGGAGGCCGGCAGGCGGCTATCCGCGTGGCGGGACCGTGAATCCGTTGTTTCGGAGTTCCCGTTCCAGCACACGGATCGAATCGGCGGCCCCGGGCAGCGGGTGACGGCCACCTGGGGCAGTAGGCCACGTCCTCCGCCGTCTGGCCCGAGGGCGGGCCGTGCCCTGCGCCGTCGCAACCCACGATCAGAGCCGCTGCGGCCAAAGCCATCGTGGTCGTGCGCACGTACGCTCCCCTTCTCGACGGGTACGAGGATCGTACACGGCACGGCAGGGCACGAGCCCGACGGCAAGCACAAAGTCGTGAGGAACACGCGGGCGCGGCGCAGCCCGTCGTGGTGGCTCGCCGTCGGCCCCGGTCACAGGTTGTGGCAGGCGACCTGGCGGCCGCGGCTGACCTCGCGCAGCGGCGGCGCGACCTCGGCGCAAATCGAGATCTCGCGCGGGCAGCGGCCACACAGCCGGCAGCCGGGTGGTGGATCGACCGGCGTGGCGACCTCGCCCTTGAGCAGCAGCTTGGGCCGCGGCCGGTTGGGATCGGCCTCCGGCGCCGCCGCCAGCAACGCCTGCGTATAGGGGTGAAGGGGGCGCTCGAAGAGCTGGGCGGAGGGGCCGGTCTCGACGATCTTGCCGACATACATCACCGCGACGCGGTCGCTGATGTGGCGCACGACGCTGAGGTCGTGGGCGATGAAGAGGTAGGTCAGCCCGAGCTCCTGCTGCAGGTCGCGGAACAGGTTGAGGATCTGCGCCTGAATCGACACGTCGAGCGCCGATACCGGCTCGTCGCCGATCACCAGTTCGGGATCGACCGAAAGCGCGCGCGCGATGGCGATGCGCTGGCGCTGGCCGCCGGAGAATTCGTGCGGATAGCGGTCGATGTGCTCGATGCCGAGGCCGACGCGGCTCAGCAGGTGCAGCACGCGCTCGCGCCGCTCCGCCCGGGTCTTCGCCAGGTTGTGGATTTGGAGCGGCCGCCCGAGGATCTGGAAGATCGTCTTGCGCGGGTTGAGCGAGCTGTAGGGATCCTGGAACACGAGCTGGATCTCGCGACGCATCGTCTTCATGCGCGCCGGTGAGAACGCCAGCAGGTTCTCGTTCTTCCACCGCACTTCGCCGCCGCTGGGCTCGATCAGGCGCGTTACCAGCCGCGCCGTCGTCGACTTGCCGCAACCCGATTCGCCGACCAGCCCCAGGGTCTCGCCGCGGTCGACGTGGAAGTCGATGCCGTCGACGGCCTTCAGGGTCTGCACCTTCTCGCCGGCCAAGCGGGAGTAGATGTCGCCGTGCAGGATGAAGTGCCGCGACAGGTCCTTGGCGACCAGCAGCGTCTCGCCGGAAGCCCCGCGCGCCGTCATGCCGACCCCCCGTTCAACAGATGGCATGCCGCCTTGTGCCCGGGGGCGATCTCCTTCAGTTCGGGCGCGACGCGGCGGCAGACGTCCATCGCGTGGGCGCAGCGCGGATGGAATTTGCAGCCCGCCGGCGGGTCCATCATGTTGCAGACGGTGCCCTCGATGGGGGTGAGACGCTGGTTCTGCCCATGCAGCGTCGGAATCGAGTTCAGCAGCCCCACGGTATAGGGATGCTGGGGACGGGCGAAGATATCGCGCCGGTCGCCGGTTTCGACCAGATGCGACGCATACATCACGCCGATCCGCTCGCAGAAATGGGCGACGACACCGAGATTGTGGGTGATGAACAGCAGCGACAGGCCGAGCCGCTGGGTCATGTCGGCGATCAGCTCGAGAATGGTGGCCTGGATGGTGACGTCGAGCGCCGTCGTCGGCTCGTCGGCGATCAGGAAGGTCGGGCTGCAGGACAATGCCATCGCCAGCATGACGCGCTGACGCATGCCGCCGGAGAATTCGTGGACATAGGAATCGGCCCGCCTGGCCGGCGACGGGATGCCGACCATGGCGAGAAGTTCGATCACCCGTTCGCGCGCCTCCTTGCGCCCGAGGCCGAGATTGGCCCGCAGGGCGTCGCCGATCTGACTGCTCACGGTGAACACCGGATTGAGCGCGCTCATCGGCTCCTGGAACACCATGGCGATGCGCCGGCCGCGCAGAGCCCGCATTTCGGCCGCGCTCTTGTCGAGCACGTTGGCCCCCTCGAACAGGATGCGGCCCCGCGATATCTCGCCTGGCGGATCTGGGATCAGGCGCATGATGGCGCGCGCCGTCACCGACTTGCCCGACCCCGATTCGCCGACGAGGCCGAACATCTCGCCGCGACGCACCGCAAACGAAACGCCATCCACCGCCTGAAGCGTCCCGCGCCTGAGGCGAAAGCGCACGGATACATCCTCGAGCTCGAGAACCTGCTCGCCCATCAATTGTCACTCTCGTCGCGGTTGTCGTTTTGGCCCTACGCAAACGCGACGGACCGGCTTGTTTACGCGCGGATGACTGTACGCAACTCCCTGTTGGCGAAATCCTAGGCCGCGCGGCGGAAAAAAGAAACCCCGCCGACGAAGGGCGGGGTTTCCGGCATGAGCCTTTGGCTTTCCCGGCAGGAGCCGGGACGAAATCGGGATCGAGTCCCGCGAAGAGTGTCGAATTGTCGGCGGCCCAGGCCGCGCCGGGGTCGTCAGCCGCGGCGCCGCGCGTGGGACCGTTGGCCCCGCCGTGAAGCGAGGCCCCTGGCTATACCAGGTGGAGTGTCTTCCATGCGGAATCCTCCTGTGCTCGATGCGCGGTATCGTCGGACGCATCCGGCGACGACAAAACTCTTCTCCCGCGCCGCGGTCTTGTCAACGCCGAGTTACGCGAACAGCACCGTGCGCAGCAGCCCGAAGCTGCCGGTCCCGAACAGGATGACCAGCGCGACGTTGCGGTAGAGCCGCTCGCTGCCCAGCCCGTGGAACAGGCGGCCGCCCATCCAGGCGCCGAGCGTCATCACCGGGAACAGCACGACCGCGCGCGCCAGCGCATCCCATCCGGCGACGCCGGTCGCCAGCACGATGACGATCAGCAGGAACTGCGTCAGGAAGTAGTAGGTGACGATGTTGGCGCGATTGACCTGCGGCGGGTCGGTGCCCGACAGCAGGTAGAGCAGCACCGGCGGCCCGCCGACGCTGGTCGTCGCCATCATCGCGCCGGAGATCGTGCCGACCGCGGCCGCCGCCACGGGGGAGCGTCGTCCGCGATACTTCCAGCCGGTCCACATCAGCACGACGAAGGCGACGATCACCGCCGACACCGCCGTCACGATGGTATTCTTGTCGACGCTCGCCAGCAGCCACACGCCGAGCGGCATGGCAGCGCAGGCGGCGACGCTCATCGGCGTCAGCGTCTTCCAGTCGGCGTGGTGGCGGACCTGCGGGAAGAGCTGCACCGAGACCACGAGCTCGATGGCGACCACGGTCACCACCATCTCGGCCGAGCCGAACAGGATGGCGAAGATCGGCGCCATCAGCATGGCCGATCCGAAGCCCGCGAAGCCGCGCATCAGGCCGGCGACCAGGGTGACGCCGACGGCCAGCCACAGGTTCGTCTCGGCGAAGAGTTGAAAGGCGTAGTCGATCATGGGGAACTGCTGGCAGGGGGGCGGCGAACGGCGGCGCGATCCGCGAGTCCTCTCCAGGCGAGGCGACGGCGGATCAGCCGGTAAGTCGAAGCGCTTTCAGCCGCTGCATGGCGCGCACCTTGGGTGATAGCCGACTTGGCGTCAATGATTCCAATGTCACCCCGAACGGAGCGAGGGAGCTCTTGCGAGGCAGGCCCCTCGCAAATCAGCGCGGGGAGTTGTCCCGGCGCGACTCGGGGCGACGGTCTAGGGCCGTCGCCCTTCCCCCGTCTTGTCGCGCAGGCGGCGCATGCCGCGCAGCCAGCGGTCGCGGTCGAGCTTGCGCGCCATGTACTCCTTCACCTCGGGATGCGTCAGGATCAGGAAACGCTCCTCGTCCATCGCCTCGATCACGGTCTGGGCCACCGCGTCGGTGTTGAGCACGCCGTCGACCGACGCCGCCGTCGCGCCGGCCATGCGCAGCATGTTGGTGTCGACCGCCTGCGGGCAAAGCACCGAAACCGCGATGCCCCGGTCGCCGTACTGGATCGAAAGATGCTCGGCCAGCGCCACCGCGGCATGCTTGGTGACGCCGTAGGGCGCCGAGCCCATCGAGGCGAGCAAGCCCGCCGCGCTCGCGGTGTTCAGCAGGTAGCCCGACTTGCGCGCCAGCATGCCGGGCACCAACGCGCGCGCGGCGTAAACGTGCGACATGACGTGGATCGCCCACGAATCGGCCCAGTCCTTGTCCGAGGCATCCTCGTGGCCGCCGCGGCCGATGCCGGCGTTGGAGAAGAACACGTCGACCGGCCCGTACTTCTTCTCCGCCTCGGCGACGAGATGGCGAATGTCGGCTTCCCTGGCGACGTCGCAGACCACGCCGTGGCCCGAGATCTCGCTGGCCACCCGCATCACCCGATCTCCGTCGCAATCGGCCACGACGACGCCCTTGGCGCCCTCCTGGTGGTAGCGCCGCGCGATCGCCTCGCCGATACCCCCCGCGGCGCCCGTCACGACACAGACCCTGCCTTTGACTTTCATGTCAGCCCCACGATTGCTCGATCAGTTCGATGTACTGCGCGCGCGTCGGCTGGCGCGGCGTCGAGAGGTGACAGTGGTCGCCCAGCGCGCCGTCGGCGATGGCCTCGACCACGTCCTGCTTCACACCCATCGCCCCTAACCCCTTTGGGATCCCGAGTCGCTCGTTCAACGCGGCGACGGCGGCGGCGACTCCCTCGGCATTGCCCTCGCGCTCGGACAGCCCCATGACCTGCGCCACCTTCCGGTACTTTTCGCCGACAGCAGGCGCGTTGAAGCGCAGCACCGCCGGCAGGTAGATCGCGTTCAAGGTCCCGTGATGCAGGCGATGGCCCTTCAGCCCGCCGGTGGGATGGCTGAGCGCATGCACCGCGCCGAGCCCCTTCTGGAACACCATCGCGCCTTCCATGGCAGCCATCGCCATGTTGTAGCGCGCCTCGCGGTCCGAACCGTCGCGGGTCGCGCGTTCGACGTAGCGCCATGCCTTCTCGAGACCATCGAGCGCGATGCCGTCGGCCGGCGGATTGTAGGCATTGCTGAGGAAGCACTCGATGTTGTGGGTGAAGGCGTCCATGCCGGTGCCGGCGGTCAGGTGCGGCGGCAGCCCCATCGTGAGCTCGGGATCGATCAGCGCGAGCTTCGGGATCAGGTGGGGGCTGCCGATGGCGAGCTTGCGGCCGGAGTCCATGATGATGACGCCGCCGCGGCTCACCTCGCTGCCGGTGCCCGACGTGGTCGGGATGGCGACGATGGGCGCCACCTTCGGCGTGATCTTCGCCGCCCCGCCTTCCACCATGGCGTAGGTCTGCAGCGAATTGCCCGGATGCGTCGCCATCAGCGCCACCGCCTTGGCGAGGTCCATCGGCGAGCCGCCGCCGATGGCGACGATGCCGTCGCAGTCTCCATCCTTGTAGACCCCGAGCGCGTCGCGCATCGCCGCTTCGGTCGGGTTCTCCGGCGTGCCGTCGTAGATCGTCACCGGCATGTTGCCGGGAAGCTGGTCCTTGACCCTGGCCCACAGGCCGGCGGCGATCACGCCCTTGTCGGTGACGATCAGCGGCCGCCGGATGCCGAGTAACTGCAGCTCCGCATCGAGCAGCTTCAGCGCGCCGAAATCGAACTGGATGCGGGTGAGATAGGTGATGAGCGCCATGTCTGTCCTCTTCAAGCGCGATGGAACGGGCGGTCGCCCTTGACCGTCACACGATAGCCCAACCGCTTGTGCGGGAAGTAATCCCACATGGCATGGTGCATGGCCGCGCGGTTGTCCCAGAAGGCGATGGAGTTGGGTCGCCACGCGAAGCGGCACTGGAACTCCGGCGTCTCGCAATGACGGTAGAGCATCTCGAGCAGCGCCGAACTCTCGTGCCGCTTCAGTCCGACGACGTGGGTGGTGAAGTTGCGGTTGACGTAGAGCGCCTTGCGGCCGGTCACCGGATGGGTGCGCACCACGGGATGCTCGGCGCGGGGGAAGCCGCCCTCTTTCGGTTTCTGTCCGAAGCGGCCGCCATAGACCTGGGCGCCGTCGTGCACCGCGGTCAGGCCCTCGCACAGGTGCTGGATCGGCGGCGAGAGCGTCTCGAACGCGCGGTACATGTTGGCGAACAGCGTGTTGCCGCCGCCGTCCGGCGGCAGCTGCTTCATGTAGAGAATCGACCCCATCGGCGGCTCGTCCTCACAGCTCACGTCGGTGTGCCACTCCTCGCCCGCCACGTACTTCGACTTCTCGTCGGCCTTGATGATCAGGATCTCGGGATGCGCCTCGACCGTGTTCAGCGAACTCGGATGGATGTGCAGCTCGCCGAAGCGGCGGCCCAGCTCCTTGTGCTGCTCGTGCGTCAACTCCTGGTCGCGAAAGAACACCACCAGGTTCTCCATCAGCGCGTCGTGAATCTCCTGGAAGGCGTGGTTGCCGAGCGGGCGGGCGAGATCGACGCCGAAGATCTCCGCGCCGATCGCCGGCGTCAGCTTCCTCACCTCGATGGTTCGATCGCCCATTGGAATTTCCCCGCCGTTGGGGCAAGCCTACGCGAGAATCGACCATGGGCGACACAGTAAACCTGCGCACCGCCACGGCAGCCGACGCATCGGCGATCGCCGCGACCATCGCCGCCGCCTTCGAACAGTATCGCGGCAAACTGGTCCCGGAGTCCGGTGCGTTCCGGGAGAGCACCGCAGGTATCGCCGCCGAACTCGCCAAGGGCGCCGGCGCCATCGTCGCGGAGCGGAATGGCGAGGTCGTGGGTTGCGTGATGGTGAAGCCGATGGAGGACGATCTCTATTTCGGCCGCCTGAGCGTGCTGCCTCGCGCGCGCGGCCTCGGTCTGGCGAGGCGCCTGGTCGAAGCCGTCGAGGACGAGGCGCGGCGGCGCGGGCTGGCGGGCGTGCGGCTCGGCGTGCGCGTCGTGCTGGCCGGCAACCAACGCCTCTTCCGGTCGCTGGGCTACGAGGAAATCTCACGCGAAGCGCACGAAGGCTTCGACCATCCGACCTCGATCAATATGCGAAAATCCCTGAAGTGAGCTAGATTTCGGACATGACACGCACCCCACTCGCCGGGCCCTCCGTCTGGACGGGCGCCGAGATCAGGAATTCCACGCGCTGGATCCGCGACCTGACGGCCGCCGATGTCGCCGAACTCGATTCGGCGCTGCAACGGGTCAGGGGCAGGGACTGGTCGGAGATCCGGCGCGAGGATTTCCCGCTGCCGACGATGCGGCCGCTGCTCGACGATATCGCCGAGGAGCTGGAGAACGGTTGCGGCATCATGAAGCTGCGCGGCTTCCCGGTCGATCGCTACGCCGAGGACGACCTGCGCCGGATGTATTTCGGCCTCGGCACGCAGCTCGGCACGCCGGTCTTCCAGAACCGCAGTGGCGAGCTGATGCGCGCCATCCGTGACGAGGGTGCCCATGTCGGCCGCACCTACGGCCAGACCCGGGACACCCGGGGCGGCACCTTCCTCTCTTCCTACGCGCGCACGCTCACCAACGGGAGTTTGCGCTTCCATACCGACCGCACCGACGTGGTCGGGTTGCTGTGCGTGCGGCAGGCGCTGAAGGGCGGCGTGAGCCAGCTCGCCTCGACACCGGCCATCCACAACGCGATCCTCGCCAAGCGCCCCGATCTGCTCGACGCGTTGTTCACCGACTACTGGCGCAGTCGCTTCGGCGAGGAAGGTACCGGCAAGGATGGCCGGGGCAACGAGCAGGGCACGACGCGCGCCACCGCCTATCCGCTGCCGATCTTCGGCGTACGCGACGGCAAGTTCACCTCGCACTATTCGCTCACCTTCATCGAGGCGGCGCAGATGGCGCCGGACATCCCCCGGCTCAGCCAGGCCCAGAAGGACGCCATCGACATGCTGATGACGACCGCCGAGGAACTCTGCTTCGAGATGACACTGGAGCCCGGCGACCTGCAGCTCATCAACAGCCACGTCACCTATCATGCCCGCACGCCGTTCGAGGACGATTTTGCCGCGGGCAAGAGCCGCCTGCTGCTGAGGATCTGGCTCACCATGGCCAACAACCGCCCGCTGCCGCGCGGCCACGAGATCCTATGGCGCCACATCGAGGCCGGCCAAGAGCGCGGCGGCATCCAGCAGGTCGCGCTTTAGATCAGGAGAGTCAGATTCGCGTCCGGCGCCGGAATCGGGGGGTCGAATCGCCTTCCGATGCAGGTGCCATCGGCATCGGACGGAATCCATCGACCCGATTAGGTCCGTGAGGGTGCGTCGAGGTAAAATGCGGGCATGAGCACCATGACCACTTCCGGCCGCGAGGGCTGCGCGGGATTTCCCGTATCGACGTTCTGCTTCGCCAATCGTCCGCCGACCCGCCCTCCCGACCCGTGACCGGGGATTTCCGGTATTTCCGGTATTTCCGGCAGCGTTTTTCCGTATGTCTACATACAATTGCCCCACTGGCGGGCATTGGCCTCCCGGGGTGAGTGCCCGCGATGTCGATTGTCCGGCGACACCCCGCCGGAGGTTTGCGAGGTTTCCGAGGTTTCCGAGATCGATTTCCGCGATTTGCGCGATTTCCGCGAGGGGGTCGAAGAGGTCGGCGGGTCCGCTCCGACAAGGTGCCGTCGGTTCGAGGATTCGTGGACGCATGCGGACGCACCTCCGGTAGAGGCGAGTCAGAAACGCTTCCCCCGCGCCTTCGCCGGCGCCGTGCGTCCTTCCAGCAATGGCCGTTGGCGGTGGAACAGGTCGATCACGGCATCCATGACGGCTCTCACGCGCGGCAGCGCACGCAGGTCGCGGTGCACCAGCAGCCATTGGTCGGCGAAGACCTCGCCGACGACCGGTCCGATTCTCTTCAGCGCCGGGTCGGCATCGCCGAGGTAGCACGGCAGCACGGCCAGGCCGGCGCCGGCACGCGCCGCCTCGTGCAGCACCAGCCAGTCGTTGCCCCGGATCACCGGCCGCCGCCCGGCGAGCTTGTCGTGCAGCCATTGCTGGCCCGGCATGTAGCTGTGGTCGTCGTCGAAGCCGATCCAGGGCTGGTTGGCGAACATCGTCCGGGTCGCGCCGTCCAGGGGGAACGCCCTCGCCGCATAGATGGCGTAGGCCACCCGGCCGAGCTTGCGCGCCACGATGCCGGCGAGGTCGGGCACCTGCTCGCGGATCAGCAGGTCGGCCTCGCGGCGCGACAGGTTGGCGAGCATATGGCTGGCCGCCAGCTCGAATTCGAGATGCACGAGCCGCGCGCGCAGCTCCGTCAAGTGGCGCGCGAGGAACGCGGCCATCGCCTCGCCCGCCGACAGCCGCACGACGCCGCTCACCGTGTCGCCGAGGCCGGCGCTGCGCCGGCCGATCGACAGGGCGGCCTTCTCCATCGCCTCGCTGTCGGCTAGCAACTGCTCGCCGGCCGCGGTCGGCACGAAGCGGTCGGGCAGCCGGTCGAACAGGCGCGCGCCGATGCCGTCCTCGAGGGCGCGCACGCGGCGCGCCACGGTCGGATGGCTCACGTTCAGCGACTTGGCGGCGGTGGTCAGCGTGCCGCCGCGCGCCAGGGCGAGGAATATGCGAAGGTCGTCCCAGTTGGCTTCCATGTTCATAAATGTACAGGCGCTTTTCCAATTTGTGGACTGACGAATAGGAATGTCCGGCCTAGCATCGGCCCCATGCACATCGAACCGCGTCTTTTTGCCTTCACCCGCGGCGTCCGCGGCCGCATCGGCTGGACCGTCGCCATCGGCCTCGTTTCGGTCGGCCTGGGCGTCGCCCGGCTCGGCCTGCTGGGCTGGTTGATCGGGCAAGTCTTCGACGGGCGGCCGGTGCAGGACCTGGTCCTGCCCGTCCTGCTGATCGCCCTCGTCATGGTGCTGCGCGGCGGCGCCGAGCATTGGCGCGCCGTGGTTGCGCACGAGACGGCGGCACGGGTGCAGAAGACGCTGCGCCGCACGCTCTACGACAAGATCGCAAGCCTCGGGCCGGGCACGGTCGGCCGCCAGCGCTCGGGCGGGCTCACGCTTTCCATCATCGACGGCGTCGAGCAGCTCGAAACCTATTTCGGGCAGTTCCTGCCGCAATTCCTCATCGCCTTGCTCTCGCCGCTGCTGATCTTCGCCGTCGTCGCCTTCGTCGATCTGCCGGTGGCGCTGGTCATGCTGGCCGCGGCCTTGGTCGCGCTGTTCGCGCCGGCGCTGTGGCACAAGCTCGACGTCAGGAACTCGCAGCGCCGCCAGCTCGCCTACGCCTCCTTCGCCGCCGAGTTCCTCGATTCGATCCAGGGCCTGGCCACGCTGAAGGCCTTCGGCCAGAGCAAGGCACGCGCCGACAAGCTCGAGGGCGAGGCGCGCGATCTCTTCCGCCGCACCATGTGGGTGCTGGCGACCAACTCGCTGGCGCGCGGCATCACCGATTCCTCGATCGCCGTCGGCGCCGCCGCCGCCCTGATCTACGGCGCCGTGCGCGTCGAGGCGGGGGACATGGCGCTCACCTCGCTGCTGGTCATCCTGATGCTGGGCGTCGAGATCTTCCGGCCGATGCGCGAGCTGCGCTCGGTGCTGCACCAGGGCATGGTCGGCCTGTCGGCAGCCCAGGGCATCTACCGCATCCTCGACGATGCGCCGGCAGTCGCCGACGCGCCGCCCGCCCCGCTCGACCGGGCCCTGGCTCCCGGCATCGCCTTCGAGAACGTGCGCTTCGCCTATCCCGGAACCCGTCGCACGGTGCACGATGGCCTCTCCTTCCGCGCCGAGGCGGGCGAGCGGCTGGGGCTGGTCGGACCGTCGGGCGGCGGCAAGAGTTCGATCGTGCGCCTGTTGCTGCGCTTCTACGACCCCGATGCCGGCCGCATCACGCTCGGCGGCCACGACCTGCGCACGCTTTCCTTCGCGCAGATCCGCTCGCTGATCTCGGTGGTGAACCAGGACACGTTCCTGTTCCACGGCACGGTCGAGGAGAACATCCGGCTCGGCCGGCCCGACGCGACCTGGCCGCAGATCGAGGAGGCGGCGCGCGCCGCCAACATCCACGATTTCATCCTCGCCCTGCCGCAGGGCTATTCGACGGTGATCGGCGAGAAGGGCATCAAGCTCTCGGGCGGGCAGCGCCAACGGCTGGCCATCGCCCGCGCCCTGCTGCGCGACACGCCGATCCTGGTGCTCGACGAAGCGCTCTCCGCGGTCGATGCCGAGAACGAGGCGGTGATCCAGGAGGCGCTCGACCGGCTCATGCAGGGCCGCACCACGCTGATCCTCGCCCATCGCCTGTCGAGCGTGATCGACTGCGACCGCATTCTCGTCCTCGACGGCGGGCGCGTCTCCGAGGAAGGCCGGCACGACGCGCTGATGGCCCGCGGCGGCGTCTACACCACGCTGATGGCGGAGCAGGCACAGGATTCTTCCGGACCACAGGCCTCCGGCGCGCTCTTGAGTGTGAGCCCGGTGGACCGCAGTCCGGAAGAGCATGAGGCGCGCTCCGCTTCGGTCACCGAAGGCATCATCAAGGCCGAGGGCCTCACCTGGTACCAGGTCGTCGTCGCGCTGATGAAGGTCATAATGCCGTGGAAGGGCAAGCTCACGGCGACCTTCACCTTCGGTGTGTTGCGCGTGCTGGCCTTCATCGGCGTGGGCGTGCTGTCGGCGCTGATCGTGCTGTCGCTGAAGCACGGCGATCCGTGGCTCGACTACGCCGTCGCGCTTGCCGTGCTGGCGCCCCTGTCGGGCCTGCTGCACTGGATGGAATCGTGGCTGGCACACGACATGGCCTTCCGCCTGCTGGCCGAGATGCGCATCGACGCCTTCCGCAAGCTCGACGCGCTGGCGCCGGCCTATCTCGTGCGCCGGCGCACCGGCGACCTGATGGCTCTCGCCACGCACGACGTCGAGCTGGTCGAATACTTCTTCGCCCATACGGTGGCGCCGGCCTTCGTCGCCGTGCTCGTGCCAGCGGCGGTCCTGGCCGTTCTGGCGACGACCAGCGGGTGGCTGGCACTGGCGCTGCTGCCGTTCCTGCTCGCCGTCGGCCTCAGCCCCTTCCTGATGCGCAAGCGCGTCGATCGGCTGGGCTCGGAGGCGCGCGAGGCGGCGGGCGAGCTCGGCGCCTTCGCCGTCGATTCAGTTCAGGGCTTGGGCGAGATCGTCGCTTTCCAGCAGGAGGCGGCGCGCGGCGAGAGGCTCGACAGCCTCTCGCAGCGCCACATCTCGCTGCGCCTGCCGTTCTTCAACGAGCTGACGCTCCAGCACAGCGTGCTCGAGATCATGACGGGCCTGGGCGGTCTCGCCGTCGTCGTGATCGGCGCGTTGATGTCGGCCAACGGCTCGGTCGACCCGGCGATGCTGCCGCTGCTCACCATTCTCGCCATGGCGGCCTTCCTGCCGGTGTCGGAGATCGCGCAGATCGGCCGCCAGCTCGCCGATACGCTGGGCGCGACGCGGCGCGTCTATGCGCTGGCCAACGAGCCCATCCCGGTGCGCGACGGGCCGGGCGTGCCGCCGCGCACGGGCGCGGCTTCGCTGGCGCTGGAGCGGGTGAGTTTCACCTATCCCGGCCAGACGCGGCGCGCCCTGACTGAAGCGAGCGTGGAGATTCCGGCCGGCAAGACGGTGGCGCTGGTCGGCACGTCGGGTGCGGGCAAGACCACGACCGCGCAGCTTCTCATGCGCTTCTGGGATCCCGATTCGGGTCGCATCACCCTGAACGGCGCCGACCTCAGGGACTACAGGCTCGACGATCTGCGCCGCATGGTGGCGCTGGTGGCGCAGGACACTTACCTCTTCAACGACACGTTGCGCGCCAATATCCTGATCGCCAGGCCCGAGGCGTCGGAAGCCGAGCTCCAGGCCGCGATCCGGCATGCCTCTCTCTCCGATCTCGTCGCGGCGCTGCCCGAGGGGCTCGATTCGCCGGTCGGCGAGCGCGGCACCAGCCTGAGCGGCGGGCAGCGCCAGCGCGTCGCCATCGCCCGCGCCTTCCTGAAGGACGCACCCATCCTGATCCTCGACGAGGCGACGTCGCATCTCGACGCCGTCAACGAACAGGCGGTGCGCCGTGCGCTCGACCTGCTGCAGGCCGACCGCACCACCATCGTCATCGCCCACCGGCTCTCGACCGTGCGCGACGCCGACCTGATCGTGGTGCTCGACGAAGGCCGGGTCATGGAGACCGGCACCCACGCCGCCCTTCTCGCCAAAGGCGGTCTCTATGCGCGGCTGGTGTCGCGGCAGCTTGCCTCGGCCTATGCCCCTGCGGCATCCTGAGATCGTGGGAAGCAAGCAAAAATGATTCGGCGGCGCACGCTGGGCGGCCTTGGCGCGCTCACCGCCAGCCTCCTCAGTTCCGGCGGACGTGCGCAGACGCCCCGTCCTGAAAAGCCGCTGCGTGTCCTGATCGGCTTCATCGCCGGCGGCGGCACCGACTTCGCCGCGCGGGCCATCGCCCGGCGACTGGAGCAGCAGCTTTCCCAGCGCATCACCATGGAAAACCGCTCGGGCGATGCCGGCGCGCTTCCCGGCCTGGTGGTCAAGAACGCGCCGGGAGACGGCAGCACCCTCGCCTTCCTCGCCTCGACGACGCTGGTGTCGCGGCTGTCGAGCGACAACTTCCCGTTCGATCCCATCGCCGACCTCGCCCCGATAACGCTGGCGGGCACCTGGCCGATCGCCTTCGCCGTGTCGCCGAAACTCGGCATCCGGACCTTTCCCGAATATCTCGCCTGGCTCGAGGGCGGCGACCTCGCGAAGATGAGGCTCGGCAACACCGCGAGCGACACCTTCATCCAGGCCGTCAACCTGATGGTGGGCCGGGCGATGGGCGTCACCTTCGAGCCCGTCGACTATCGCGGTGCCGCGCCGCTCGTGAACGACCTCCACGACGTGCGTCTGCCGGCGGCCGCTTCGGGCCTGGTCTCGCTGCTGCCCCATCATCGCGGCGGCCGGGTCCGGCTGCTGTTCACGACGGCGCCGCAGCGGCTGGCGGTCGCGCCCGACATCCCGACCGCGCGCGAGCTCGGTTATCCTGGACTGGAGATGCTGGAGTGGTTCGCGTTCTTTGCCTCCAGGCGCACGCCTCCCGACATCCTGGCCGGCCTGCACAAGGCCCTGGCTGCCGCTCTCGCCGATCGCGTCCTCGCCCAGGACCTCGCGCAGATCGGCATGACCGTCGAATCCTCGACGCCCGAGCAGCTCGTCGCGCTGATCGGCGCGCACCAGGCGGCCTGGCGGGAGCGGCTCAGGATCGTCGGCATGACCCTGCTCAGATAGACGACACGGAGGCCTCCTTGTTCAGCCACGTCACGGTCGGCAGCAACGACATCGTCCGCTCCCGGCGCTTCTACGACGGCGTCGGCAGGGCGCTTGGGCTCGTCTGTATCCTCGAATATCCGGCGGGTTTCGGCTTCGGCAGGCCCGGCGGGCGGCCGCAGCTCTGGATCGTGCAGCCGCTCGACCAAAAAGCGGCGACCGTCGGCAACGGCGTCACGATCGGCCTCGAGGCGGGCGACCGGGCGGCCGTCGACGCCGCCCATGCCGCCGCCCTCGCGGCCGGCGGCACCGACGAGGGCAAGCCCGGCCTGCGCACGCACTACCACCCCAACTACTACGGCGCCTACATGCGCGATCCCGACGGCAACAAGGTCTGCGTGGTATGCCACAAGGCGCCGTAGGCTTCGGCGTCCACAACGAGTGGGGCAAGCTGCGCGAGGTCGTGATCGGCATCTCGCCGGCAGAGGACTTTGTCGTCTTTCACGAGAAGTCACAGCGCTGGCTGTCTCCCGAAGGCGAGGCCGTCAGCCGCGCCAACGCCGGCCGGCGGCTGATCGACGTCGATCCGGAGTGGGCGCACCGCATCGAGCGGCAGGTGGAAGCGCTGGCCGAGCTGGTGGCGCGCGAGGGCGTGACAGTGCACCGGCCGCAACGCCTCGCGGGCGAGGAGCGCACCTTCCTGGCGCCCAACGGCGAGGGTGCCCAGCTCTTCGCGCGCGACGGCATGATCGTGATCAGCAACCACGTCATCGACGCCTCGCTGCGGCTGAAGTGCCGGCAGCGCGAGCGCTACCGGCTGCGGCCGCTGATCCAGCGGGCTGTGCAGCACCACGGCGCGCGCTGGTCGAGCGTGCCGCTTGGATCGCCGGCCTGCGTCGACGGCCCGTTCCTCGAAGGTGGCGACACCGTGCTGAACGGGCACGAAATCTATGTCGGCATGTCCGGCTGCGCCTCGGACATGGCGGGCATCGACTGGCTGCAGGAGCTGCTCGGGCCCGGCTACAAGGTGATCCCCGTGGCCCTGAAGTCGAACGTCCTGCACCTCGATTGCGCACTGGGGCTGGTGAGGCCCGGCCTGCTGGTCTGGTGTCCGGAGAAGCTGATCGACGGGCTGCCGACGACGCTGCGCTCGTGGGACGCCATCACGGTGTCGAAGGACGAGGCCGACAAGCTCGCGACCAACGGCCTCATCCTCGAAGCGGGACGCATGATCGTCGACGCCGACAACGCGCGCACGATCGGCGAACTGCGCCGGCGCGGCGTCGAGGTGATTGCCCTGCCTTTCGACGGGCCGATTGCGACCGGCGGCGGCCTGCGCTGCGCGCATCACCCGTTGTGGCGGGAGAGCGTGCCGGAGTAGGATTGCGAACTCTTGGAGGAAACGATGGCTGAGCCGCTCAAGGTGTTCTGGCAGCCGGGTTGAACCAGCTGTCTGAGACTCAAGGAGTTTCTATCGGTCCGTGGGATCGACTTCGTTTCAGTGAACGTTCTTGAAGACCCGGCGGGGCTGGCCGAGTTGCAGACGCTCGGCCTGCGTTCGGTGCCGGTGCTGTCGCGCGGCAAGGACTACACGTTCGGCCAGAGCACCCGGCAAATCGTCGACTTCCTCGGGCTCGAGGAGAAGTCGGGCCCCGAACTCTCCGTCGACGAACTGACGGCGCGGCTCGACAAGTTCATGACGTCGGCGCTCGCGATCATCCCGCTGATGCCCGAAGACCGGCTGGCCACCCACGTGCCGGGGCGGCCGCGCAGCTACCGGTCGCTCGGCTTCCACATGTTCCGCGTCGTCGATGCCTTTTTCGACGCGACGAGGGGCACGAAACTCGAACAGGCGATGTTCCGCGAGGAACCCCCGGCCGATGCGACGACCGCCGATCTGGTGCGCTACGGCGAGATGGCGCGCGGGCGGTTCCGCCAGTGGCGCCGCGACGAGCGACGCGGCCCCGACGCCACCCTGCACACCTACTACGGGCCGCAGAGCCTGCATGAGTTGCTTGAACGCACCACCTGGCATTGCGGCCAGCACGTGCGGCAATGGATGATGCTGCTCGACAAGGAGGGCGTCGGCCACGCGCGGCCACTCGGCGAGGCGGATTTCGCCCGCCTGCCCATGCCGCAGAACGTCTGGGACGGCTGAGGGTCCGGCGAAACCTTTCGCCCGCGCCCCGCGTTACAGCGCGGAGTTCACCCGTTCACTGGAGGAGAACATGCGTGGCAACGCGGTCGCTTTGCACGGACAGAAGCATCTCGCCAAGGAAGTCGCCGCCCTGAAGGCGCAGCTCAGGAAGCTCAGCGACGCCCTCGAGGCGGAAGCCCACGACGGCGTGGAGCGCGTCGCGGACCAGGTACAGACGAAGAGCCGGGAGGCGATCGATCACGCCATCGCCGCCGCGCAGTCCTTCATCGACGAGCAGGCCGAGCTGGCACGCGACACCGCCAAGTCGCTGGCCAGAAAGTCGAGCGAGATGCGCGACGCCGCCGAGGAGTCGCTGGTCGAGCAGGTCCAGGCCCATCCGCTGGGCACACTGGCCGCCATCGCCGGCATCGGCTTCCTCGCGGGGTACCTTTGTCGTCGGCACTAGCCGCCCGGCCGGAGCCCGTTCGGCCTGGGGCGGCATGATCGCCCCCTTGCTCAAGGTCGCGGCCTCGTCGATGGCCGCGCGGACGTTGCGCAACGCCGCCGCCGACGCGGCGGTGCGCGTCCTGCTGGTGCTTGGAGCGGCGCTCGGCGCGCTGGTCGCCGTCGCGTGCTTCAGCTTTGCCGGCTTCACGCTGCTGCACCGCCACCTGGATCCCGCCGAAGCCTGGGTGGTGATGGGCGGGATCTACGGCGCCCTCGGCGCCCTGCTCTATTTCGCCGCCACGAGACGACGCCGCGCCTGAATCTGCGGCCGTGCCGGCGCCGAGGAAAGGGGTGGCTTGACCGCCATCCGCCGCGACGGCGGCCGGTCGTCGGTCAGCAGCATCTCGAGCCAATGCAGCGACGGCAGATGGGCGGCGATGGTGCTGATCAGGATCAAGAGCGGCACCGCGACGATGGCGCCGACCGCGCCCCACATCCACCCGAGCAGCGCGATGCTCGTGAACACGGCGATGCTGCTGAGTGCACAGCGCCGACCCACGAAGGCCGGAGTGACGAACTGCGCTTCCATGAAATGGATGACGGCCAGTATCGCCGGCGCAGCCACGATGCGCGCCCAGTCGTCGAACACCAGCAGGCCGACGAAGCCGACCAGGGCGAACACCACCGGCGGGCCGATATAGGGCACGAACGAGGCGAAGCCCAGCAGCGCGCCCCAGACGAAGGCGTTGGGGAAGCCGAGCAGGGCGAGCGCCACGGTCGCCAGCACCGCGACGGCACTGTAGATGGTCGCCAGCGCAAACAGATAGTGCCCGACCCGCTCGTTGATGTCGCGCATGACGCGGGCGAGCCGCATGCGCACGCCGAACGCCGTCGGAATGCGCAAGATCTGTCGGCGCGATGCGTTGCGATGGGCCAGCAGCATGAAGGCGAGCACGAAGGCGTAGCCGACCTGGATCAGCACCACCGGTGTCGCCGACGCCAGCATCGTGAGCAGCGAGCGGTCCTGCACCACCACCTTTTCCGGCGGCGTTTGGGTGACGGGCGTCTCCGGTGCCGCCGCCTGCTCGAACCACGAGGTCAGTTCCTGCAGAAAGGCGAGCGATTTGCGCAGTCCCTCGAGCTTGCGCTCTAGCGTATAGGCGTAGAATGGAGCCTGCTCCGCCCAAGTCGCTATCGAGGGCACGGCGACCGCCAGCACGCCGGCCAGCATCAGCAGGATCAGCAGGACCGACAGGGCGGCGGCGACCGGGGCCGGCAGGCGTACCCTCTCCAAGACGTTGGCGACCGGAGTCAGGATGAGTGCGAGCACCACCGCACCGGCGGTCGGGATCAGGAAGTCGCGGCCGAGATAGCCGACGGCGCCGACGGCACAGACCGCCAGCACGATCAGCGGCCGGCGGATGGCGGAGGCCCCGCGCACATGGACGGTCTGGACGCGCGCCACCTTGCACCTCGTGGTCGACAAGAACGTGTGATGGCAGTGGCGGTTCCCGACCGACGCGCCTTCCGGCAAGATGCCGAGGCACGCCATGAGGCCAGGCCGGGTCCTTGACCCCCCGACGACATCTGCGGTAGGCGACATCACACCATGAAACTGCGAACCCTGATTCTCCTGGTCGTCGGCCTGTTGGTCGTCGTTGGAGCGGGCGGCTATGCGGCGTTCAAGTTCTTCAGCCCCGCAGAGCGCACGCTTGCCGACATGCGCAAGATGCCTCTGGTCGGACTGCTGATCGACGACGTGCCGGGCGCCGCCGACCGCCTGCGCAAGGCGATCGAGGACGAGCGACGCCAGCCGACAGTCTCCGGCCCGCCGCGCCCGCAACTGGTCATCGCCGAGCTGCGGCGCGACCACATCGCGCCGGCGTTGCGCGGCGCCGACGACGCGAGTGCCATCGCCGCGATGGCGGCGCGCGCCGCGCTGGTGGCCCATCTCGAGAAGACCAACCTGCCGGCCTGCCGCGAGTTCTCCCTGGGCGGCATTCAGCACGTCGACCGGCTCGACGCCGAGGGTCAGCGTCTGTTCAACGCCGTCCTCAAGAGCCTGGAAAACGCCTATCGCAACAGCCGAGCCAACGGCGGCAAGGCGTTGCCGGCGCCGACCGCTGCGCAGCTCGGCGACTGGCTGCGCGAGGCCGGATTCCAGAAGGTGGATTTCGACAGGCTCAACAGTTTCGCCACGCTGTCGAATGGCGTGAGCTGCGAGATCGAACTCAAGGTCAACCAGCTGCCGCCCAAGCTCCCGCCCGAAAAGCAGGGACCGTTCTCCCGGTTCGTCATCGCCAACTGACGGCAACATTCGCGTGCCAAGGTCGTTAGTCGGCCATGGCACGCAGGCCCACACCTTCCCGGCGGCGCCCTGGCGCGCAAAGCCGCGCCAGGCTCGAGCGCTGGTCGGCCAAGGTGGCACGCGACAGCGACGCACTCGATCTTCCGGTGGGCGTGTTCAAGAAGCGCAGCGCACGCGACATCGCGCGTTCGCTGAAGCGCTCGGCCGAGCGCAGCCGGCGGCGCAAGTCGGCGCCCCTGCGGTCGGCCATGTCGATGCTGACGTTCTACATCAACCGCGCCGGCAAAACACTGTCGGCCCGCCGCCGGCGCACGCTGGAGGCGGCCAAGGCCGAACTGCGCGGGCTGTTCAAGCCGAACAAGAACGACTCCTAGTTGCCCTTCAGGATCCTCGCCACGGCATCGGCGAACACCTGACAGCCGAGCACGATGTCTGCATCCGCCGTGTTCTCGGTGAAGTGGTGCGAGATGCCGCCGATCGACGGCACGAACATCATGGCCGACGGCAGCCTGAGCGCGAGGATCTGGGCGTCGTGGCCCGCGCCGGAGGGCATGCGCATGTGCTGTCCCGGCGCTTGCGTCTCGGCCGCCGCGTCGAGCGCATCGAGCAGGCGCTCGTCCATCACGCTCGGCATCATGCGAGTCAGCGTCTCGCACGTGACCGTGCAGGGGCCGGCCCGGGCGTGTGCCGCGACGATCTCCTGCAGCGTCGCCTCCATCGCATCGAGAATCGCCACGTCGGCATCGCGGAACTGCAGGACCATCTCGGCCCGGCCCGGAATGATCGCCGGTGCCCCGGGCTCGACCGCCATCTTGCCCACGGTCCACACGCTGCGCGGACCGGCGACGGCGGGAAATCTCGCCATCACGTCGTTATAGAGCCGCATCATGGCGACGCCCGCGTCCTTGCGGATCGGCATGGGCGTCGTGCCGGCGTGGTTCTGAACCCCGCCGAAGATGAGCCGATACTGGAAGATGCCAACGATAGCCGTCACCACGCCGACGCGCTTGCCGGTCATCTCGAGCACGCCGCCCTGCTCGATATGCGCCTCGAGGTAGCAGCGGTAGCGGCCGTCCTCGAGCGTGACGCGCGGCGCGTCGCCGAGGCCCGCGGCCTTCAGGGCGTCGCGCATCGCCGTGCCGTCGTCGCGATGGCGCGCCTGGTCGATGTCCTCCTCGCCGATCCGGCCGATGAAGGACTTGCTGCCGATCATGCCGCCCCAGTGGCCCTCCTCGTCGGCCCACGAGGCGACATCGACGGCAAGATGCGCGGTCGACCGATCCTCGGCCAACGCACGCGCCACTTCGAGTCCGTAGATCACGCCCATGACGCCGTCGAGCCAGCCGCCGCGCGGCTGGGTATCGGTGTGCGATCCGATCAGGAGCCGTGGTCCGCTCCTGGGGCTGCGGCCGATCACGTTGCCGACGCCATCGATAACCGGCTCCAGTCCCGCGTCCTTCATGCGGGCCGCGAGCCAGTGCCGGCTCTCGATATCCTGCGGCGAAAGATGCGGACGATGCACGCCCGTCTCGTAGCGGCCGAACTCGGCGATGCGGCGCAGGTCGCCCAGCAGCCGTTCGCCATCGATCCTAGGCATGCCGCGCCTCCCGCAGTGCCCGCCACACGCGCTCGGGCGTTGCCGGCATGTCGAACGAGCCGACGCCGGCACCGTGCAATGCATCGAGAATCGCCGCCATCACGGTCTGGGGCGCCGCAATGCTGCCCGCTTGCCCGGAGCCCTTGACGCCGAGCGGATTGGCCAGGGTTGGACGCTCGATCAGTTCGATGTCGAAGAAGGGAAGATCGTCGGCCCGTGGCAGCGCGTAGTCCATGAACGACCCGCTGAGCAATTGGCCCGACGCAGGATCGAAGACGGTATGCTCCAGCATCGCCTGGCCGATGCCCTGTGCCACCCCACCCTGGACCTGGCCCTCCGTCAGCATGGGATTGATGAGACGGCCGTAGTCGTCGACGGCGGTGTAGCGTTCGAGCGCGACCGCTCCGGTCTCGGGATCGATCTCGACCTCGGCGACGTGGCAGCCGCTCGGGAAAGTGAAGGCGTCGGTAACGTTGTAGACGTGCGCGCCGAGACCAGGCTCCAGGCCTTGCGGCAGGTTGGCCGGATCGCCGGCCGATCTGGCGAGAGCCGAAAGATCGATGCTGCGTTCGCTGTCGCGCACGGTGAAGCGTCCCTGGTCGAACCGGAGTTTCTCCGGCGAAGCCTGCAAGAGGTGTGCCGCCAGCACTCGCGCCTTTGCCAGCACCGCATCGATCGCCTTCACCAGCGCCGCCCCGCCCATGTGCATCGATCGCGCGCCGCCATGTCCCGCGCCGGTCCGCACCAGCCGCGTGTCGGCCTGGACGTAGCGGAAGCGCTCGATCGGCAAGCCGAGGCGATCGGCGGCAATCTGCGCGAAGCTCGTCTCGTGGCCCTGGCCGTTGGACTCGGTGCCGACGGCGATCACGACCGCGCCGTCCGGCTCGAGCACGACCTCGGCTCCCTCATTCGGCGCACCGCGCGAGGTTTCGAGGAAGCAGGCGAGGCCGAGGCCGCGCAGCCTGCCGCGGTCGCGCGCCGCCCTGCGCCGCGCATCGAAGGAGTCGGTGCGGGCGCGCTTCACTGCCGCATCGAGGTTGTCGACGAAGCCCCCCGAATCCAGGGTGACGATGCCGAGGGCGGTCTTGTGGGGGAACGTGCGGATCAAATTCTGCCGTCGCAACTCGGCGGGATCGCGACCGAGCTGCCGAGCCGCCGCCTCGATGGCGCATTCGATGATGTAGTTGGCCTCCGGCTTGCCGGCGCCACGATAGGCATCGACCGGCGTGGAGTTGGTAAAGGCTCCGCGCACATCGACGGCAATGGCCGGTACGTCGTAGACGCCGCCCTGCGCCGTCGATGCCGCCACCACCGACGCGCCGGGTCCATTGCCCGAGAGGTAGGCGCCCATGTCGGCGACCATGGCAACGTCGAGGGCGAGGATTCGGCCTGTGCCGTCGAGGCCGAGCCGTGCCTTGGCCGCGATGTCGCGTCCCTGCGTGCCGGCAACGAACTCCTCGGCACGCTCGGCCACCCACTTCACCGGACGGCGTAGGTGCCGGGCCGCCCACAGCAGCAGGATCCATTCGGGATAGAGGAAGTTCTTCATGCCGAAGCCGCCGCCGACGTCGGGTGCCTTGAGCTGGATACGTTCAGGCGGAAGCTTGAAGACGAACTCGGCGAGCTGCCGACGGATTCCGTGCAGTCCCTGCCCCGTCAGGAGCAGTTCCATCGTGTCGGACGCGACGTCGTAGGTGGCGATCCCCGCCCGTGGCTCGAGTGGCGCCACCACGACGCGATTGTTGAGGACGTCGAGCTCGACGACATGCGCGGCCCCGGCCATTGCCGTGGCCACGGCCGCGGGATCGCCGCGTTGGGCGTGAAAGGCGAGGTTGCCGGGCGCCTCCTCCCAGATCGTCGGCGCCCCCGCGGCGAGCGCGGCGCGTCCGCCGATGACCGACGGCAGCGTCTCGTAGTCGACTTCGACCAGGTCGGCCGCATCGCGTGCGGCGTTCGCCGTGTCGGCGACGACGAAGGCCACGGGATCGCCGACATGGCGCACCCGGCCCTGCGCCAAGGCGTGCCGCGGCGGCACGATCAGGGGCTTGACCGCGGCCATGCACGGCATCGGCCCCAGTCCGTCGGCCGCCAGGTCGGCAGCGGTGAAAACGCCCATCACTCCCGGCAGCGCGGCGGCCTCGCCCACGCCGATGCCGCGGATCAGCGCGTGGGCGTGCGGAGAGCGCACGACGTGACCATGGAGTTGGCGCTCGAAGTCGATATCCGCCACGTAGCGTCCCTGGCCCAGCAGAAAGCGTCGGTCCTCGCGACGGCGGACCGAACGGCCGACCTGCCTCTCATCCATCGGTCGAAGGCCCTGCATCGCCCGCCAGTGTCATGGAATCTCGTAGATCGTGATATCGTCCGTCATTCCGCGGACCGACCGTTGCTGGGCAACGGGCTGGAGGCCTCGTGCGATGAGGATGGCAGCGGTTTCGGAGTGCTGAATGACGGGCGCCGTCGTCAGGATCGAGCGCGACGCCGCAAGACCCTGGACGCGCGAGGCGATGTTCACCGTCTGACCGAAATAGTCCTGGCGATCGTTGAGATTGACGGCGAGGCAGGGCCCCTCGTGGATGCCGATCTTGAGCAGCAGGTCCTCGCTGCCTCGGCTGCGATTCAAGCTGGCCATCGCCTCGCGCATGCGTAGCGCAGCGGCCATGGCGCGTCCCGGTGTCGGGAAGGTCGCCATGACGGCATCACCGATCGTCTTCACCACGGCTCCCGTCTCCGCTGCCACGATTTCGTTAAGCACCTTGAAGTGACTCTGTACGAGGTCGAAGGCGATCAGATCCCCCACACGTTCGTAGAGCTCCGTCGAGCCCTTAAGATCGGTGAACAGGAAAGTCAGGCTGGTGATCTTGAGTCGCTGGTCGACGTCGAGCGTGTCGGTGCGATAGATGTCCCGGAAGGTCTGGCTCGTCAGCAAGCGCTTTGCCGTGACGAACGGGCGACGCCGAGCCATCAGACCATGCAGGTCGTCGCCTGCCACCCAGATTCCAGGCAGCACGCGTTCTCCGGTGCGGTTCTCGAAAGAGATGCGCACCGGACCTGGCCGCATTTCCGTCGTGCCGGTCGGTGCCCTCACGTTGTTGTAGACGATCGTCATGCTGCGTCGCTCGCTAGTCGGCTCGCCCTTGACGTCGATGAAATGTGCCGCATGCGTTACCGGCTCGAAGACGATCACGAACTCTGCCGGCAGCTGCGTCGAGACCAAAGCCTTCTCGCCGGGTGGCAGCTCGACGGCCTCCAGCGTGATGCGATCCATGATCTCCGCAAAATCCTCGGGCAGATCGAGGCCCGAACCCAAAAATATCTGTCGATTGTATTCCTTGAAGGACAGCTCGTGAGGGGAATGCGCGGCGATGCGGCGCACGCGCGGGCTGACAGTGAAGGTGACCTCCACCATTTCATCGAGCGTGGGTTCGTATCCCTCGGCGCAAAGCGCGCAATTGTACTGTTCGCGACGCAGCGTCTTGAGCGAGGCGCTGGTGTCGAGCACACCACCGCAACCCGGGCAGAGTACATTCCAGGCAAGCTCGAACAGGCCCAAGCGCGCGGCATGGAGAAACGCGCCAAGCGCCTTGTCCTCGTCGAGCTGGTAGCGCTTGGAAAAGGCAACGACGTTGATGCGGCAAAGCTCAACGTCCGGTGCCTCTCGCACCACACGTTCTATGGCTGCCACGGCGTGGGGGTCAGCCGACTGCCGCAGGACCGCAAACAGGGACTCAGCCTCGCCCATCAATCCAAGTTACCCTCGTCCGGCTCATGTGCCCATCACGTTTTGTTGCTGTTGCCGGCCTGGTGGGCTCGATAAGGTCGGCAGACGGAAGGAACATCCATGATCGATCTGCACTACTGGCCGACTCCCAACGGCAAGAAGGTCACCATCCTGCTCGAGGAATGCGGCATGCCCTACAAGATCGTGCCGGTGAACATCGGGCGCGGCGACCAGTTCTCGAAGGAGTTCCTGGAGATGAATCCCAATCACCGCATGCCGGTGATGGTCGATCGCGAACCCAAAGGCGGCGGCGCGCCGATCGTGGTCTTCGAGTCGGGCGCCATCATGATGTACATCGCCGAGAAGGCCGGGAAGTTCTACCCGCAGGACCTGCGCGCCCGTTACGACGTCAATCAGTGGGTGATCTGGCAGATGGCCAACCAGGGGCCCAAGTCGGGCGAGTGCGGCCATTTCCGCCGTGTCGACCAGAAGGAGCACGGTGACCAGACCTACGCCATCCGCCGCTTCACCGACGAGGTGAACCGCCTCTACGGCGTGCTCAACAACCGGCTCCACAAGCACAGGTACCTGGCGGGCGACCAGTACACGATCGCCGACATGATCTGCTACCCGTGGACCATCAACTGGAAATTCCAGGGCCAGGACATTGAGGACTTCAAGCACTTCAAACGCTGGTTCGAAGAGCTCGGCGCCCGGCCGGCCGTGCAGAAGGGCATGACCGTCGGTGCCGACTTGTCGGTCGACAACACCAAGCTGCCCCCCGAGGAACAGGCCCGTATCCGCAAGATGCTCTACAACCAGCGCGCCCGGCCCGTGCCGGCCTAGCCGCTCGCCGCCGGAAACCGGCTCAAACCCGCTGCAGAAACTGCAGGAACTGCCGAAACTGTACAAATAATGTGAATTCTCCATTTTCTGTGGCACGGCAAGATAGGCGACCATTGAGGGCTTTCGCCGTCCGCGAGGTGCTCGTACGATATTCCATACGATTTGTCCAGTAGAGATCGCGACGCCGACCGTCAAAGACCCCCGGAGGATCAATCCCGCGGCCGGGCCGACAAGGGCGGCGCGATGTCCTCCAGCGGTTTGCACTCGGCCTTCACGCCGAGCACCATCTCCACTCCCGCCGCAATCAGCATGAGCGCCGCCCCCAGAAGGTAGCCGAACATGATCTCGGCGCGGTCGCCGTGCTCGATCAGCCTGCCGAACAGCCACGGCCCGCCGACGCCACCCAGCAACGTGCCGAAGGCGTAGAACAGGGCGATGGTCAACGCCCTGATCTCGAGCGGGAAGCACTCGCCGATGGTGAGATAGGCGGCACTCGCGGCAGCCGATGCGAAGAAGAACACGACGCACCACATCAGGGTCTGCGTCACGGCATCGAGCACGCCGATGTTAAACAGCCAACCCGTCACGGCGAGCAGGATGCCCGCGATCGCGTAGGTCGCCGCGATCATGGTCTTGCGGCCGATCGTGTCGAACAGCGGCCCGAGCAAGAGCGGGCCCAGAAAGTTGCCGGCGGCGAAGGGCAGGATGTAGAGCCCGACCCGATCGCCGGGCACGCCGTAGAACTTGGTCAGGATCAGCGCGTAGGTGAAGAAAATAGCGTTGTAGATGAAGGCCTGAGCCGCCATCAGCACGACGGCGAGGGTCGTGCGGCCGGGATAGTGCCGAAGCAGCGTGCGGGCGACCGAAGCGAGTGTGAACCGATGCGGGTCGCCGAGCGCCAGGGAAGTCCCGGCCACGGGCAGCTCGGCGCGCGTGCTGGCGACGACCCTGGCCTCGATGTCGTCGAGCACGCGCTGGGCCTCGCCCTCCTTGCCATGGATCATCAGCCAGCGCGGGCTTTCCGGCAGGAAGCGCCGCAGATAGAGGATGCAGAGGCCGAGGATCGCGCCGGAGGCGAAGGCCAGCCGCCAGCCGAGATCCGGCCCAAACAGATCCGGATCGAGCAGCCACACCGACATCAGAGCGCCCCCCGCCGCGCCGATCCAGAAGCTGCCGTTGATCGCCAGGTCGATGCGGCCGCGCAGCCGCGCCGGAATGAGCTCCTGGATCGCCGAGTTGATCGCCGCATATTCGCCCCCGATCCCGGCACCGGTCAGGAAGCGGAAGAAGGCGAAGCTCCAGAAGTCCCACGAGAACGCGGTCGCGCCTGTCGCCACCAGGTAGACGCCGAGCGTGACGCTGAACAGCTTCTTGCGGCCGAGCCGGTCGGTGAGATGACCGAAGAACAGCGAGCCCAGCACGGCTCCGGCGAGATAGGCGCTGGCGCTGAGGCCGACCTCCTCGGCGGTGAACTGCAGCCTGGGGCTGCTCTGCAGGGCGGCGGCCACCGTCCCCGCGATCGTCACCTCGAGGCCATCGAGGATCCAGGTGATGCCGAGCGCAACGACGACCAGCCCATGGAAGCGGCTCCAGGGCAGGCGGTCGAGTCGGGCGGGAACGTCCGTCGTGTTTGGCTGCCGGGAGGTCATGGTCTGGCTCGAGGAGAACGCCGCGCACCGGAGCAATTTCGCCCGGTGCAACGCTGCCGTGCAGTCCGGCCGTGGCCGAACCTTCGTCCGACTCTTATTATACTGTTACCATGTCAGACAACACGATGGCGGGTGCAACCGCCCCGACGGCGATTCGCGAGCCCGCCGCACCGCCCTCCAACCTGCAGGCCTCGGCCAATCGCACGACCTTCGCCGTCATCCTCTCGCTCAGCTTTTGTCACCTGCTGAACGACATGATGCAGTCGCTGGTTCCGGCGCTGTATCCGATCCTGAAGGACTCGCACGGCCTGTCGTTCAGCCAGATCGGCCTGATCACGCTCGCCTTCCAATTCACCGCCTCGATGCTGCAGCCCGTGGTCGGGCTCTATACGGACCGCCGCCCGCAGCCCTACTCCCTGACGGTCGGCATGGGCTTTACGCTCTCCGGCCTGCTGCTGATGAGCCAGGCCGACACCTATCCGCTGATCCTGCTGGCGGCGGCGATGATCGGCATGGGCTCCTCCGTCTTCCATCCCGAAGCCTCGCGCGTGGCGCGCATGGCGGCGGGCGGTCGCTACGGGCTCGCACAATCGCTGTTCCAGGTCGGCGGCAATCTCGGCCAGGCGGCCGGTCCGCTGCTCGCCGCCTTCATCGTCGTGCCGCGAGGCCAACACAGCCTGGTGTGGTTCTGCGCCGCCGCGCTGGTGGCGATGGTCGTGCTGTTCCAGGTCGGCGGGTGGTACCGCGACCGGCGCGCGACCGCCGCGGCGCCAGCGCGCGGCAAGGCCACGCCGGAGACCCAAGCCTCGCATGGCCTGGCGCGCGGCCGTGTGATGTTGGCGATCGTCATCCTGGTGATGTTGCTGTTCTCCAAGAACGTTTACCAGGCGAGCCTGGGCTCCTATTTCACGTTCTACATGATCGAGAAGTTCGACGTGTCGGTGCAGACGGCGCAGTTCTACCTCTTCGCCTTCCTGATCGGCATCGTGCTGGGCACGCTCGCCGGCGGTGCGGTCGGCGACCGTGTCGGGCGCATCCCGGTGATGTGGTTCTCGATCCTGGGCGCCCTGCCCTTCGCGCTGATGCTGCCCCACGCCAACCAGTTCTGGACGGGCGTGCTGGCCGTCGGTGTGGCGATGGTGATGGCATCGGCGTTCCCCGCCATCCTGGTCTATGCGCAGGAGCTGTTGCCCGGCCGGGTCGGGCTGGTGGCCGGCGTGTTCTTCGGCTTTTCGTTCGGTCTCGGCGGCCTCGGCGCGGCGGCGCTCGGCAAGCTCGCCGACCTGACCAGCATCGAGACGGTCTACCAAGTGACGCCCTTCCTGCTATTGTTGGGCCTGCTCACCGCCTTCCTGCCGCCGCATCCGGGAAGGCCGTCCGTTCCACGCTGACCGCAGGAGGATGCGTTCATGGACTCGCATGCCGACAAGGGCCGCCGCGTGCTCGACAGCCGTCCGGTATCGCCCGCGATGTTCGCCCATTTCGTGCTGCGCACGTCGCAGCAGGCGGAGATGGTCGACTGGTACCGCACCGTCCTGAACGCGCGGCTCGCGTTCCAGAACGACTACATCGCCTTCCTCACCTACGACGACGAACACCATCGCATCGCCTTCATCGCCGCACCCGGCCTGAAGAAGCCGCCGCAGGAGGTCGCGGGGCTCAGCCATGTCGCCTACACCTACCGCAGCCTGGGCGAGTTGCTGTCGAACTACCGGCGGCTCAAGGCCAGGGGAATCCTGCCGGGACGCGTCATCAATCACGGCATGAGCGCGTCGATGTACTATCGCGACCCCGACGGCAACGGCGTGGAACTGCAGGTCGACACCTTCGCCACCAAGGCGGAGGGCGCGGCCTACATGGACAGCGAGGCCTTCGAGCAGAACCCCATCGGAGTCGAGTTCGATCCGGAGAAGATGGTCGCCGACTACGAAGCGGGCGTGCCGGAGGCGGAGCTGCTGCGCCGGCCGTGACATGGCCGATCTCAATCACCTGATCGTCTGGGTGCGCGACAAGGCCGAATCGGCGCGCTTCCTCGCCGGTGTCCTGGGCGTCGAACCGGGCGCCCCCTGGGGACCCTTCATCCCCGTGCGAACGGCCAACGGCGTCACGCTGGATTTCATCGATTCGTCCGACGTCCGGGCGCAGCATTACGCCTTTCTCGTCAACGACAGCGAGTTCGATTCCGGCCTGTCTTGGCTGCGGCGGAAGGGCGTGGCGATATATTCCCACCCCGACAAGAGCGGAGTCGACGAGATCAACACGTACTATGGCGGGCGCGGCTTTTATTTCGAGGAGCCGAGCGGACATCTGCTCGAACTCATCACTCGCCCTTATGGCGATGCGCCGCCCTGAAGCGACGAAAGCTTCATTCATTCAGCAGCTTGTCGCGCACAGCCTGTCGTGGCTTTTCTGTGGCGTCGGATGCGGGGCACGAGTCTTGCGTCTCCTTGTCGACAGGGGCACGATTTTGCCAGAGTCGCCCGACATCCTCTCCTCGTCAGGCGTCGGATGGCGCGCCGGTGTGTCGCATGTTCCAGTTGCAACTGTCCTCTGCGCTGCTTCGTTGAGTGCGTTAGGGCGCGGAGTTTCCCGGGAAAGGAAGATGCCAAGAAAGTGTCTGTCCAAGCAGACCGCTGGGGTTGGGGTATTGCTGCTTCTGCTCTCGGGTTGCGACGTCCTGCAGTCCGCGCAGGCCGACCTGGCGCGGCTGACCTCGTCGCGCCCGGCGGCGAGTCCGGCCAAACCGTCGCCGAAGCCCGCCACGGCCCCCCGCACGACCCAGCAAGGCAGCACCAAATCCGATGTCGCCATCCCGCCCGATCCCGACGGCGCTTCGGCAACGATGGCGGCCGCCACCAGCACGGCCGCCGAAGCGACACCGATCGGCCGAACCGAAGGCGAGGTTCGCGCCCTCTTCGGCCCCCCGCACAAGGAGGAGGATCGGTCGCCCGGCAAGACCTGGCACTACAGGGACGGGCGATGCTCGATGGACATCCAGTTCTATCCCGACGTCCAGACGCGGCAATTCGGAACTCTCGCTTACGAGGTGAAGAGCGATGACAACACCGATGAAGGAAAACGCGGCTGCCTGGCCCAGTTCAGGTCCCGCGCGCGCTCCGGCAGTGGAGGCTGACGGCGGCGAGCGCATCCGGCTGGTCTTCGTCGACGACGACGACGACTACCGCGAGGCTGCCAGCGCCGAGCTGACCGATCTCGGCTTCCTGGTCGAGAGCTACGCCGACGGCACGGCGATGCTCGACGGCCTGCTGAACGGCACGGCCGCCGACGTCATCGTGCTCGACTGGAGCCTGCCGACGCTGTCCGGCATCGACCTGCTGCCGCGCCTGCGCCGCCAGGGCGTCCATCTGCCCGTGGTCTTCCTGACCGGGCGCTCGACCCCTGCGCACGAGCATCTCGCCTTCGACCGCGGCGCGCTCGACTTCGTCGACAAGGCGCGCGGGGTGCCCATCCTCGCCAAGCGCGTGCGCCTCATCGTCGAATCGGCCAAGCGGCCGGCCGAGCTGGAAGTCGACGAGACTCTGCATTGCGGCCGCCTGATGCTGAAGCCGCGCATCAGCCGCGCCTTCTGGGACGAGTCCGACGTCAACCTGACGCTCACCGAGTTCAACATCGTGCGGCTGCTCGCCTCCAACGTCGGCAAGCACGTGACCTACCGCGCGGTCTACGACTGCATGCACCACGTCGGCTTCATCGCGGGGAGCGGCGAGCATGGCTACAGAACCAATGTCCGTTCATCCATCAAGCGGATACGAAACAAGTTCCGCCTCATCGACGCCAGCTTCGCCGAGATCGAGAACTATCCCTCGTTCGGTTACCGCTGGGGAAAGCCCACAGACGGCCAGGTCTAGCTGGCGGAACGTGGCGCGCCGCATCGGCGCGTCGCTCACCCTCAAGCTTGCCGCGCTGGTCGGCGTCTTCATCGCCCTGCCGGTGGTGCTCTACGGCCAGTTCGAGAGCGCCGACCGGCAGATGCGGGATCTCGTCACCCATGCCATCCAGGATCGCAGCAAGCTCATCGCGCAGGCCCTCTCGCCGGTGCTGCGCAAGATCGAGCCCGCGACCGCCGGCACGCTCAACGCCGAGCTCGCCAAGTACACAAGCGACGGCACGATCCTGCGGCTGATGCTGCAGCCCGCCCGCGCGGTGCGGGAAGGCGGCAACAACGAGGCCTTCTACTTCGTGGCCTCCGCACCGCCGCTGCGCGCCGACGAGATCGCCGCCGAACTCGACGAGCTGTCGCGCCGCGGCGTCCTGCAGCGGCTATCGCAGGCCTGCATCTGGGAATCTCCCTACGAGATGCGGTACAAGCAGGCGGACGGCACGGTCGAGCTGCTGACCTCGATCATTCCGGTCAAGGACGACAACGGCTGCTGGGTGCTGACCTCGACCCATCGGACATCGGAATTCCTCAGCACCTCGATCGGCCGGCCCTACTGGGAGACGCGCGCGGTGCGCGTCGCCGCCGCGATCTACCTGGTGCTCGCCATCATCGCCGGCCTCGCCGCGCTCAGCATCCGGCTCAGCCTGCGCCGCTTTCGCGAGGTCGCCGGACAGATCGGACAGGGCCGCATCGGCGACTATGCCTTCTCGCAGCGCAATGTCGTTCCCGAGCTGTCGAGCGTGGCGCGCGATTTCGACAAGCTGGTGCTCGACCTCAAACGGCTGTCGCACCAGATCCGCCAGTCGGCCGAGGACAACGCGCACTCCTTCAAGAGTCCCCTCGCGGCCATCCAGTCGGCGCTCAGCCCGGTCCGCCGCACCGTCGTCGCCGACGACCAGCGCGCCAGGCGGGCGCTCGAGATCATCGACTCCTCGCTGGCGCGGCTGCTCGCCCTGGTCAACGCCGCCCAGCGCTTCGACAACAACACCGCCGACATGATCGAATCGCCACGCGTGCCGACCAACCTGACGCAGCTGGTCGGCGAGGCGACGCTCAACTTCCGCGAGATCATGGCAAGCCGCGACATCCGGCTGATTCGCCGGCTCGACGACGGCGTCATGGTGCTGGCCGGCAGGGGAATGCTGGAGATCGTGCTTCAGAACGTCCTCGAGAACGCCACGAGTTTCTCGCCGCGCGGCAGCACCATCGTGCTGACGCTCGGCCAGACGAAGGACACCGTCGAGCTGCAAATCGACGACGAAGGTCCCGGCGTGCCGCCCGACCGACTGGAGCGAATCTTCGAGCGCTACTTCTCGTCGCGGCCCGAGGAGGCCGAACGCGCTGCAACATCCGTCAAGGCGGCACACGCCGGTCTCGGTCTGTGGATGGTGCGACGAAACGTGGAGGCGCTCGGCGGACAGGTCAGCGCGATCAATCGTCTGGGCGGCGGCCTCTCCGTGACGATCGTGTTGCCGCGCTGCGACGGCTGATCGCCGCGACGCACAATTTGATCACTGGCCGCTAGCCACGGCCGTCCATAGCTTGCCGGCCATGGACGTTCTTGCCGATGCGGATCTCGCCAGGTTCCAGCGCCAGGGGTCGGCTCAGATCCATCCGGTGATCCTGTCGGGTGGCGCCGGCACGCGCCTGTGGCCGCTGTCGCGGGCGGCCTACCCGAAGCAGCTGCTGCCGCTGGTGTCGTCGCAGTCGTTGCTTCAGGAGACGGTGTCGCGCAATCTGAACGACGTCGGGTTCGCGGCACCGCTCGTCATCTGCAACGAAGAGCATCGCTTCCTGATCGACGAGCAGGTTCGCGAGATCGGCGTCGTGCCGCAGGCCATCCTGCTGGAGACCTCGCCTCGCAACACCGGCCCGGCCATCGCGGCCGCCGCTCTGTGGCTGCTCGCACGCGATCCGGACGCGCTGATGCTGGTGCAGCCCTCCGATCACGTCATCTCCGAGCCGGCCGAGTTCCATCGCGCGGTCATGCGCGGCCTGGCCGCGGCCCAGCAGGGGCGCCTGGTCACGTTCGGCATCAAGCCGACCCGCGCCGAGACCGGCTACGGCTACATCCAGGGCGGCCCACCGCTGAACGGAGACGACGGCGTGCTGGCGGTCGACCGGTTCGTCGAGAAGCCCGATCACGAGGCGGCGAACCGCTTCATGAGCGACGGCGGGTTCTTCTGGAACAGCGGCATCTTCCTGCTGGGCGCGCGGGCCTACCTCGACGAACTGTCGCGTATCGATCCCGTCATGCTGGCGGCCTGCGAGCGGGCAGTGGCGTCGGGCAGCGAGGACCTGGCATTCTTCAGACTGCACGACGCGGCCTTCGCGGAGGCGCCGGCGCGGTCGATCGACCATGCCGTCATGGAGCACACCGACCGGGCGGTCGTGGTGCCGGTCGACATGGCATGGAGCGACGTCGGCTCGTGGCATGCCCTGCGCGAGATCGGCGCCAGGGACGACGCCGGCAACGTGCTGCAGGGTGACGTGGTCGCCGAACGGGTGCGCAACTCCTACATCAGGACCGAAGGCCGCCTGGTGGCGGCCATCGGGGTCGACAACATCGTCGTCGTGGCGACCGACGACGCCGTGCTGGTGGCCAACGCCGATGACGCACGGCAGGTCTCTTCCCTGGTCGAGGCGATGCGCCGCCGCAAGCGGCCCGAATCCGACCGGCACGTAACGGGGTATCGCCCGTGGGGCAACTACCGCTCGGTCGATTCGGGCGAGCGCTTCCAGGTGAAGCGCATCACCGTCAAGCCGGGCGGCAAGCTCAGCCTTCAGAAGCACTACCATCGCGCCGAGCACTGGGTCGTCGTGCACGGCACCGCTCTCGTCCAGCGCGGCGAGGACCGCATGCTCGTGCGCGAGAACGAGTCGGTCTACATCCCGATCGGCATGGAGCACCGGCTGGAGAATCCGGGAAAGCTGCCGCTCCAGCTCATCGAGGTCCAGTCGGGCCCGTATCTCGGCGAGGACGACATCGTGCGTATCTCCGACACCTACGGCCGCACCTGAGCCGCGCGGCGTCCGGGTCGTGATGTCCCGGATTGGTCACACCGGATGCAACCGACGCGGCGTTAGGAATCGAGTTCCACTCCGGCGCACGATCGAGCGTTCGCCCGAGATTCTTCGAGAGGTGAATACGATGCTCGCCGATCTCCGCTTCCTTGGATCGATCCTCTGCCGCGGCATGGCGGTCGCGTTGCTGACACTCGGCGCCTGCGGCGACAACGACCCCACGCCCATTGTCGCCGACACCAGCAGCAATCTCGCACCGACGCCCGTCAGCGCCGCTGCACCGCCGGACTACCAGCTCGGGCCGAACGATCGCACGCGCATCATCGTCTACGGCCAGCCGAACCTCACGGGCGAGTACGTGCTCGACGGCAACGGCGTGCTGGCCTTTCCGCTGATCGGCAACGTGCCCGCCAACGGCATGACGCCGACGCAGCTGCAGGGCGCGATCGCCGACAAGCTCGATCCCGACTATCTGCGCAATCCAAGCGTTGCCGTGGAAGTTGCGACCCGACGTCCGTTCTACGTCGTCGGCGAGGTCCAGAGGCCGGGCAGCTATCCCTACGTCACCGACATGAGCGTGCTCAATGCCATTGCCACCGCCGGCGGCCAGACCTATCGCGCCAACATGTCGAACTTCTACATCAAGCGTGTCGTCGAGGGCCGCACGGTGAGGGTGGCGGCAACGCAGGAGTCGCGCGTGCGACCCGGCGACACGATCCAGGTTCGCGAACGGTACTTCTGATGGTGCACATGACCGACGAGTATCCGCGTCTGCCGCGGCGGGGCACCGCATTGCGGACGGTGCCCGCCGTCGAGCGCCTGGCGCCGGTCCTTCCGGCACCGGCGCTGCGCCCGGCGCCTCCTGCCGAGGAGGGATTGCTCGAGACCCTGCGCAAGCTGTGGCGGCGGCGCGGCATGATCGCCGCCTGGACCATCGGGTTGGGCGTTCTGGCCGGTGCGATCGCCCTCTCGTTGCCGTCCTACTACGTCTCCGAGGCGCGCGTGCTTGTCGGCGTGCCCGAGGCACGCGTTCTCAACGCCGAAGCGATCGTCGCCGACGTCAGCCCCGACGCAGAGAGGGTCGCCAACGAGGGCTTCGTCCTGCAGTCGCGCAACATCGCCAAGACGGTCATCGACCGGCTGAAGCTGCACGAAGATCCGGAGTTCAACCCCGAACTTCGGAAGCCGACGTTCTGGAGCCGGGCGCTGAATCCGGCGACCTATCTGCCGCCGGCCGCGGACCGCTGGCTCGCCGACTTGACGCCGGCCCGCCCTTCGCCACGGCCGGCGGATGCGGCGACGGCACGGGAGAATCGGATCATCGACGTCCTGCTCTCGCATGTCGACGTGTCGCTGCTCGGGCGGTCGCACGTGCTGAGCGTCAAGGCAGAAGCGCAGAATCCCGCGACGGCATCCGCCGTCGCCAACTCGCTCGCCGATGCCTATCTCGAGTATCAGCGCGGCGAGAAGGTCGCCGCGATGGATCGCGTCGACAAGTTCCTGCTCGGCCGCGTGAACGAGTTGCGCGAGCAGGTCAGCAAGTCGGACCAGGCGGTCGAGGACTATCGACGCGCTCACGGCCTCTATCGCAGCAACAACGCCACCGGGGTCACGGCGCAGCAGCTCAGCGAACTCAACAGCCAGCTCGTCGCCGCCCAGACCGCCAAGGCCGAGGCCGAGTCCAGGCTCAACGAGGCGCAGGAGATGCGGAGCGGCAGCCTGGGCGGCGAGAGCGTACCCGAGGTGCTGCGGTCACCCCTGATCACGGTGTTGAAGCAGCAGCAGGCGGATGCGGAGCGGCGGGCGGCGGAGATGTCCGCGACCTACGGCGCACGCCATCCCAACATTGTGAATGCGCGGGCCGAGGTCGGCAACATCCAGCGCCGGGTCGCGGGAGAAGTCGCCAAGATCATCGACGGCCTTGCCCGCGAAGCGCGGACCGCGACCGCGCGCTACGAGGCGCTGCGCCAGAACTTCGAGCGGCTGAAAGGCCAGATGGGCGAAGTAAACAACGACTCGATCCAGCTCGAGGCGCTTGAACGCGATGCACAGGTCAACCGCAACCTGCTCGAGGCGATGCTCAATCGCGTCAAGCAGAACATGGGCACCGAGACCATCGCTCAGGCCAACGCCAAGCTGGTGTCCCCGGCCGCGCCCGCCGAACGGCCGACCTATCCGCCCAAGCCGCTCATCGCCTTTCTCGGTGGCGTCGGCGGCCTGCTGTTGGGATCGGCGCTGGCCCTGCTGCGCGAAGGCGGCGACCACACGTTCCGTCGTGCCGACCAGGTCGAGGCGCTGACCGGCCTGCCCGTGCTGGCAATGGTGCCGCAGGTCTCCGGCCGCACGCCCCCGGCCATGCAGGTACTGCGCCACCCCAGTTCGGCCTTCAGCGAATCGCTCAGACGCACCCAGATCGGCATCGAGCTCTCGGAGGCGTCCGCCTCGCCCAAGACGATCCTCGTAAGCTCGGCGACGCCATCGGAGGGCAAGTCCGTCATGGTCGCCTCGCTCGGCCGACTGCTCGCCAGTAACGGCAAGCGCGTCCTGCTGATCGACTGCGACTGGCGCTCGCCGAAGCTCCACCAGATCTTCCACTGCAACAACAAGGAAGGCCTCGCAGGCCTGCTCGCCGAGAAGACCGAGGTGATGCTCGACGATCTCATCCATCACGACGTCCTGTCGGGAGCGGACGTGCTCACGAGCGGCAACTGGAGTCCGAGGTCGGCCCATCTGTTGAGCTCGCCACGCATGCGTCACCTGTTGGACGCCCTCGTCCCGCACTACGACTTCATCCTTCTCGACACCGCGCCAGCCCTGGTGACGGCCGACGTGCTTGCGCTCGCGCGGCTGGTCGAGAAGGTGTTGTTCGTCGTGCGTTGGGGACACACGCGCCAGGACGCGATGCTCGAGGCTCTCAAGCAGATCATCGACGCCCAGGGCGATGTCGCCGGCGTCGTCATGACCCGCGTGGTGTCCAAGCAGTACCGGCAATACGGCTATCGCGATCCCTTCTACGAGTATGCGAGGCCGACCAAGGCAACGTTCGGCTGACGAGAGTCATGTCGACGCCACCTGAGGTCCTGTTTGTCACCCGGTACTTCTGGCCGGAGCTGATCGGATCGGCACCTTTCACGAGCGACATCGCGGATTGGTTGGCGCGTCACGGCTGGACGACGACGGTCGTGAGCGGGCTGCCGCACTATCCCGGCGACACGGTGTTTCCCGCCTATCGCAACGGACGGCTGAAACGCGAGACCGTCGGCGCCGTCGCCGTCGAACGGCTGCGGTCGGGTGCGCCACGGCGGACTTCCGCCCTCGCCCGCATCGTCAACGAGGGCGGCTTTCTCGTGCGTGGCCTGGTGGCGTTGTCGCGTGGGCGCATCACGCGCCATCCCGTCGTCCTGGCGCTCTGTCCCTCGATCCTCTGCGTCGCCCTGGCCGTGGCGGCCAGGCGCAAGGGCGGCGTGTGCATCGCCATCGTTCACGACATCCAGTCGGGACTGGCCGACAAGCTCGGCATGGCGGGCAACGGCCGCCTGGTCGATCTCATGCGCGCCGCCGAGCGGTCGCTCCTCAATCGATGCGACCTCGTCATGGTGCTGTCTCGCGAAATGAAACGGCAATTGCGCCAGATCGGCGTGACCACTCCGATCGAGATCGTGCCGCTGTGGGTCGACACCGAGCACATCCACCCGATCGAGGTTCCCGCGCGCTCCTCCATCAGGGTGCTCTACAGCGGCAATCTGGGCCGTAAGCAGGGACTCGGCCAGGTCATCGACATGGCCGAGTGCCTCGCCTCGCGGCGCCCCGATATCGAAGTCGTCTTGCGTGGCGATGGCAACCAGTTGGCGGCACTCGACGACGACATCCGCCGCCGCGGCCTGCGCAATCTGCGACTCGAGCAACTCCAGTCCAGCGACTCCATGGCCGACGCCCTCGCCGCGGGAGACATCCATCTGGTGCCGCAGAATCCCGGGGCTGCCGCTTTTGCCGTGCCGTCAAAGGTCTTCAACATCATGGCCGCCGGGCGCCCCTTCGTGGCAACGGCGCTTCCGGGCAGCACGTTATGGGAATTGCAGCGACAGAGCGGCGCCTTCCTTTGTGTTCCACCCGACGACTGCGAGAGCTTTGCCGACGCCGTGCTGCGTCTCGCCGACGCGCCGCAGCTGCGGGCCGAACTCGGTCGTCACGGCCGGCAATTCGTCGAGCAGCATTACGCCAAGCCGCAGATCCTCGGCGCTTTCATGAGTCGCCTCGATGAGCTCGTCGCCAGAAATTGATCGTCGCCGGATACTGATCTTCGAACCCGACGCCGAGGGCCATTCGCAGGAATGGCTCGAGCATTTGATGACTTTCGTGGCCGTCCAGGGGGCGGGCACCGAGATATGCCTGCTGATCCCGCGCAAACTTCGCGCGCCGCTGGGCCGTTCGATTCCCGACGGTGCGGCCGATCGCATCCGGTTGCTCGAACTATCCAGGATGGAAGAGCGCCTGTGCACCATGCGGCCCCTGGCGCTGGCGGCCTTCGCCCGCTGGTGGACGATGCGGCGACATCTGAAGCGCAATGCCGCCCGATCCGGTTTTTTCCTGACCGTCGACCTCCTCTGCCTGCCGCTGGCGCTCGGCCTGGGTTTTGGCGGGGCGTCGGTGTCGGGCATCCTGTTCCGACCTTCCGTGCACTACGGCGAGTTGGGGCGCTACGTGCCCAGCCTGACCGAGAACCTGCGCGATCTGCGCAAGGCGGTTCTCTATCGCCTCATGCTGCGCAACCGCTGTCTCTCGCGCGTGTTCTCCCTCGATCCTTTTTTCCCGGCCCATGCGCGCGCCAGCTATCCGCGCGGCGACAAGGTCGAAACCTTGCCGGACCCGGCCCACCTCCCGGCCGAACTGCCGGGCACGCCCTCGGCCAGCGACGACTTCGTCCCTCCCGGTCGCGTGGGCTTCCTGCTGTTCGGGTATCTTGCCGAACGCAAGGGGCCACTCGCGATTCTCGATGCATTGAGCAAACTGTCGCCATCGACGGCCGCGCGTGTCGCCGTGCTGCTCGCGGGCAAGGTCGATCCCGCCCTGCGCCAGCGCCTGGAGCGGAAGTTCCTGGAGCTGACGCACCAGCGCCCCGAACTGTGGTTGCGTATCGACGACCGACGGCTCGCCGGCGGCGAACTCGCCGGACTGGTGCGACGGAGCGATGTCGTCTTGGCGCCGTATCAACGCTTCGTCGGCTCGAGCGGCGTGCTGTTGTGGGCGGCGCGCGCCGGCCGGCCGGTGCTGGCGCAGGAGTTCGGCCTCGTCGGCCGACTCACGCGAGATCACGGCCTCGGTGTGGCCGTGGATTCCTCCGACTCTTCGCAGCTCGCACGCGGGATCGCCCGCATGGTCGAACTCGGTCCGACGACCTTCATCGACCGCGCCGCGGCAAGGCGCTTCACCGAGGCGCAGAGCCCGCAACGCTTCGCCTCGCTTGTGCTTTCCATGTGACCGATCGAGGGGTCGCACTTTGATCACAACACGCTGATCTCCACGCGGCGACAATCGCTCGCCAAGGAGCATCATCATGAAGAATCAAGTCAGGCCGGGATCTACCGTGATTCCGCTTGAACGGGCATTGCTCGAAGTCGACGCGGCCACCCCCTTTGGCCGCGGCCGGACGATATCGGAAGCCTTCATCAGCCGGTTCATGGTCGCCATGGACCTGGCGGCGATCTTCGGCACGGGTGTCGCCGCGTTGCATTGGAACGCCCGGGACGTCGATTGGAGTCTTGGCGGACTCATCGTGGCGCTTGGCGCCGTGATCGGCGTCAACCTGCTTCATCTCGCGGGCGCACACAAATTCTCGGTCTTCGGCCGGCTCGATTCGGCCCTTGCCCGGATATTCGTGGGCTGGCCGCTGACGCTCGGATGCCTGGTCGGCGCAACGCACGTCTTCGAGCCACTGACGGCCGCCGACGGACCATGGGTCGCCGCCTGGTTCTCGGGCGCCACCATCGTCCTGGGCGGCAGCCGCCTGGTGCTGTCGCGTCTGGTGCACTACTGGGCCGACGAAGGACGGCTCGGCGAAGTCGTCGCCATCGTCGGCGCGGGGCCGATCGGCCAACGCCTGCTGCGCGACCTCAACGCCCAATCGAGCAATCTACGCATCGTCGGAGTCTACGACGAGCAGGCGGACCATCTGCCGGCGCTATGCATGGGCCATCCAATTCGCGGCACCGTCGCCGATCTCGTTGAGGACGCCCGGCGCTACGCAATAGACACCGTCATCGTGGCCCTCCCCCTGGGCGAAGACCGGCCGCTGGTCGATACCCTCAACCGTCTCAGTCTGGTCCCCGTCGACGTCCGGTTGGCGCCCGACGCCTTCGGCCTCAAGCTCGGCGCGGTCGAGGCGAGCCACATCGCCGGCCACACTTTCCTCAATGTCATCGACAGGCCGCTGCGCGACGGTCGCTGGATCATGAAGGCGATCGAGGATCGCGTACTCGCCGCCATGATCCTGGCGCTGATCTCGCCACTCATGTTGGCGATCGCGGCGGTCATTAAATGGGACAGCCCCGGCCCTGTTCTCTTCCGCCAGAAGCGCTACGGCTACAACAACCGGCTGATCGAGGTTCTCAAGTTCCGCACGATGTACGCGCACATGAGCGACCCCAAGGCGGAGCAACTCACTCGACGCAACGATCCGCGCGTGACCCGGCTCGGTGCGTTCCTGCGGCGCACCAGCCTCGACGAACTGCCGCAGTTCATCAACGTGCTGCGCGGCGAAATGTCGATCGTCGGCCCGCGCCCGCACGCACTCGCCGCCAAGGCCGGGCCCCTCCTCTACCAGGAAGCCGTCAAGTACTACGACGCACGCCATCGCGTGAAGCCGGGCATCACGGGATGGGCTCAGGTCAACGGCTGGCGCGGCGAGACCGACACCGTCGAACAGATAAGGAAGCGGGTCGAGCATGACCTTTACTACATCGAGCACTGGTCGATCGGGCTCGACCTCCGGATCATCGTGCGCACGATCTTCGGAGGCTTTACCGGGCGCCACGCGTTCTGAAGGCGCACGCGAGCGACGATTGCACTGCCTTTGGCTCACGCTCGCCGACCCCGAGCCGCGATACAATGGCCAGTTCGTCTATTCCGGCGGCCTCATCGCGGCCGTTGCCGCGGCCGGTGCCGAGCTCGAGGTGCTCGGCTTGCGACGCGCCGACTCTCCACGCGCCTGGGGGGAGCGAACCGACAACATCGTTTGGTGGCTGCCGGAAGACACCTCCACGTCGCTCCACACGCGGATCGGCAGCCTGGCGTCACGACTGCCGCACATCGCCTATCGATGTCGCACCGCCGGAATGCGACAGGAACTCGGCAGGCTCCTGAAGGACAACGACTGGGACGGCATCGTCTTCGATGGCATCTCCGTCGGATGGGCATTGCACGACGTGCTGCGCCACTATGCCGGCCGGTCGCACCGGCCTCGACTGATCTATGTCTCGCACAACCACGAGGAAAGTCTGCGAAGTCAGATCGCCCAGAGCCAGAAGCTGCTGCTCAGGAGACAGGCCGTGCGGCTCGATGCCTTGAAGGTCATGAGGTTGGAGCGAGAGCTCGTCGACAAGGTCGACTTCGTGACGGCGATAACGGCAGAGGATCTGTCGCTCTATCGGGCGCGACGCAGCGACAAGCCGATGGATGTCGTGACCCCCGGATATCAGGGCCGCCGGCTGCCGCTTAGGCGCATCGATCCGGCGGTGCCGCGGCGCGCCGTGATCGTCGGCTCCTTCGATTGGATCGCCAAGCGCATGAACCTCGAGGAGTTCGTCGAAGTGGCGGATCCGATGTTCGCCGAACGCGGCGCGGAACTCCTGGCCGTGGGCAGTGGCGAGGCATCGTTCTTCGATCGCCTGCGCCAACAGGCCACGGCGACCCGCTTCACCGGGACCGTCCCAGACGTCACGCGGCACCTGGACGAAGCGCGCATCGCCATCGTGCCGGAGCGCAACGGGGGCGGATTCAAGCTCAAGGTGCTCGAATACGTTTTCAATCGCATCCCCGTCTTCGCGTTGAACGGATCGTTCGCGGGCGTGCCGCTGACCCACAACGACAGCGTCATGCTCTTCCCCGACCACACCGCGCTCGCCCACGGGGTCCTGGAAGCCATCGACGACATCGACCGGTTGAATCGGCTGCAGGACCGTGCCTACGCCGCCTGTAGCGACCGCTTCGACTGGGCGAACCGCGGCCATCGCATCGTCTCGGTGCTCGGCCGGAGAGCGGAGGCAGCCGCTTGACCGCGCGCGACAACGCTTCAGGCGAGGGGTTGAACGCGCTTGACGTAGTGCTGATCGTCACGTTCCTTCTCGGTCTCTATCTCGGCGTTTCGCTGCAGATCACGTCGACGATCCCTTTGACCTGCGCGCCGTCCGGCCTTGCCGGCCTGTTCCTGCTGTGGCGTTGGCGGGACCGCATCGAGCCGCGCCATCTGGCCGGCCTCCTGCTGGTGGTGACGCTGTATCTCGGCTCGATCCTGTCTGCCACCGACATCTCGTTCCTCAGCAAGCGGTTCACCGGGCTGGTGCAGATCACCTACTCGCTGGTCATCGCCTATGCGTTCTTCCTCGCCATCATCAACGGCAGTCGCGACCAGATCGCCGCCATTCTGCTGGCCTTTTGCCTGTTCATCATCGTCGGTTGCCTGCTCGAGGCCCACACGGGGCTGCGCGATATCAGCGATCGCGTCCGCGAAGTTCTTTACAACGCCGGGCAGGTCTACGATGCCGACCGCCGTGATGAGTTGCTCTATGGCAAGGTGAGGCCCAAGCTTTTCACGTCTGAACCTTCGGCCGTGACCTTCGCCTATACCCAGTTCGCTGCCGTCTGGCTGGCACTTTCCCGTTGGCGCCTGAAGTTCCTCGTCTACGTCGCTCTGATCGGGATGGGCGTCGTCGTCCTGCCCGGCCCCACGCTGGTGCTGATGCTGTTGCTGGCCTGCCCCTACCTCGTCTTTCTCGGGGGAGAGCGCGGCGGCCGAGCCCGCGCGACGCGGATCATCGGCACGGTCGCCATCTCGCTGCTCGTGGTCGGCATCGCCGTCGTTCTCGGGAAGGTCCTCTTTGCCGAGCGGCTGGCGGACTTCGAGCGTGGCAAGGATGCCAGCTTCTTCTATCGCTTCACCGGTCCGATGCTGGTCGCGTTCGACATGTTCCACAAGCATCCCGTCGCCGGGGCGGGCCTCACGGGCGAACCCTTCATCGCCAACGACGTCACCACCGTCTACATGAATTCCGCGGCGTTCGACTCGGCTTGGCGCATCCCCAAGATCGCCGACGTGATCACCAACTACTTCTGGCTGCATTGGATCTATCTCGGCCTGGTGTGGGGTTCGTTGATCCTCGTTGCCCTTTCCCTTTGGCTGCGGCAGCTGGGCGTCTCGAGCCTCGCCTTCTGCTGGACGGTCTGGCTGATCCTCGGGCAGGCGTCCGGATCCTATGTGGGGCCGAAGACCTGGGCCGTGCTGATGATGGCGGCGGCAGCCTCCGTTGTTCACGCCCGAAGCCTGCAGACCGCCACCGTGGAGCCGGCGGAACGATACGCGGGCCCGAGTCTGCTTCGCCGAAGGTTTCCCCGACTGGCACGAGGTTCGCCATGACCGATCGACGCGCGCTCCTGGGGCTCGGCGCCGGCGCAGCCCTGACGGCCGCACCGCTGGCGGCGCTCGCCCAGAGCCATCCCCGGCCGGCGCAAACGGCGCGCCAGATGCTTTCCGCCGCGAGCTTCGGCGCGCGGGGCGACGGTACGGCCGACGACGGCGCTGCACTGCAGGCGGCGCTGGATGCGGCCTTCGCTCCCGATGGCCCAGGGTTCCTCATGCTGCCCCCGGGCACCTATCGCGTGGGCCGCACCCTGCGCATCGCACCGCCGACCGGTCAGCGCGGCGATCTCACGCGTCGTCATGGCATCGTCGCCCACGGCGCACGCCTACATTCGACCATCGCCAATGGAGCGAATGTGCTGGAATTCATCAGCCGTTCGACCCATCGGTTCTTCACCATCGAAGGGCTCGACATCCTCGGCACCGGTCGCGAAGGCCATGGTCTCTACATCGAGTGCGAGCACAAGGAGCACTATCTCTACAATTTCGGCCTGCACGACATCGCCATCCAGGGCTGCGGCGGCGACGGCATGCAGTTGATCGGCAATGTATTCGAAGGCCAGATCATCAACTGCTACTTCCGCGACAACAAGAAGAACGGCGCCACTTTCGCCCATGGCGCGCAGGCCGGCATTCTCTCGGCGATCCACGTCTTCGGCTGCGTGTTCGGCCAGAACGGACAGTATGGCGCGTCGATGATCAACAACTGCTACGACGTCGGCTACCACGGCTGCTATTTCCTGCTGAACGGCCGCCATGGCCTGGCAGCACAGAACGGATGCACCCTGCTCTCCAACTGCGGGTTCGAGAACAACTTCGAGTCGGCGCCGGACTATGCGCGTGGCGGTGCGGGAATCTGGCTGCAGAACTTCGGCACGTTGATCGGCTGCACCGCCTATTCCATCTTCAAGCAGCAACGGCTGATCCATGCCTATGTCGTGAGTCAGCTCGTCATGATCGGCTGCGGCGGCAGCGGCGACGGGCGGGCCAGGTCGGCGGGACTGGCGCGCATCGGCGGCCGGAAGAACGCCCGCGCCACGATCATCGCGCCGAGCGGTGCGATCGAATACGAGGACGGCTTCGAGGCGGTCGAGATGGCCAGCAATTCCGCCGGCGGCGCGCGCTTCGGCGGCAGCTGGCGCAGCCACAATCTCGTCCGCCTCGGGGACTGGCGCCTGTGGGTCGACGGCAACGGCCGCCTGCGCATGAAGGCGGGTGACCCGACTTCCGACGAGGACGGCAAGACGGTCGGCAGCTGAACTATCGCCCGCGTGCTGTCGGGAGAAGGCCGCCGACACGACGCGACAGCACGAGCGCCTCGCGGCGCGTATCGGGCCAGGCAATGAGCACGACGATCAACGTCGCTATGGCCGTCGCGGTCGCGGCCGCGATCGCCCCGAGCGACGGTCCATCCGGGGAGCGCACCAGCTGGCGCAGCGACCAGACGGCTGCCATGATGGCCAGCGACGCCGTCGCGGGCGGCGCGATCGCGCGCCAGATATCGCCCATCGCCACCGGCTGGCCACGCGTTGCCAGCCAGAACGCGACGGGCGCGCGGATCACGAGCCCGACGCTCGCGAGCGATGCGGCAATGCCCACCACGCCCCAGCGAAGGCCGACCAGGATCGCCGCCAGGACGATGGCCGCGTCGACCAGACTGGCACGCAGGAGCTCGCCGCCTCGGGCGTGAGTCATGTAGAGGATGCCCGCCGCCATCTGCACCGGCAGGGCGAGGGCGGCAAGGCTGAACAACATCACCAGCGGCACCGCCTCGAGCCATGCCTCGCCGAGCAGGACGATCACGACCCAGTCCGCGACCATGGCGCACAGCCCGAACGCCGGCATGGTGAGCAGCGCGAGCTTCTGAATCATCTGGCCGAACAGCGCCCGGTAGCGCGTCGCATCGTCGACCAGCCGGCTCAGGGCCGGCATCGCCGCCGCATAGACCGGCGCGTTGATGGTGTTGACGGGCAGCATCAGCAGCCGGGTCGTCCGCTCGTAGAGACCCAGCACCGAGGCGCCCCACAGCCAGCCGACCAGGATCTGGTCGATGCTCCGGCTGAAGGCGGCGGCAAGTCCGCCGCCCATGACCCCGGCGCCGAAGGCCAGCAGATGGCGCAGCCCTCCGGCCCTGAAGATGGAGGGCCGGGGAGCCGCCGGTCTCCAGCCGCATATCCACCAGCTCGCGGCCATCGACAGAACCGGTGAAGCGATGCGCTGCAGCACCAGCGCCCAGTACCCCGCGCCTGAGGCGGCGGCGGCGATGGCCAGGGCCGCGCTGGCGATCTCTGCGCCGGTCTCGATGCCGGCAATGGCACCGAAGCGCATCTGTCGGCGCAGCAGCGCCCAGTGCTGCACCGTCAGGCTGCTCGCCAGGAAGCCGAGGCACATCCAACGGGCCACGTCGGTGAGCTCCGGCTGGCCATAGAACGACGCGAGCAGCGGCGCGGCGACGAACAGCAGCCCCGCCATACCCGCGCCCAGACCGACGTTGATCCAGAACAGGGCCGAGACCTGAGCGTGGCCGATCTCCTGCCGCTGGATGGTCGCCGTCGAGAGCCCGAAATCCTTGACGAGGTCGAGCACGATGCTCACCGCACCGACCATGGCCAGCAGGCCAAACGCCTGCGGCGGCAGCAGGCGCGCCAGCATGACCAGCGCCAGGAGCTGGACCGCCACCCGCACCATCTGCGCGCCCAGCAGCACGGCACCGCCCCGTCGGGAGCGGCGCCCCACATCCTGCTTCAGATGATCCGTCGCGAACGATGCGTCAGGCGACGGCCCGGCGCGCTTCGGATGCGACGTTGTCAACGAACCACCGATAGGTTGCCTCGAGGCCCTGCTTCAGGGGAGTCTTCGCCTGCCAGCCGAGCGACGCGGCGAAGGTGGTGTCGACCATCTTGCGCGGCACACCGTCGGGCCGGCTGGCATCGAACCGCACGCCGCCCTTGTAGCCGACGACACGGCACACCAGCGCGACCAGATCGATGATCGGCACGTCGGTGCCAGGGCCGAGATTGACGATGCCCTCGTCCGAGTAGTTCTTCATCAGATGGACCATGCCGTCGGCGGCGTCGTCGACGTAGAGGAACTCGCGGCGCACCGCGCCCGTGCCCCACACCTCGATCGTCGGTGCCCGGCTGGTCTTGGCGTTGTGCGCCTTGTTGATGAGGGCCGGCACGACATGGCTCGACAGCAGGTCGAAATTGTCGCCCGGCCCGTAGAGATTGGTCGGCATGACGGAGATGAAGTCGCAGTCGTATTGCCGCCGGTAGGCCTGGCCGAGCTTGATGCCGGCGATCTTGGCGACGGCGTACCACTGGTTGGTCGGCTCGAGCGGGCCGGTCAGCAGCGCCGTCTCCGGGATAGGCTGGGGCGCGAGCCGCGGATAGATGCAGGACGAGCCGAGCAGCATCATCTTCTCGACGCCGACGCGGCGCGCCGCCTCGACGATGTTGCTCTGGATCATCAGGTTGTCGTAGATGAACTCGGCCGGCCGCGTGTCGTTGGCATGGATGCCGCCCACCTTGGCGGCGGCCACGAACACCGCCTGCGGCCGCGCTTCCGCCATCCAGCGCTCGACCTGGTCGGGCCGGCGCAGATCCACCGATTCGCGCGGCGCGACGACGATCTCGCAGCCTTCGCCCTGCAGGCGCCGCACCAGGGCGCTGCCGACCAGGCCGCGATGGCCGGCGACCCAGACGCGCTTATTGCGCAGCGTGTAGGACGGGTTGCGCATACCGATCTCCCATGGACTTGATGACGACACGGTCGGCCTCGACCATCTCGGCGACGAGCTGCTCGAAGCTGGTGCGATGCGTCCAGCCGAGCCGCTCGCGCGCCTTGGCCGGGTCGCCCAGCAGCAGGTCGACCTCGGTCGGCCGGCGATAGGCCGGGTCGAGCGCGACCAGCACCTTGCCGGTGCGCCGGCAGCAGCCGCGCTCGTCGTCGCCGCTGCCGCGCCATTCGATCGCGCGGTCGATCTGGCGGAAGGCGAGCTCGACGAACTCGCGCACGGTGTGGGTCTCGCCCGTCGCCAGCACGTAGTCGTCGGGCCGCTCCTGCTGAAGGATGCGCCACATCCCCTCGACATAGTCGCGCGCGTGGCCCCAGTCGCGCCGGGCGTCGAGATTGCCGAGATAGAGGCGCTCCTGCAGTCCGCGCTCGATGGCGGCGACGGCGCGCGTGATCTTGCGCGTCACGAAGGTCTCGCCGCGGATCGGCGATTCGTGGTTGAACAGGATACCGTTGGAGGCGTGCATGTCGTAGGCCTCGCGGTAGTTGACCGTGATCCAGTAGGCATAGAGCTTGGCGACGGCGTAGGGGCTGCGCGGGTAGAACGGCGTCGCCTCGCGCTGCGGCGTCTCGTGCACCTTGCCGAACAGCTCGGACGTCGAGGCCTGGTAGAAGCGCACGCCGTCCTGCATGCCGAGGATGCGGATCGCCTCGAGCATGCGCAGCGTGCCGATGGCGTCGGTGTTGGCGGTGTATTCCGGCGTCTCGAAGCTGACCTGGACGTGGCTCTGGGCCGCGAGATTGTAGATCTCGGTCGGCCTGATCTGGCCGATCAGGCGCAGCAGGTTGGTCGAGTCGGTCATGTCGCCGTAGTGCAGGAACAGCCGCACCCCGGCGTCGTGGCGGTCGCGGTAGAGGTAGTCGATGCGCTCGGTGTTGAGCAGCGACGCGCGACGCTTGATGCCGTGCACGACGTAGCCGCGATTGAGCAGGAAGTCGGCGAGATAGGCGCCGTCCTGTCCGGTGATCCCGGTGATCAGGGCAATCCGTTCCGACATGGGCCGCCTTTCGTCGTTCGCATCAGGGGAAGACCATCCGCTCGGCGACGCGGTCCCAGGAGTGCGTGCCGAGCACGTAGCGCTGGCCGGCGATCGCCATGCGCTCGAGCCGCGCCGGATCCGACAGAGCGCAGAGCATCGCCCGCGCCAGCGAATCGGCGTCGGCGCGGTCGACCAGAAAGCCGTGCCGGCCGCCGTCGGTGAGTTCGGGCAGGCCGTTGCGGGCGAGCCCCATGACCGGCGTGCGCGAAGCCATGGCCTCGAGATAGACCTGGCCCCACGGATCGTTGAGCATCGGCTGCACCAGCAGCGTGCTGTCGCGGTAGAGCCGCTGCAGCTCCCGCCACGGCAGGTGGGCGCGGAAGTCGACGCCGTCGGCCGAGCCGACGAAGCGCCGGCTGCGCTCGTCGCCGACGATGGTGAGGACGACGTCGCGGCGCTCCCGGCGCAGCCGGGCGAAGGCCTCGAGCAGCAGCACGCCACCCTTCTCGCGGAACAGGTGCTTGGCGACGAACAGCAGCCGCGGCCGGCCGTAATCCTTGGCGCCAGTGAAAGGCTCGATGCCGCCGAAGCCCGAGCCGACCGCCGTGACCCGGTCGGGCTGCAGCCCGTAGTGAACGATCAGGTTGTCGCGCACGTAGGCGCCGAAGGTGAAGACATGCGCGAGGTCGTGCAGCGCCAGGCACTCGGCCTCCTCGAAGTCGGCGAGCGCGCGCGCCGTGTAGCGGTCGGCATGCACGTGATGGCGCCGCGACAGATCCCAGGTGTGGTCGCAGTAGAGGTAGTGCTCGACCCGATCGCCGTCGACCGCCGGCAGGTCGAACGTGCCGAAATGCAGCACCCTGGTCACGCCGAGCGCCGCGGCCTGCCCGGCGGCCTGGCGCGCATGCAGGCGCCGGGCGTCGAGGCTGCGCAGGATCTGCTCGCCGCTCAGCGGCCGGCCGTGGCCGCGCGCGAGCTGCATCAGCGCGATGCGCGCCTTGTCCCACCGGCCGAGCTGCGGCATCAGCGTGGCGACCTTCACGCCGAGCCGCTCGAGTGCGCTCGCGACGTTGGACGGCGCGCCGGACCACGTGCCGGCCAGGCGCGCGTCGCCGAACACCGACGACACGGCGATGCGGTCGAAGCGCGGCGCACGCGCGAGCACACGACCTTCGAGAGCGGGCGAGACATCCATCGCCCGCAGCAGACACCGGCGGCGACGGCGCCTCCAGTGATCAAGGTGTGACTTGCCGGCGCGCCGCGCTAGCGCATGCCGAACGACTCCGCCGCCTCGCGGATCTGCCGCGCCAGCGCCGCCGCCTGGTCGAGCACCACCGCGCGCGCCATGATGTGTTCCGGATACTGGCGCGCGCGCTGCACGGCCTCCTGCACGGCGGTGCATTGCTGCACGATGCGGTCGCGCCTGGCGAGCGCCTCACCCCCGAGGCCCTCCGCGCCGCGCACCGTCGCGAGATGGGCGGCGATGGCGGCCGTCAGACCGTCGATCGGCTGGGCCTCGTAGACCTTGACCTGTGTCGCGGCATCCCGGATAGCATGCAGCGCCGCATGCAATCCGGCCCGGTTGGGCGGCTGCATTTCCTTCAACCCCAAGTTACGACTTCGCTTCCCGACTTCCCCGCCGGCATCTTCGCCGCCGGACGGCCCGGGTGTAAAGCCCGTCAGCGTGTCGAGTGTAACGCTCCTGTCGCAAACGTATCAGGCCGTCAAACGGTTGATCATCACGCAGTCGAATTCGACCAGCCGCAGCGAGGCGTCGCGGCTCACCGGATAGAAGCCGGTGACGTCGAAGCCCTGCTCGCCGAGATAGCGGATCGTCGCCATGTAGTCCGGCATGTCCTTGTAGATGCCGATGACGGAGGCCTCGGTCTGCAGCCCGCGCATCGACGGCAGGCTCGCCGTCGCCCCGCGCAGCACCTGGAGGTCGAAACCCTGGGTGTCGAGCTTGAGGTAGGGCCGCCGGAAGCCGAGCCGCGCGGCGAGCGCCGGCAGCACCGAATCGAGGCGGCGCACCGCCACGTCCTCGATCGCCCGGGGCGTGTTCAGGGCCGCGTAGTCCTTCAGCCGGCTGTTGTCGGGCTCGAGGAACGAGCTGAACTGGTCCGACACCATCACCTTGATCGGCGCCGTGCCGTCGTCGGCGCCGAGCGCATAGCCCTCGACGTGCCAGGCGCGATCCGCGCGCGCGCGCTCACGCAGCACCGCGACGTGGCGCGCGACCGGCTCGAAGGAGACGATCGGCCCGCCATAGAGCACCCGCTCGCGCAGGAAGTCGCGGTACTGGCCGACATTGGCCCCGACATCGAGCACACAGTCGATCTCCAGCCGGCCGAGCAGCTGGCGCAGATGCAGCGCGAGGTCGCGCTCCTTCATCTCGCGCAGGGGAACGATGTCGTAGCCGAGCGAGCGGCTGACCCGCAGCACGGAGTCCTTGACGATCCTGAGCATTTCCCACCATGCAAAAGCCGGCGCCGCGGCCGTAGTGACCAAACGGTGACCCGTCGCTAGTCTGCCCCGCGAAGGAGTCGATTCTTGGGAACAGCGCCGATGCAATTTGGCTGGCTCACGCTCGCCCTCTCGCCCTCGCCCGACGAGGACGCGGCCCGCATCGCCCAGCTCCTCGGGCTCGCCTGCGAGGCCGAGGCGCTCGGCTTCTCCGACGTCTGGCTGACCGAGCACTATTTCACCGGCGAGAGCGTCTACAACGACTCGCTGCTCTTCGCCTCGGCGCTCGCGGTCAAGACCAGCCGGGTGCGCATCGGCTTCGCCGTGGTGCAGATGCCGTTCCATCATCCGGTGCGGCTCGCCACCCAGCTCGCGCTGCTCGACAACCTGAGCGGCGGGCGCATCGACGTCGGCATCGGCAAGGGCACCGCCTACAACGAGTACGAGTTCGTCGGCCACGGCCTGCGCAGCGCCGACGCGCGCCAGCGCATGGACGAGTCGGTCGAGATCCTGCAGGGCCTCTGGGAGCGCGCCTGGCGCGGCGCGCCGTTCGACCACGCCGGTGCGTACTACACGCTGCACGTGCCGCAGATCCGGCCGAAGCCGGTGCAGCGACCGGGGCCGCCGCTGTGGCGCAGCGTCATCTCGCCCGGCTCGTTCGAGGAATGCGGCCGCCTCGGCGTGCCGATCCTGACCGCGCGCCTGCCGGTCGAGCGCATCGCCGAGCGCTGGGCGACCTATCGCAGGGGACTCGAGGCCGGCGGCCACGACGCTGCGACACGGGACCGGCTGCTGGCGCAGAGCGCGCTGTGGCGCAACGTCTATGTCGCCGAGTCCGACGCCCAGGCCGAGGACGAGCTGGCCGGCCTGCTCGCCGAGACGCGCGCCCACATGATGCATGTCCGCGAGGCGCACAATCCACGCGACTTCGCGCCCGACCCGTCGGCGCTCAACGCCTGGACCGATCCGGCCGTGCCCGACAGCGCGGCCATCCCCTTCGCGATGAAGACCGGCTCGCTCTACGGCTCGCCGCGCCGCGTGCGCGAGCAGGTCGCCGAGCTGCGCGACGCCGGCGTGCGCCACCTGCTCTGCCAGACCGGATTCGGCGCGATGGATCACGACCGCCAGCTCCGCTCGATGCGGCGCTTCGGCCAGGAGGTGATGCCCGCCTTCGGTTGAAGGAGGGCATGCCGGCGATGTTCACGCTCGACCACGACCGGGAGGCCGGGCTGCTGCTGGTGCGTTTCACCGGTACGCTGACGGTCGACATCCATCGCGCCATGGTTGCCGCCGTGCAGCGCTTCGTCGCGGCGAACGGCCTGGTCGACGCCATCGTCGATTTCAGCGCCGTCGAGACCCATGCGCTCGACCTCGCCTACCTCAAGACCGTGGCGAGCGAGCGCGCCGTGCTGCACGGCCGCAAGCGCGTCTTCGTCGCGCCCCAGGACCTCGCCTTCGGCACGTCGCGGCTGTTCGAGATGCATCAGGCCGCCACCGGCGACCGGCCCTTCGTCGTGCGCACCATGGCCGAGGCGCTGGAGATCGTCGGCGTCCCGGCGCCGCGCTACGAGCGGATCGACCCTTCCTGAGCCCCCGCCGCGCTTTACAATCCCCGCCGGCAGGCGCGTTATGACGGAGAGCAACGGTGAGGGGTCGCCATGTTCACCCTGGCGTTCGATCGGGCGGCGCGGCTCCTGCTGGTCAGGTTCGGCGCCGCCCTCGACCCCGACATCCACCGCGCGATGATGGTCGAGCTCGGCCGCTTCGTCGCCCGGCACGGCGCCATGGACGCCATCATCGATTTCGGCGCCGTCGAGAAGTACGAGCTCGACGCCGCCTATTTCTGGACTCGCGCGGCGCAGCGTCCCGTGCTGCACGGCAAGCGGCGCATCCTGGTGGCGCCGACAGACCTCGTCTACGGCACGTCGCGACTCTACCAGGCGCTGCAGTCGCAGAGCGGCGACGCGCCCATCGTGGTGCGCACCATGGCGGAGGCGCTCGAGATCGCCGGCGTCGCCGCCCCCGACTTCGAGCCGGTGCCGCCCTCTCGGCCGGCGTAGGGACGATTGCCCGTCGCTTTTGCTTATGGGCAGAAAATTGGCCTTGTGATAGGTCTTAAGGGGAGAAAATTGGCTTTCCCGGGCCTCGACCGCGCTTATGGCCAAAAAATCGCTCGAAGACCTGCCCGAAACCTTCGTCTCAAATTCGGAGACCAGCAACCTCGCCTCCAAGGCTGCGCGCGCGGGCAAACTTCGGAAGCTGGCCTCTCGCCTCTATACCAGGGACCTCGTGTCCGCGCCCGAAACCATCGTCAGGCGCAACCTCTGGCCGATTCTCGCGGGCTACTTCCCCGATGCGCTCATCGCCGACCGGACCGCGATCGAGGGGGCTCCGGCAAAGGACGGCTCCGTCTTCCTGATATCCCAGGGCGCGCAAAGCGACATTGCGCTGCCGGGCTTCACGCTGCGGCCCCGGCGTGGCGCGCCGGCCCAGGACTCCGATCTTCCCTTCATGGGCGTGCTGCATCTCACGTCTCCCGCGCGGACCCTGCTCGACAACTTCGCGCCGAGCCGCAGCCGCGGCGCGGTTGCGAGGACGCTCTCCAGAAAGGAGGCCGAACTCCACCTCGATACCTTGCTGCGGCGATCGGGTGAGGCGGAGTTGAACGGGCTCCGCGACGCCGCGCGCGCCCTCGCGCCCATCCTCGACCGGCAAAGGGAATTCGCCGCTCTCGACAGGTTGATCGGCGCGCTGCTCAACACGCGGACCGACGATCTGCGGACGCCGGCCGCACGCGCCCGTCGGAAAGGCATGGCCTTCGATCCCGCCCGACTCGATCTCTTCGAGACGTTGCGTGCCGAGCTGCACCGGACCCCGCCGCAAGCGCGGCCCGCCGTCCCGAACGACGGCACGACGCTTGCGTTCTTCGAGGCCTACTTCTCCAACTTCATCGAGGGCACCGAGTTCGCCGTCGAGGAAGCCGCCGCCATCGTCTTCGAGAACCGTATCCCGAACGCCCGGCCGCAGGACGCACACGACATCCTCGGCACCTACCGCATCGTCGCCGATCCGACCGAAATGGCGCAAAGGCCGGCCTCCTTCGCCGAATTCGAGCGACTTCTCAAACGACGGCACGCCGCGATCATGGCCGCGCGGCCCGACAAGTCCCCCGGCCGCTACAAGACCGACCCGAACCGCGCCGGCGGCACGACGTTCGTCTCGCCGGACCTCGTTCGCGGCACGCTCGCGCAGGGCTTCGCCGTCTATCGCTCGCTTCGAACGGCGTTCCAGCGTGCCATCTTCATGATGTTCCTGGTCTCCGAGGTTCACCCCTTCGTCGACGGCAACGGGCGCGTGGCCCGCATCATGATGAACGCCGAGCTCGTCGCGGCAGGCGAACAACGGATCGTCATCCCGACGGTCTATCGGGCCAACTACCTCGGCGCGCTCAAGGCACTCTCGAATCGCACGAGCGCCCTGCCCCTCATCCAGGTGCTGGACTATGCGCAGCGCTTCACGCAGACGGTCGATTGGGGCGCCTTCGACAAGGCCCGGGCCGAGCTGCAGGCCGCGCACGCCTTCATGGACAGCGCGGAAGCCGACGAGCGGGGCCTTCGACTCCGGCTCCCGCCGTCGATGCCCCCTTCCGGCGGGAGACCATGAGTCAACCACCGCGCACGAACGCCGCCAGGTCGGCATGCCGGCGCTTGCAGGCGAGGTAGGCCTCGGCCACTCGCAGCCGCTCGGCGGCGATGTCGTTGTCGGAGGCCGTCTCGGGATCGGCCACCAGCACCGGATCGGCGCAGGGTAGCAGCAGGCTGGCGTCAGGGCGACGGTCCACCGGCACCGAGAAGCTCCCGCAGGCCGCGAGAAGCAGCGCGCATGGCAGGAGAACGGGCGCAATCGTTCGTGCGTGGAAGGGCATGGATCACCTGTACCTGATGGGTCACGTTGGCCTCGAGCTGGCGCATCGCCTCGGCCTGGCGCGCCACCAGCGCGGCCGACAGCGCGGCGTCCCTCTCCTTCTGCTCGACGACGGCCTCCACCGCCGCGAGCTTCGTATGGGCCGCCGACAGCCGGCCGGCGAGACCCCAGATCGTCAGCGCGGCGAGCGCGAGGCCGAGCCACGGCCCGAAGCGCAGCAAGGTCGTCGTCATGGCCGCCGCCGCCCGGGCCGGCGATGCAGCCATTCGCGCAGGCCGAGCACCAGCGCGGCCAGCAGCGCAATCAGGAGATCCGCCATCGTCATTGCTCCCCCCTCCCCAGCCAGGCATCGAGCCAGCGCCGGAACGCCCCGGCGGGATCGGCCGCGAGCTGGCGCAGCGCCGCCACCAGGACGGCGAACAGCTCCATCGCCAGCATGGCGATCAGGAACATGACCCCGCCGGTGACCCTCGGCCCGAGGCCGTAAAACTCACCCACCGCGCCGCCGAGATAGAGCCCCGCCCCGACCGCCAGCAGCCACGACACCATCCGGTCGCGCGGCGAACGATGCGTCGCGTAGCGCAGGCCGAGCAGCGCGCCGAGCGCCGGCGGCACGAACGGCGAGACGACGTCCCAAGCCGTGCGCAGGTCCGACTTGTCGATCATGGCGAAGACTCAAGCTGCGGCACACACTCGATGGTTCGCTGCACTACGGCGTCCTCCACAACACTACCCGCCTGATCGGCGAGGCGTCCGTTGGCACGGTGTAGGCGCCGGCGCTGACAATCTGTTCGAACAAGGTAGTCACGCCGGACAGCCGTTCGATGTTGGCCGTGTAGGTGCCGTTCGGCACCGCCAGCGTCAGCACGTCGGCCGCGCGGGTGACGGCGCTGGCGGCATTGCACGCGATGTACGAGGTGATGGGATTGCCGGCGCTGCCGAAATGGAAGCCCCACAAGGTGACATGCTCCGCGCCGTCGCCGGAGTATGGAGTGCCGATGCCAACGTCGCCGGCCAGTGTCCAGGTGCGCTGACCGAAGCTGCCACTCGTGACCGCCGACGTGAACACACCGCCGATCCGATACCAACCATTCGGGAACGGAACGATCTGGACTCCCGTGAGGGTGCCGGAACCGACATTCGATCCCTGCGTGCCGGTGGAGGGCTGGAAGTTGAACCCGAAGGTCTGATTGAGCGTGAGCTGCACCCAACGGTCGCCGGCGATGTTCTTCGCAAAGACCGAGAAGGGATAGACGCTGCCGTCGGCGACCGCGACGGCCCGGCTGACGAACTTGGCTCCACTGATCGAGTCCTCGGTCAGACTCGACGCCGTCGTCGCGCCGTCCGGTGCGTCGTGGGCGTTGGCGGCACGCACCAGCGTCGGCGGGCCGCCCGACGACCAGCCGGCCGCAGACAGGTCTTCCGACTGCGTCATGGCATTCGTGTCGCTCGGCTCCACCAGCAGCCCCTGCAGCGCCAAGGTCGCCGGATCGTGGGTGAAGCGCGGCACGTCGGTGGTCTCGCTGACGAGCAGCCCCGCCGAATTGATCCGCGTGCCGGCGCTGGCGCGGGCGAGCGTCGCGCCGGCGGGCAGCCCGCCGTTGCGGAAATCGTAGACCACGGGCGCGAAGCCGTAGCGTCGCGCGCGCTCGATCGCCAGCATGGCCCGTCCCTCCCCTGCCCGCCGTCAGTCCTTGGCCACCATCAGCCGCACCCGCACGCCGGACGCCGTGTAGGTCCCGGTGCCGCGGCTGATGGCCGACAGGAACAGGCTGGTGCTTTCCGCGCCGGCCTTGACCTTCTTGGGGAACACCGCGACCTCGGCCCGCTTGAACGCCCCGAAATCGTAGAAGTCGCCGGCGCCGACCGGGATGCGCGCCACGATCTTGCGGCCGTTGGCGTCGCTGATGTCGGGCGCCGCGTTCCTGGTGCCGAGGCTCTGGTTGGCGTCGAGCAGGATCAGGTCGAGCGCCGCGCCCTGATCGTCCTCGTCGTGGACGATGGCGCCGACGATGTCGAGCGTGCCGCCCGCCACCCGGAAGGCGCCGGCGATCTCCACCGTGTCGGAGAGCACGTCGCCGTCGGCGTAGATGTTGGTGTCGAGCGCGAGCGTCGCCTCGAGCACGGCGCCGATGCCGGCGACGGGCTGTGGGTTGGCGGCGCTCTGCGGCACGGCGCGGCCGCTCGCGTCCAGCGTCATCGGCACGATGGCCTGCGCCACGTCGGGCGCCCTGTCGTGAATCGGATAGTCCATGTGTCGCTCCTCGTCGCGCCGGGGATGGAGAGGCACGTCGCGCGGGAGCGGGCTCGATGCGGTCCTACGCTACGCGACCTGGTGAACGGCGCGGGCCGACTCATACGCGCGTCGCGGCGAAACGCCTATTCGGGTCGATGGATTCCGTCCGATGCCGATGGTGCCTGCATCGGAGCCGCGTTCGACCCCCCGATTCGGGGCCATGAGAGTCGAAAAAGGCGAATCTGACTCTCCCGCGAACACGCCTTTGGCTCCGTTCGGAACCGACGGGAGACGGAAAATCCCCGTCAGGCCAGCGGGTTGTAGTCGACCTCGACCCGGTAGGGCGCGGCGCGGCGGCCGAAGGCGTGGCGGTCGACGGCGGCGACGTCGAGGCCGGTGACGACGAGATAGCGCGTCGCATCCATCAGATGATCGTCGACCTTAACGACCGTGCCCTTCTCGTCGCGGCGGTAGAGCCGGAACTCGTCGAGCCAGTGCCGCAGCGAGGCGAAGACCTTGAGCCGGCCGGTGGCGAGGCGGTCCCACACCGCGAGCAGGCCGGCATCGACACCGTTGGCCGCCGGCACCAGCGACAGCCCGAGTTCGACGTATCGCTGCAGCAGCTGGAGCCCGTCGCTCTGGTTGCGGCCGCGCGAGGCCGGATCGATGGCACCCGTCATCCAGGCGCCGCGCGAGCGGACGGCGGCGGCGTGCGCGGCCGGCTCGGCATGGCCGCGCGAGTGCTCCGAATAGAGATAGAGGCAGTCGGAATCGCGGTCGTGCGCGCCCCACACCGCGGCGGTGCGGTTCCAGCCGACGTCGAGCCCGTAGGCGCGCGGCCACCAGCGCGGCAGCTCGAACGGCTCCACGACGATGTCGTTCTCCGCGATCGGATAGATCGCGCCCGAGCCGAGCTGCGGCACGCCCCTCGCGCGCGCGTCGCGCTGGTGCGGCGGCACCTCGGCCCACAGCACCTCCCGCTCCTTCGGTGACAGGTGCAGCGCGTCGTCCCACGTCGCGCCGGTCGCGCTCTTGGTCATCCATCGTCCCCTTCTCCGGCCTGCCTTCGTCGCTCGGCGTCGAGGAAGGCGCGGACGAGTTCGGTCATGCCCTGCAGCGGCGTGAAGGTCAGCATGACGATGCCGTCGACCGTCATGGTGCGGATCAGGCATTCGACGTAGACCGCCATCGGCGGCTCCTCGTCGAGCCAGATCAGCTCGCGCTCGGTGCCCTCGAAGGCGCCGCGGCCCTGCTCGAACGACTTGAAGCCGAGCGTCGACAAGCCGCCCGACGCGTGGCGCACCTGCAGGATGTCGACGGCGTCGGCGACGCCGCGCTGCCAGGAGACGGCGCCGATCGTGTCGGCCGGGATGAGGCCGCTGCCGGCCACCGTCTTTCGGCCGCCTTCGAAGGCCACGGGCCCGCACAGCTTGGCCTGGATGATGTCGCGGGTGGTGGCGGCGGTGCGGCCGACGGCCCAGGCGCGGATCGGCCGGTCGAAGCGATGGCCTTCCCACCAGTGCGGATAGAGGCCGGTGAGGTGCAAGGTGGTCTCGTAGCCGCCGATGCCCTCGGTCTTGCCGATGCGGTTGGCGGCCATCATCAGGCGCTCGCGGTGCTGCGCGCCGTTCCTGAAGAATTCCAGGTGCTTGACGTAGAGCTCGCGCCTGAGCGGCCCGGTGTCGGGATAGAAATAGGCCAGCCGGCCGCTCGTCGGGAACGACCGACGCGGCGCGCCGCCCGACGCCAACCGGGCGACGAGCGCCGGCATCGGGCGAACCATGTCGGGGAACTCCAGCATCACCGGCGCCTCGCCGAATTAAAAAACAGGAAAAAATTCGCCGCGGGCCAGCGGCGGTGACGGTCGATGTCGCTCATGGCCTCACCATAGGCGCGCCGCGCCAAAACACCTATTCGGGTCGACGGATAGCGACGGTGCCTTGTGCCATCGGCATCCGAACCTCGTTCGACCCCCCCGAATCGCCGCCGCGCGGAGAGTCAAATGCATCCGGGGAGAGTCAGATTCGCCCCGACCTCTGGGCAACGCCCCCGTCGCCCGCCATATCGCGGGTCCTCACGCGTAGCGTTCGTGAGAGAAAGGACGACGATGAGCAAGACGATATCGGCCGGCACCGCGGACGCGGAGATGCCGGAGAACGGGACGACGAAGACCGAGACGCCCCGAGCCGAGACGCCCCGAGCCGAGACGACGGAAAAGCGCGGACCCGGCCGGCCGCGGGGCAGCCTCGGCCTGCCGACCATCATTCGCCGCTTCGTCAATCAGGGCATGATCGACAGGGCGATAGAGATCCTGAACACCGCGCTCGAAGAGGGCAGCGAGACGGCGGCGCGATTCCTGATCCGGCAGGTCTGCGGCCAGCCGCGCGGGGCGGTCGTCGAGCTCGACCTGCCGTCGACCAGGACGGCGGCCGGCGTCGACGAGGCGCAGCAGCGGGTGCTGGAGGCGCTGGCCGATGGCCGGCTGGCGGTGGGCGATGCCGAGCGCGTGTTCGGGCTGCTCGAGCTGAGGCGGCGCAGCATCGAGACGCGCGACCTCGAGCGGCGGGTGAAGAAGGCGGCCAAGGCGCAGAAGAAGAACGAGGCGTTCTCCGACGCGCTGAACCGCACCGCCGACGGCGAGGCCTCGTCGGAAAAGCTGGAGCGACTCGAGGAGGAGGCGAAGCCCGATCTCGACGACGAGACCCGCTATGGCGAGATCGGCGATCGCTTCTTCGCCGAGGCCACGCCCGAGCGCGCCGAGCGCGTGCGCGAGGCGGCGCGCGGGGTGATGAAGGAGCAGCAGCAGGAGCGCGAGGCCGCGCCGGCGGCGACCCCGGCCTCGGCGCGTCCCGCGCCGGACGCGCCGCCGCCGTCAAGTTCCTGAAGAACCCGCCGCCGACCGCGACCCGGCGCCAGGCTGCCGTAGCGCCGCCGCGACGCCGGCGCCGTCGCATCCCACGGCCCGCCCCGGCGTTGTCGGGGGCAGACACGTGAGCAGCAGGAGGCATCGATGCCGTCGAACACGATCGAGCGTGTGCCCGACAACACGGCGGAGCACCTCAACGAGGCCATCCTGGCGCGCACGGCGCGAAGCGTGCTGCACCACGCGCGCCATCGCGACCGCATCGACCGGCGGCTGCGCGAGCTCGACCGGGAATGGGACATCGAGCGCCTGCTCGAAGCCAATGCCGGCCTGTTCGGCTTCCTCGGGGTGGCCCTCGGCACCGGGGTCGATCGCCGCTGGCTCGGCCTGTCGGCGCTGGTCGGCGCGTTCCTGTTCCAGCACGCCGTCCAGGGCTGGTGCCCGCCGGTGCCGCTGTTTCGCCGCTGGGGAGTCCGCACCGCGCGGGAGATCGAGCTGGAGCGCATCGCACTCAAGGCGCTGCGCGGCGACTTCGACGACGCAGGCGAGGACCCCTCGCGCGCGCTGGCGGCCGCCGCCCTGTGACCGATCGGGATCACGTCCACCGCGCGCAGATCCGCTCGGCCGTGGTGGTGGCGAGCTGTTGGCCGAAGCGGCTGCGATAGACCTCGAGCAAGGCGTCGTGCGTACGGTCGACGCTGCTGCACAGCGCGTCGGTCGGCAGGACGACGCGAAAGCCGTGGTCGAGCGCGCCCATGATCGTGGCCATCACGCAGACGTCGGTTTCGCCGCCGGAGACGATGAGCGTGGTCGCGCCGCGGCGGCGCAGGGCGGGCGCGAGACGCGGGTTGGAGAAGGCGGAGTATCCGCTCTTGTCGACGAGGTGGGCCGGCGGAACGAGCCGGCGCAGCGGCTCCACCAGCTCGAGTAGCGCCGGATCGAGCCGGTCGCGCGCCATCCCGCGCCAGCGCCGGTAGTAGTCCTTCCAGGCGCCGACCGCCTGCTCGGGCGTGGGCGGCGGCACGAAGCGCGTGAACACCGTGCGCTCGGGCCGGCACTCGGCGATCGCCGTCACCTGCGGCAGCACCTTGGGAAGCCACGGCACGTGCCAGTCGGTCGGCTCGGCGAAGAGCCGTTGCATGTCGACCGCGACGTGAAAGGCCGAGCCGTCCAGCCCGAGAGGCGCCATGCCGGAGAAAATGCGCGGCGGCGGCCGGCGTTCCGTGGCGGGCGTTCCGTGGCGGCGAACGCAACCGCGCCCGCGGTCCGCGCGTTCCACCGCGCACCGACCAGCGCGGGAGTGCGCGATGGCGAGATATTCGAAGAGTGCCGCCAGCGACGTGAAGCGCGCGATGCGCCGACGCCGGAAGGGCACGCTGAAGAGCGGCAAGGGCGGCAAGGGCGGAACGGTGAAGAGCCGCAAGCAGGCGATCGCCATCGGGCTGAGCGAGGCGCGCCGCAAGGGCAAGAAGGTGCCGCGCCGCAAGTCGGGCGAACGGTAGCCCCACGACCGATCCGCGCGCGTGATCCAGCCGGGCCGACGATGCGTAGAGAGACGGCGGGCGCCGCGGTCGCGCCCTCTGGGTGTGTTCGTCGACGGGGTCGTTCGGTATGCGTGGCAGGTTTGGCGTGGTTCGCGTGGTCGGCCTGTCGTGGCTGCTGTGGGCGACGGCCGTTTCGTCGGCGCCGGCGCAGCCGGCCAACGATCCCTTCGCCACCCGCGGAGCGGCCGACGAATGGGCGGTGACGCTGGGCGCGGGGGCCGCGCTGCGCCCGACCTTCGAGGGCAGCGATCGCTACTTCGTCAGTCCATTGCCGTTCGTGAGCGTCGTGTGGCGCGACACGGTCTCGCTCGACACGTCGGGCCTCAACGCCTACCGCCGCTTCGGCGGCCTGCAGGTCGGCGGCGGCCTGACCTACAGCCTCGGGCGGCGCCAGGGGTCCAGTGTGTTCGCGCAGGGCGACGAGCGGCTTGCCGGACTGGGCGACGTTCCGGCGGCGCTCGGCGCGCGCGGCTTCGCCAACTACCGGCTCGGCCCGGCGATCCTCGGCGTCACGGTCACGAAGTTCCTGATGCAGGGCAACGACGGCCTGCTGGTCGATGCGGGCGTGGCGCTGCCATGGCGCGTCAGCGACCGGCTGTCGCTGCTCGGCCGCGTCTCCGCGGTATGGGCCGACGCCAGCCACACCCAGACTTATTTCGGCGTCACGCCGGCACAGTCGGCGGCCTCCGGCTATCCGGTCCACCAGGCCGGCGCGGGCCTCAAGGATGTCGGCCTCGGCGTCGGCGCGCGCTACCGGCTCGCCGAGCACTGGATGCTGTCGGCCAACGCGCGCGTCAGCCGATTGATGGACGACGCGGCCGGCAGCCCCTTCACCGTCGCGGACACCGGCGTCACGGTGTTCGGCATGGTCGGGTACCGCTTCTAGGCTAGTAGTACCCCTCGCGATAGCCACGCTGGAGGAAGCCGATGCGCACCAGCTCGACGGCGACCATGCCCTGCACGACGATGGCGAGCGCGCAGGCGCCGACGATGGCGACGACGGTGATGGCGGCGGAGCTCGTGACGATCACGGCGAGCACGATGAGCAGCAGCGCCGCCAGGGCGATGCCGATGCTGGCCAGGGTCATCCACAGCGCCATGCGCGGGAAGCCCTTGGCGAGGACGTAGATCGGTCCGCCGACCGAGCCCCAGAAATAGTCGCGGCCGGCGAGCACCTGGCTGTCGCCGTCCTGCGGATGGTCGAGATAGTGGACGGTGAACAAGAGTGGCGACCGTTTCTCTCTAGGGTTTGATCTAGGGTTTGATCCGCACCGTGGTGGTGACGTCGTTGCTGCCCTTGGGCGTGACGAAGTACGCGCCGGCGACCTGCAGGATGACGAAGCAACCTTCCACGCCGCCGCGGAACTTCTGCCACTTCACGCAGAAGGCCTGGCCCGAATCGTCCCAGCGCCAGCGTCCCTCGTCGGCCATCGGGCCGCTCATCGTCGCCGATCCGTCGGGCCTGTAGAGGGCCTCCAGGGTGCCGCCTGGCGTCTCGAGCAGCAGCGTCTTGCCGATAAAGCCCTCGAATATCGCACGGCTCTGCTCCTGCGCCCGGGCGGCGCCGGCGACAGTGACGGCCAGAATCACGGCCGCCGCGATCACGCAACGTGTCATGACGCGCATCCTTCCCCCGCCGATCGCCGGTCCGCCGCGTTCCCGCGCGGCGGCCGGGGGACTTGTCGCCCCGTCGGCGTCTCTTTCACACCCGCGGACAGGATAGCGAAGCGGCCCGCGGGACGCCACCGTCCGCCGACCGCTCGCCTGGGCATCGTTGACCCTGCGAGTCGCTCGCGGTTCCGGACGACCCATTTGGGCAATGGCACGCGGCGGCGCGCTGCACTATGCTGACCGCCATCGAGGGAAGACGTCGCGGGGGACGTCTGGCCGATGAAGGAACCGACAACCGATCCGGGAGAGGGCGGGCCTGCGGCGAACTCGCCGCAGGGCGAGCACGATATCGCCGTGCTGCCGGTCGGCGCACGGATCGGCCGCTACGAGATCACCGCCATCCTCGGCCAGGGCGGCTTCGGCATCACCTACCGCGCGCGCGACGAGCAGCTCGGCCGCGAGGTCGCGATCAAGGAGTATCTGCCGACCTCGCTCGCCTTCCGCCGCGCCGACGCCACCGTGCTGCCGCGCTCGACCAAGGTCGCCGAGGATTTCCGCTGGGGCCGCGAGCGCTTCGTCTCGGAGGGCCGCACGCTCGCCAGCCTGCACGATGCGCCCGGCATCGTGCGCGTCTTCGACTTCATGGAGATGAACGGCACCGCCTACATCGTCATGGAGCTGGTGCAAGGCGAGACGCTCGAAGCGCGGCTGAGGCGAGGCGGCCGGCTTTCCGCCCGCGAGATCGAGACGATTCTGCCGCCGCTGCTCGACGGGCTGGAGAAGGTGCACGAGACCGGTTTCCTGCATCGCGACATCAAGCCGGCCAACATCCTGATGGGCGAGGACGACCGGCCGACCCTGATCGATTTCGGCGCCTCGCGCGCGGCGATGGCCGGCCGCACCACCGCAATGACGGCGATCTTCACGCCGGGTTACGCCGCGACCGAGCAGTTCACCTCGGCCAGGCAGGGGCCGTGGACCGACATCTACGGCCTCTCGGCGACGCTTTATCACGCGATCACCGGCGCGCCGCCGCCCAGCGCCTTCGATCGCATGCTCGACGACGCGTACAAGCCGCTCGCCAGGCTGTCGCCGCCGGGCTTCGCGCGCGGCCTGCTGGTGGGCATCGACGCCGGCCTCGCCGTGCGCTCGTCGGAACGGCCGCAGTCGATCGCCGGCTGGCGATCGTTGCTCGCGCAAAGCGACGCGGGTGCGTTCGACGCGACGGTGGCGCTCGGCCAGCCGACCGCTCCCGCGGCCACGGTCGCCCTGGCCCGATCTCGGCCGACACCCGCCGCGGCGGCGGCGCCGGCCCGCAGCCGCACCGTACTGTATGCGGGCGTGGCGGCGGCGGTGCTTCTGCTTCTCGGCGTCGGCGGCTACGTCCTCTTCACCGGCAAGCCGCAGCCCCAGGCCCTGGCCCTGCACGAAATGAAGGCGGAGGAACTGGAGAAGGCGCTGGAGGCTCGCCGCAAGGCGGACGCCGAGGCCGCCGAGAAGCGCCGGCTGGAGGAGGAAGCGCAGCAGAAGGCGGCGGCCGACGACGCCGCCAAGCAGGCCGCCGACGCCGAGCTCGAGCGCACCCGCGCGGAGCGACAGAAGGCGGAGGAGGAGCTGGCGCGATTGCAGGCCGAGATCGAAGCACAGCGCAAGGCGGCGGCCGAGCAGCGCGAGATCGCCGAGGCGACCGCCAGGCGGGCCGAAGCCGAGGCAGCCAAGCGCAAGATCGAGGCGGAGATGGCGGCGTTGCGCGCGGCCGAGGAGGAGGCGCAGCGCAAGGCGGCGATCGAGGCCGAGGCCAAGCGGCTCGCCGACGAGGCGCTCGCCAGGGCCCAGGCCGAGCGCGCCAGGGCCGATGCGGAAGCCAGGGCCAGGACCGATGCGGAGGCCAGGCAGAAGGCCGAGGCCGACGCCAAGACCCGCGCCGAGGCGGAGGCCCGCGCGAAGGTCGCCGCCGAGAAGGAGAAGGCGGAGGCCGAGGCCAAAGCGAAGGCAGAAGCCGAGCAGAAGAGCGCGAAGGCGACGGAGGCAGCGGAGGCGGCGCTGCGACTCTCGGTGCAGGACCGCCAGCGCCTGCAGGTCGCGCTGACCGCGCTCGGCTTCAATACGGGCGGCAGCGACGGCGCCTTCGGGCCGCGCAGCCGTCAGGCGATCGCCGGCTGGCAGAAGAATCGCAGGGAACCCGAGACCGGCTTCCTCACCGCCAGCCAGCAGCAGGCGCTGCTGAGGGACGCCGCGCCCGCGGTGGCGAAGTTCGACGACGACCGGAAGAAACTCGAGGAGGAAGCCAAGGCCAAGGCAGCGGCGGCTGCCGCCGGCCAGCAGGCGCCGACACAACAGCAGGCGCCCCCGCAACAAGCGGCGGCCTCGCCGTTGGACGGCACATACGGCGGAGGCGCGGAGTTCAGTTCTCTTGGCGGGCTTCATTCCGCGACCGGTGCCCGCTCGGTGAGGGCCACGTTCAGGGACGGTGCCGGATCGGTAGTGGTGACCTCGGCCAAGTGCGGGGCGTCGACGCTCGCCCTCAAGGTTTCGGCCGACGGCGCGTTCACCACCGGAGGCGAGGTGTACGACGAGCATTGCGCCCGGACATCCGTCAACGGCGCCGGCAGGATCGCCGATGGGCAACTCGAGCTTCGCCTCTCCGGTCCCGCCGGAAGCCTGAGGGGAACCCTGAGATTCGGGTATTAGCGTTCGGGGCCCTGCGAGTCGCTCGCGGTTTCGCGCGACCCAATTGGGCAATGGCACGCGGCGGCGCGCTGTTCTATCCTGAACGATATCGAGAAAAGGCGTCGCGGGGGACGTCCGGTCGATGAAGGAACCGACGACAGATCCGAACCAGCCAGCCGCGCAGGCCGAGCACGATTTCGCCGCGCTGCCGGTCGGCGCGCGCGTCGGCCGCTACGAGATCACGGCCATCCTCGGCCAGGGCGGCTTCGGCATCACCTACCGCGCGCGCGACGAGCAGCTCGGCCGCGAGGTGGCGATCAAGGAATACCTGCCGAGTGCGCTGGCGGTGCGCCAGGACGGCTCGACCGTGCTGCCGCGCTCGACCAAGGTCGCCGAGGATTTCGGCTGGGGCCGCGAGCGCTTCGTTTCGGAGGGCCGCACGCTCGCCAGCCTGCACGATGCGCCCGGCATCGTGCGCGTCTTCGACTTCATGGAGATGAACGGCACCGCCTACATCGTCATGGAGCTGGTGCGCGGCGACACGCTCGAGGGGCTGCTGAAGCAGAAGGGCAAGCTCTCGCCCGGGGAAGTCGAGTTCATCCTGGGCCCCCTGCTCGACGGGCTGGAGAAGGTGCACGAGACGGGCTTCCTGCACCGCGACATCAAGCCGGCCAACATCCTGCTCAGACCCGACGGCAAGCCGACCCTGATCGATTTCGGCGCCTCGCGCGCGGCGATGGCCGGCCGCACCACGGCGATGACGGCGATCTTCACGCCGGGCTATGCCGCCGCCGAGCAGTTCACCTCGGCCAGGCAGGGGCCGTGGACCGACATCTACGGCCTGTCGGCGACGCTCTATCACGCGATCACCGGCGCCGCGCCGCCCAGCGCCTTCGATCGCATGCTCGACGACGAGTACAAGCCGCTGACCTCGCTGGCGCCGCCGGCGATCCAGGCGGGCTTCAAGCCGGGCCTGCTGATCGGCATCGATTCGGGTCTCGCGGTGCGCGCCTCGGAGCGGCCGCAGTCGATCGCCGGCTGGCGGCCCTTGCTGACCCAGGCGAGCGCCGGCGCCGCCGACGCCACCGTCGCGCTCGGCCGCCAGCCCGATCCCAACGTCACGATCGCGGTGCCGCGCGCGCCGCAGGCCGCGCCCTCCACACAGGCGCCGACTCAGGTTCCGACCCAAGTTCCGACCCAGGCGCCGGCCCCGCCCGTGGCTCCAACCGTCGCGCCGGCTGCGGCCGCGCCGGCGAAGAGCCGCATCGGCCTCTATGCCGGCGTCGCGGTGGTGGCGCTGCTGGTGCTGGCCGGCGGCGGCTACGCCCTGCTGGGCGGCAAGTCGGCGCCGCCGACCGCGTCGACCGCACCGCCGGCCGCGCCGGCCCCCCCGCAGGCCGTGGCGCTGCAGGACATGAAGGTCGAGGAGCTGGAGAAGGTGCTGGAGGCGCGGCGCAGGGCCGAGGCCGAGGCGGCGGAGAAGCGGCGACTCGAGGAGGAGGCCAAGCAGAAGGCGGAGGCCGATTCGGAGGCCAAGCGCAAGGCGGACGACGAGCTGACCAGGGCCGAGGATCAGCGCAAGAAGGCGGAGGAGGAGCTGGCGCGGCTGCAGGCCGAGCTCGAGACGCAGCGCAAGGCGGCCGCCGAGCAGCGCGAGATCGCCGAGGCGCAGGCCAAGCGGATCGCGGCCGAGGAGGCGCGGCGCAAGATCGAGGCCGAGATGGCGGCGCTGCGCGCGACCGAGGACGAGGCGCGACGCAAGGCGGCAATCGAGGCCGAGGCCAAGCGGCTCGCCGACGAGGCGCTCGCCAAGGCGGCGGCCGAGCGCGCCAGGGCGGAAGCCGAGGCGAAGGCCAGGGCCGACGCCGAAGCCAAACAGAAGGCGGAGGCCGACGCCAAGACTCGCCTCGAGGCCGAGGCGCGCGCCAAGGTCGCCGCCGAGAAGGAGAAGGTCGAGGCCGAGGCCAAGGCGAAGGCGGACGCCGAAGCCAAGGCGAAGGCGGACGCCGAAGCCAAGGCGAAGTTGGAAGCCGACAAGAAGGGCGCCGAGGCGGCCGAAGCCGCGCTGCGCCTGACGACGCAGGACCGCCAGCGCCTGCAGGTCGCGCTGACCGCGCTCGGCTTCAACACCGGCGGCAGCGACGGCGCCTTCGGCCCGCGCAGCCGCGCCGCCATCTCGGCGTGGCAGAAGAAGAACGACGAGGCGGAGACCGGCTTCCTCACCGCCAGCCAGCAGCAGGCGCTGCTCAAGGACGCCGCACCGGCGGTGGCGAAGTTCGACGAGGATCTGAAGAAGGCCGTCTTCGACGGCACCTATGGCGGCGCGCTGGCGGCGGGCGGCGGCGTGCGCCCGACCACCGTGCGGGTCGCCGGCGGCGCCGGCTCCGGCACCTTCAGCCATCCGCGCTGCGGCGACAATTCCTTCACCTTCACCATCGCCGCGACGGGCGAGATTTCCGGCAGCGGCCAGCGTTCCGATCCCAACTGCGCCAAGGTGCCGGCGACGGTGAGCGGCCGCGCCGCCAACAACCAGCTCCAGCTCGTGATCGCCGGCTCCGGCATGGATCTCGCCGGCACGGTGACCCTCGGCGCCGCACCGCCGTCCCTTCCCCAGGCCTCCCAGCAGCAAGCCCCCCAGCAGCAGGCATCCCAGCAGCAGGCCGCCGCGGGCGCCGGCTCGTTCGACGGCACCTATGGCGGCACGTTGAACTTCGCGGGCGCCGGCGGAATGGCCTTCGGCAGCGGCCCGCGCAGCACCACCATCCGCATCGCCGGCAATGTCGGGACGGGCACCACCACCGTGCAGCGCTGCGGCGCGTCGCCGCTCTCGATCCGGATCTCGCCGGCCGGGGAGATTTCCGGCGACGCCCGCGTGTTCGACCAGAACTGTTCGCAGCTTGCGATGAACGCCCGCGGCCGGGCGGGCGACGGCCAGCTCCAGCTCGATTTCTCCGGCGCCGGCGGCGAGCTGAAGGGCACCTTGCGACTCGGCGCGGCGGCGCCCGCCGCGGCGGCCGCCCCTTCGGCACCCTCCCCCGGCGGCCCCTCCGCGACGGGCGGCGTCGCCAACGTCTATGATGGCCGCTGGTCGGGTCTCGTCACGACGGGGGCCGGCGGGCAGATTCCCCTGTCGTCCGATGTGCGGAACGGCCGCGGCACCAGTTCGTGGTACAATCAACGCTGCAACGGCACGGTGAACGTCACGGTCCAGATCGATCCCGCCGGCACGTTCTCCCTCACCCTCGACGGCCCCAACGCGCGCTGCCAGGTCGGCACCAGCCGCTTCGCCGGCTCGATCCAGGGCAACAAGATCAGCGTCGCCATCGCCGGCGGCGCGGGCAGCATTGTCCTCAGCAAGTGACGCGATCGCTCCATTCCGGAGACGAACACCGTTGTCGTCCGACTCGCCCGCGCCCTAGGCTGCGGGTCGGAACGATTCCCACCACACCGAACCTCGTTCCCCTCCCTGGCCCACGCCGTCCACGTACCGGCGGCGTGGGCCTTCCCATTTCCGGCTGATCCCCTCATATCCGACGGGCAAGTGGACGAAGTTGCGGCTGGAAGCGGATCGCCTGTCCCTGCAGATCGATCGGGCATCTCGTCGGGAAGGTGTGTTCGGCCTGCGTCCGCATCAGATGCCGCGCGAGGCCATCGGGCCTTGCGGCGAGCCGTCGCGTTGCTGCGCCACTTCGATGGCCAGCAGGGCTTCGCCAAGAAGATGCGCGCCGGTCAGTCCCATCGCGAGCCAAAGTGCGAGGAGGAGCAGGCCTTTCGTCGTGCCATTCCACATCGGGCGACTCCCGTGACGCGTTGGACGGTAAGGGGACCATTAGCGCCGAAGGCCGATGGTTCCCGTCTCGTCCATCCAAACGTCACGCCTTGGTCACCGAAAGCTCCCGAACAATGCGGGCCGCGGGACGTTTGGCTCGCATGGTTCGATATCAGTGGAGGCGGGTCGCCTCGCAGCGGGTCCGCGCCACTTGCGTCACCGTTCTCGCCGGCGCGCTCGTCTCGTCGTCGGCGCTCGCCCAGGTGCCCCAGCCCGGGCAGGACGACGACGAAGTTCGGATCGAGGCCGAGATCGCCGCGGTCAGTCCCGACGCGCGCCGCGACGCGCCGCCCATACGGCTTCCCGGCCTGCTATCCATTCCTCCGGACGCGATGGTCATCGGGCCGTTCTCGCGGGTCGGTCCGTTGCAGTCTCACTTGCCGCTCGGAGCCGCGCCTGACAGTCCACTGCTGGCCTCTTCGTCCTTGCCAGCGCCCGCGCGCGCGGCGCTTGACCTTGTTCTCGCTTCGTCGTCCCGCCCGCCGGTTTTCGACATACCGCTCGCGACGATTTCGCCGGAGATCCTCCTCTCCGCCGTGCCGGCAGGCGTGCCGGGCGCGGTGGACGTGGCACCGGGCGGTCCGCCCATGCAGCGGGTGAGCCTCTCCTTGACGCCGGAGGCGCCGCCGGCCCCGGTGGAACCGGCGCTGGTCATGACCGACTATCCCGAGGTGACGACGGGGCCGGGCACGCCGCCGCCGCCGGTCCTTTTCGATCCCAGGGGAATGACCAGCCCGCAATGACCCGGCTGTTCCCCGCGGCCGTCGGGGGCTACCGTCTGGCGATCCGCCCAATGACGCAGGAGCGTGTCGCCGCTTGTCCTGTGACCGAAAAGGGACGTTGTCTCCGCAACCCCGCCGCGTCCGCCGGCGTTGCGCTTCCATGGATCGGTTGGCGGAGTTCGCCTATGGCTTCTGGGCGCTCGGGACGTTCGTGCTGCTGGCCGGCCTGGCCTACGCCGTGATCGCCTACCGGCGCCGCGCCGGTCTGCGCCAGCGCGAGCTCGAGAAGCGCCCACCCGTCGTCCCCCCGGGCTGACGTACCCCCGGGCTGACGTGCCGCCGGGCTGAGCAGCCACGCCTCAGCTGCGCGGCGGGCTCACCACATCGCGCCGGTCGTAGAGCAGGAGCCACGGGCAGGCCGCCGGGCCGCGCCGGACCGGCGAAGCGAATCCCTTGGGGCCGGCGATCACCATGTCGAACGTGCCGAGGCGGCCGTTCGACAGGCTGACGACGCATTCCATCCGGTAGTAGCCGGCGCTGTAGCCGCCGACCACGAAGGTCGAGCTCTCGAGCACGGGCAGCGGCGCGCCGCTGCCGCGCAGCGCATCGTAGGTCGAGGCGATCAGCCGGCGGTCGCGCGACTCGATCACCGCCTTGAGCTGTGCCGCGTAGCGCTGGGCCGAGGGCAGCGTCTCGAGATTGCGATAGACGTGGGTCAGCAGGCGCAGCATGGCCTCGTTGGCGGCGACCGATCTGACCTGCCCCGCCGCCGGTGCGCGATCCCAGTTCATGCCGTTGTTGCACACATTCACCGCCTGCCGTTCGACAGGCAGGGCCGGCGCGATGGCCTCGGCCGGGCAGATCTCGAGATCGGCCAGGTCGCCGGCGGTGGCGACGTGGAGCAGCTGGTCGCTCGGCTGGGCCAGCAGGCGGGCGACGAAGCCCGCCGGCACGCCCATGTCGGCGGCATACTGCACGATGGCGGCGGCGCCCAGCCGGGCGACGTTGAAGCTCTCGACCACCGCCCCTTCGGGCGTGCGGCTGGACAGCGCCTGTGCGTTGAGCCCGATATTGTGGAAGGCGAGATCGGCGCCGGGCTCGAGCGCCCGGCTGGTCCGGCGCCCGCCCTCGCCGTCCGGCTCGCTGCCGCCCAGGAAGGCGAGCGCGCAGGCCGACAGGCACTGGTCGCCCCGCTTCACCACCGTGGCGACCGCGAACTCGCGCAGCAACGCGCCGATCCTCATGCCCTCGACGACGTCGCCGCCGATGCTGCTGAGCTCCGCCGTCGCCATCGGCAGCAGCGCGTCGGCCTCGCGCGTGCGCTGCGTCAGCCGCACGAGGATCGTGCGCAGCTTGCTCGAATCGGCGGCGCCGATCACGCCGGTCATGCGGATCGTCGCGCTGCGCAGCGCGACCTTCGCCACCGGGCCCGGCAACTCGCGATCCTCGACCGCGAAATCCGCCGCCGCCGCTGCGCCCATCGGCGGCGCCAGCAGCAGCGCCGCCACGAGGCCGATGCGCCTGACATCCAGCACGAGTAATTCCCCGACTCTTCCCGCGAACAGGTTGCTCCCGTCGCTGCGCGAAGACCAGAATTGAACGATCCGATCTGGATGGAGTCACGCGGTTGTGTTCGATACAGGACGTTCACGTCGCCAGGACCGGCGCTCACTGCAAATTCCTGGCGCCCGCCGGGCGTCACCAGCCCGTCGCGCGGGGCCGCGTCGCCTTGGTCCAGCCCTCGATCTCGGCGCGCGTCCTGATCAGCCGCACGACGATCGCCAGCACCAGCACCAAAGGCGCGAGCAGATCCCAGGCGGCGGGGCCCTGCAGCAATTCGCTCGCCCGCGCCAGGCTGCCGATCGCGCCGGGAATCGCCAGGCCCGTGTAGACGTAGTCGCACTCCTTCACCCACTTCTCGCCGCGCCAGGCCAGCAGCCGCGCCGCCCCGCCGCCGTGCACGATCCAGTTCACCAGCGCCGTGTAGAGCAGCGCTCCCCAGACCGCGAGCAGCACCGCGAGATCGGCGGCCTCGCGAAGGCCGTGGGCGCCGGGTGCGCGCTGGAACACGAGCTTCACGAACAGCAGGACGGCGACCGCCGCACCCACGGCCTGCAGCACGACCAGCCTTGGCCGTTCGCCGCTCGTCGCGGTCGCCACCGCGCCGACCAGAAGGAAGCCGTAGGGCCCCCAGTCGGACCACGACTCGACGACCGACTTCAGCCACTCGTGCATGTCCAGCCCCCGCTGTTCGTCGCAAGGGAGTAGGCCTTCGACCGGCAGGCTGTCGAGCGGCGACGGGGCTCGGGGGCGCGGCGATTTCCGTTCCCTCCGCCACCGTCCGCCGGCTAGGATTGCGCCACGTGGGGACGTTCGGAGGCAGGGCCGAGGCTGGGGAGAGCCCCGTCGTGCGCCGCAAGTCCCGCGTCTCCTGGAGATCGCAGACACGCGATCTGCCCTTTGTCTGCAAGCTCCGGGTCCACTATCCGCGCCATCCCGGCGGTCACGAGGCTGAGCGCGCCGCCGCCGCCGCGATCGGCAAGGGCCGCTACGCCGCCCGCTCGTTGTTCGACGCCGCCGGCTTCAACATGGAATACCGCTTCGCCACGGGCGACCAGGCGCACGCCATGCAGATCTGGTTCGATGCCGAGGGCAAGGCGATGGACGAGGACGAGAACCGGCTCGACGCCGCCGGCCGGCCGGTGCGCCGGTTCGGCGAGAGCCGGCGGGCCTAGCCGCTGGAGCATGATGGTCCCCCGTCGAATCACCTGTCGTCCCGACCAAGGGCCGAAGGCCCGCGTGGAGGGGCCTTCCCTCGACGACAAGCCGTCATTCGCCGAAACGAGGTCCCTCCGCTACGCCTCGCTGCGCGAGGCTTCGGTCGGGACGACGGATGGAGCCGAACTCATCGCGCTTCAGGTCTCCCGCTTGCGCTCGACCACGACGATCGCGTCGTCGGGCTGCGGCTTCTGAAGTTTCAGCGCCTCTTCGAGCGTGCCGTTCAGCCAGCACGCGACGTCCTCCGCCGTCATCAGCATCACCGGCATCGCCTTGTCGTGGATCGGCGTCACCACGCCGTTCGGCACCGTCGTCAGGAACGCGAACAGCCGATGCCGACCGACGTTCGGCGCCTTGATCGTGCCCACGTCGCCCGTCCACTCGCGCCACACGCCGGCGAAGAAGAACGGTCGGCCGTCGGCGCGCGCGAACCAGCGATTGACCACCGGCTGGCGGGTCGTCCGGTCGGGCTCGGCGAACGCCGCCGCCGGCACCAGGCAGCGGCCGCCCCGGTTCCTGTCCTTGCCGACCGTCACCTCGGCCGCCTGCAGCCACGGCAGCCAGTGCCGGCTTTCGCTGTTGCGGATGTTGGTGATGAACCCCTGGCGCTTCGGCTTCTCGCCCGGCTTGGGCGGGAACGTCGGACCGGGCATGCCCCAGCGCATCGTGCCGATCGCCAGCCTGCCCGACTCCCTCGTCGCCACGGGCGCGGCATGGCGGGGATAGATGTCGGTCGGCGTGTTCTGTCCCGAGATCACCTCGGCCCAGTCCCTGCCGAGCAGCTTGTAATGCCGCAGCAGGCCGCGCACTTCGTCGCGCGACAGCTTCATGGTGTAGAGGTTGCACATGGAAATACTGGGTGAGCGACGTGGACGGAGGCCGGCGCCGTTATTCGATCGGAGCCCTGTAGTGCCGTGCTTGGCAGTCAGCCCACTCTCATCTCTCGCTCCATTCTGTCCGTCAGTTCATTAATTTCCCGGGTCCGCCGCTCCAGGATGGAGGTCAGCTTGTCCATGATTTCCTCCGGGACTGGGCTTTCCCCTGCATCGTAGCGCATCATGGTTCGCAGAGAGATGTCGAGTTGGCGCGCTCCTTCGGAGCGGTACTGCGGCCCCCACAGTGCCATACAAACGCGCTTGAACAAGGTCAGTCGGTTCATGCCGGCTCCTCCGAAACCGATGGCACACTATTATGACTGGCACAATGTTATGTCAATGATGAAGACTCGGCATCGAGCCAGACGGTCTTGCCGACCGTGTCATCAACTGCGCAGCACAAATACGCGAGGTTGCTGGCCAACTTCCATGCAAGAGAGCTAACTCTCCGGGCCATGGGCGAAGCCAAACGGAGACGAACGCGTCTGCAACGGATGCTCGCCGAGCAGCCGTGGTGCATCTACTGCGGTGGCTCGACACCGGGATCCTCCGTGGACCACATGCCACCGATCGCCATATGCGATTTGCGCCAGCGGCCTCCCGGCCTGGAGTTCGTCGCGTGTGCTGACTGTCACGAAGCTACGCGAAGGCTCGATCAGGTTGCGGCCGTCTTATGTCGGGCCTTTCCTGATCCGACATCCGAGGACGCACGCCGCGAAGTTCAAGCCCTTATGCGCGGCCTTGCAAACAACCAACCAGATATCCTCTTCGAGTGGCGCGCGAGCGCGATTCAAAGGCGCATCGCTTATGAAGCTCCGGGGCAGTTCAAGCGCGGCGGCGCGCTGAACATAGGTGACAAGACTCATATGATGATGTTGACGTTTGCAGCTCGCACCGCTGCCGCTTTGCACTTCCAGGTCACTCAGCGCATCGTTCCGAGCAGCGGCGGCATTTGGGCGACTTGGCACACGAACGAACGCCTGATCAAAGGTGACTTTCCGGAACACTTTGCCGAAATGCTGCCGCCCCATACGACACTTGGTGCAGGCCTCAGAAAGTCACTCGCCGGACAGTTCGACTATTCGAGTCGCGTCACCGATGACGGATTGATGTCGGCCCACATGGCGACCTTTCGACTTTCCTTTGCCATACAGGCTGCTGTCGCGACGGACATCGCAAGTTTTGCGCATGTCCAGTCGACCAGGCCAGCACTGGTCTTTCGGCCCGGCTTCTTGAAGAAGATGGGGCAGTAAGGCTGCAACGGCCCGGGCACTTCATCGCGCGACCGGTTCTTCCTGTAGTGATTGGACGTGTGCCAGTCCTCGCAGCCAACCATAACGGACCCTGGAAAATATGTCTTCGCCGGATTGGCGAGCTTCTGTGGCCCTAGCTCTGGGAAGGACGGCACTCCCAATGACCGGTGCCAGATGGTAGTGTCGCAGGTAACAACCATCGGTAGATCGTATGGCGGCCGGCCCTCAATCGCTCGATGCTCTCACTGTCGCTGTGAATCGCTCGGCTGAGCGGTTGCAGGCCTTGTGGTTCAGTTTCCTGGCTGCGACCGTCTACTTCGCAATCTCCGCTCTGACGACGACGCACCGCATGCTCTTCCTGGAGGAGGGCCAGACGCTGCCGATCATCGGTCTGACGTTGCCGTTGTTGCCCTTCTTCGTCATCGCGCCGGCGTTCTATTTCGTCCTTCACGTCTACATGCTGATGATGCTGGTCCTCCTCGCGCGCACCGCCAAAGCCTTCAATGATGCGTTGACGCTGGCACCGGGCATGGTGGACGCTGACCGCGAAAAGTACCGGCTGCGCCTTGAGAATGCGCTCTTTCTTCAAATCATCGTCGGCGCCCGACGCGAACGCGCCGGCGCCAACGGGATCATGCTCCAGGCCATTGCTCTGGTGACCCTCGCGATAGCGCCGGTGTTGGTCCTGTTGCTTTTTCAGCTCATGTTCCTGCCCTATCATAGCCAGCCCATTACCTGGTGGCATCGCGCCCTTGTGGTGGCCGACTTGGCGGCAGTGTGGACTCTGTGGCCCGCCTATCGCCGCGAATGGGGAGAACGCCTTTTGCCTCGACCGGACTTCTGGAGCCTTCTCACCAAGACCCTCTGGTCAGCGACGGTCATCTTATTTTCGGTGGGGATCGCGACTTTTCCGACTGAACGCCTTCACGGGATAGTTCAGCCGAGATGGCTGGCCGGAGCCTTGTTCGGCGCATCGTACGATGCCTCTACGGCTAGCATGGGCGGATACCCACACCTCTGGAAGCACGAGCGGGGCCTGTTTCCGAATCGCCTGTTTCTGCCTAATGAGGATTTTGTCGATGACGACAAGTTGAAGCGGTTGCTCGCCGAGAGCATTTCTCGCGAAGGTCGGGCAAGGCCTGCCTACATGCTCGACTTGCGAGGTCGCGACCTCGCGACCGCCGTGCTCGATTTCACCGACCTGCGCAACACCAATGCAGAGGGAACAGACCTACGGGGCACCCATCTTGATGGAGCGTGGCTTCAAGGCTCGAACTTTGGATTCGCTCGGATGACGGGCTTTTATGCGGTTGGGGCTCAATTCCAGGGGGCGAATATGCTCCGGGCACGGATGGAAGGAGCTTGGCTAAACGACGCGTCGTTTCAAGGCGCCCTTCTACGTGGCGCACACGTGTCGGGTGCAAGCTTATCGAATACTTCTATGGAAGGAGTTTCGCTTGCGTTCGCCCACTTGCAGGGCGCCCGCCTTTCCGATGCACGGGTTGATGGCGCTGACCTTTATGCCGCGCAACTTCAGGGGGCAAATCTCGACCGTGTCGTACTGAGGGCCGTGTGGTTGGAGCGAACCAACGTGTGGCGTGCACAAGGCGTTGGAAGTGTGAAAGCATCCATGATGCGAGATCTCGACCACCGAGAGCATCCGGACGCATTTCGCCCGAACCTGAAGTTTGCCGAATGGCTAGAAGAGATAGAGTCGCGCTTCCTTCGCGACTCATCTGCATGGTACTGGGCGGCGGAACAACAACTTTCGACTTTGGAGCCCAAGCTTGCAGAGTCTGCGATTGACTCAAGCACCAGTGGCGTTGGCTTCTGGGCAGCTCACGAGGCCAAGTTCTCGCCAGGAAAGGGCATCGACCGGGAGCTGACGCACGAGGTGTGGGAGATAGTCTGCAGGCGATCACCGACGCCCTTTGTCGTCAGAGGCATATTCGATCACGGAATCGGACGCCATCTGAAGCTGGCTGAAGCCCGCGCCCTTGTGGATGCTCTCAGGACGGCGTCGAAGGCCGCGCCGGACAAGGAAACGGAATGCCCCGTGGGGCGAGACCTGACACCAGCGGACTTCAATTTGCTCGAAGGCACATTGCGACACATCGCAAGATGGGGCACCCGCTAGGAGCCCCGCACGAACACCACCAGATCGCCATGCCGCCGCTTGCAGGCGAGGTAGGCCTGCGCCACCCGCAGCCGCTCGGCGGCGATGTCGTTGTCGCTGGCGCTGTCGGGATCGCCCACCAGCACCGGATCGGCGCAGGGCTGCAGCAGGCTGGCGTCAGGGCGGCGGTCCACCGCCACCGAGGAGGTCCCGCAGGCCGCGAGAAGCAGCGCGCATGGCAGGAGAGCGGGCGCAATCGCTCGTGCGCGGAAGGGCATGGATCACCTGTACCTGTTGACTGACATTGGCCTCGAGCTGGCGCATCGCCTCGGCCTGCCGCGCCACCAGCTCGGCCGACAGCGCCGCGTCCCGTTCCTTCAGTTCGATGACGCGCTCCGCGCCGCGCAGCTTCAGCGTCGCCGTCTCGAGCCGCGCCCACAGCCCCCAGACGACCAGGCCGGCGACGGCCAGCGCCAGCCACGGCCCGAGCCGCAGCAGCACGGCGCTCACCGGCTCTTCAGCGCGTCGAGCGCCGCCTTCATCACCTGGGTGTTGCCGTCGATCGCCGCGGCGACCTTGTTGGAGGCCTCGATGTTCTGGTGGATCACCTGCGTGCGCTCCTCGCCGCAGCTCTTGATCTCCCGGAACAGCAACCGCGCCAGCCCCACCGTGCAGCCGGCGAAGAACACCAGCCCGGCGGCCAGCACGATCTGCGCCGACCCGGCTCCAAGCAGCTTCGCGGTCTCGAGTGCAGCTTGATCCATGGCGCCGCTCCCCTACCGAACCACCCCACCCTGAGGAGCCGCACGGAGTGCGGCGTCTCGAAGGGTGAGGAGGGGCGGTGACAATGGCGCACGTTGAGTTTTCATGGGCTCACCTCTACGCAAACACGTTGCTTGGATTTTCCAGCTCGCGCAGATAGGGCCCCAGCGCCGCCACCGCCGCGTCATGCCCCGCCCACGCCAGACTGAGCCGCAGCATCGCCCAGTAGCCGGGCTCGGCTTCGCCCTGATCTTCCGCGCCGTCGGTGCCCGGCGCGCGCGCCCACTGCACGACGGGCGCGACCAGGGCGTAGTTGTGGTTGCCGGTCGGGATCGTGCCGCCTGCCCCGAAGTCACCCGAAGGGTCGGCCGGAAACTCGACGCCGAGCTGCGCCGCCACGGCGCGCGCCGCCGCCTCGTCGGCGAACTGCAGGTAGAGCGTCTGGCTCCAGCCCTGCCCTGGGCTTGTCGAATGGGTCATCGCGACACAAGCTGACCGAAGGCATCCACCTTCGCGCCCCTGTAATACGCAACGCGGTCGACGATCATGTTGCCGCCGTGCGAGCTGTAGCGGCCGATATCGAGCGTCGTCGGGCCGACCGGCAGCCCGTCGCTGAAACTGGCCGTGCCGTCGAGCACGCCGTCGTGGGCGATCTGCCCCCGCGTGGCGGACCAGGCGACGGCCTGGGTCCGCTTCGTGTAGACCGCCGGCACGGCGGCAACGAACAGGCCGAACTTCTGGTCCCCGCCTTTGTGCAACATGCCGCCGTGGTTGATGCCGTTCCAATGGCGCGCGACCATCTTCACCGAATTGTTGATCGACCCGTCGCTGAGATAGAGCGCGTCCTGGTAGTAGCCCGGCCACGACCCCATGTGCGTGGTCAGTTGGTACCGCGCCACTAGTACGCCCCCCTGATGCGGATCGAACCCGATGGCCGACACGGGCAGGGAGAGCGCGTCCTGCGCCCGCGTGACCGTCGATCCGGCCGTGGGGATGTACGACGTCACCCCGACGCCGGTGCTATCGACCTGGCCGCCCCACACGGCGAACTTGCGCGTGCCGGTGCCGAGGTAATTTGCGCCGGCTGCGGCAGACGACGAATTGACCAGATACAGGCGCGCGCTCGCGCTGCCTGTCCAGTTCGACGCCCACGAGAACGATAGCCGCCACCAGCCGTTGCCAATGGCTCGAGCGACGACACCCGACACTCGGTCGGCCGTGCCGCCGACCGTCGACCCGATCGTTCCCGTCGATGGCTGAAAGTTGACGCCGGCGGTGCCACCGGCCGCCAGCAGTTGAACCCAACCATCGCCCACGAGGGCCTTGACGAAGATCGAATGGCCGTAATCGCCGTCGGTGACGTAGCTCACGCCGGGCGATGCGACCACCTTCTGCGTGTCGGCGGCGTCTTCGAGCAGCGTCGTGGCGTTCTGGGTTCCGTCCGGTGAGACCGCGTCGTCGTCGACGGCAGTGAGGTTCTGTGGCGACCAGTGCGCAGCGATGGTGCGCGAGCGCGTAATACCGTTGGTGCTCTGCATCTCGGCCAGATAGCCCTCGTCGCGCCAGAAGCGCGGCACGTTGTTCGAGGCGGGCACGATCAGCCCGGCCGCCGTCTCGGTCCAGCCGGTCGAGGCGCGGCCGAAGGTGGCGCCCGGCGGCACGCGGCCCATCGCCGCGAAGTTCCACGACCAGGTCGGCCGCAGGGGCGGCGGTGCCAGCAGGGCGCGGTTGGGGCCGATCAGCATCAGCAACTCCTGCAAGTGGCACGGCGCGGGCTCTCGCGCCTCGGAAGGCGCTGCCGCCCGCCAGCGACGATGCTTCGCATCGCGCTCAGTCCGGCAGGGCGATCAGCTCGACGGAGATATCCGACGTGCTGGCGAAGGTCGGCGTGCCGCGTGTCACCAGGATGCCGTAGAGCGACGTGCCCGCGCCCAGCTTGTAGGCGAGCCCGAGGCCGGGCGCGGTCAGAACGCCCTTGCTCGAGGCGGCGCCGAGCACGATGCCGGCGAACGGCACCACGCCGATGCACTTGGCGAGATCGGCGTCGGAGAGCGCCACCGCCGTCTTGTCGGTCGGTGCCGTCGGCGCCGCGTCGAACAGGAGCAGGTCATAGGGCACGTTCTGCCCGGCCTTGTCCCTGATGATCGCCGTCTGCAGCACGCCGCCCTGGGCGGCCACCCGCGCCATGCCGGCGAAGGTCAGCAGCGCGCCGACGGCGTTGCCCGAGGCATAGGCCGAGCCTGACGTGACGGTTGGTGTCGCCGCCGCGCGCAAATTGCCGGGACCGGCCACGGCGCCGGGCGATCCAGCGCTTTGCGGTTGGGCGACGCCGTCGGCATCGAGCACGTGCGGCACCACGGCCTGCGCCACGTCGGGCGCCCTGTCGAGAACGGGATAGTCGGTCATACGCTACGCGACCTCGTGAAGTGACGCGGGCGTTCTAGCCTCAGCCCGTATCGAATGCCAATTTGGTCAAGCAGCTCCGAAAAGAGGATGGAGAATCAACGGGCGTCTTGGATTTCGTTGACCATCAGCGTCGCGAGAATGAGTGACCGTAGGCCAAGCGCGTTGGGTTGTGCGGCGAGATAGCTCCGAGGCTGATAAATACCTGCTGAGTCTCATCGAGTGTTCGAGGCGCCAGAGAGGCCTTGGCCAACCGCATGGCTTCTAGCAACGTCGTCTTGCCAATGGCATTTGGGTCAACAATTACGTTGGCACGATTCCCCAGCGGCACAGTTAGATTGTCGATGCCGCGAAAGTTGATAATCCCGATAGTCGTTAGCCACATTGCGCCCTCGATGGTCCCGGTCGCCCGGACTCAGTATGGCTATATACTCTTAGGTGGCGCGACAGCAAAAAAGTTGTGTGGAGGATTTGTCTACTACCGCGAAGTGTCCTCTGCCATCCCTTTCAGACACAACTCCCGTAGGTCATCGTGTAGCGGGGCCGTATTCATTGATTGCGCCCCTGCCGTCGCGGCCTCTTGCGATTGCCCGTCCACAGCGTGCCGCGCTGGCTCGTCGCGCGCCGGTAGCGATACTGCTTCGACGTGCCTTCGCCGCGTTCCTCGATGTCGAGGATGCCGCGATCGGCCAGCGCCTGCAGCATCAGCCTCACCTTGCGGCGCGGCACGAGCGCGAACTCCATGAATTCCTGCAGGGACGGCGCCGCCAGGTCGGTGCGCGTATCGATCAGCGTCATGATGCTGTGAGCCAGTTCCCAGCTGAACGGTACGGCGCTCCTCGCAGACACGGCCTGCTCCCTTCTTGCCTGTGTATGAAATGTTCTATATTTGTTCTAATACGACTTGTCAAAGGGAATTGTGCCCCACTGTACAGTGTGCTATGAAACGAGGATGGCACCCTCGGAAAACGCCAGACGGCTGAAATCCATCCGCGCACGCGCCATCGGCCTGCGCCCCCTCGCTCGCGCCATCGGCTGGGAGGCGAGCAAGTACCAGTACTACGAGGATCACTACAAGAAGACCTGGCTGCCGCGCGACTTCATCGAGAGGATCAAGCCGCACGTCGTCGGCCTCGGCCATCCGCCGGTGACCGTGGCTGAGCTCGACGCGCTGGCCGGCTGTCCGTCGCCGTCGACCACCAGCCTTTACAATGAGGCCGTGGGCATCGCCCGCGCCATCCCGGAACGGGAGCGCGAGACCCGGGCCGAGATTCCCGTCTGGGCCTCGGCCGAAGCGGGCGCCGAGGGCGCCATGCTGCTGACCGCCGAGCCGATCGACTGGATCCGCCGCTCCGAGCGCATGATGGGCGTGCGCAATCCCTTCGCCTTCTACGTCATCGGCGAGTCCATGAGCCCCGCGATCGAGCATGGCGACCAGGTGGTGGTCCATCCCGTGCTGCCGCCGCAGCCCGGCCGCGACTGCGTCTTCCTCCACGAGGGCGAGGACGGCCAGATGCTGGCGCTGGTCAAGCGACTGCTGAAATCGAACGCCACGAGCTGGCGCGTGCGCCAGTTCAATCCCGCCAGGGACTTCGACCTGCCGAAGAAGAAGTGGGCGAAGGCGCTGATGATTGCGGAGAAGAGGATCGGGTAACTCGTACGCCTTCTGCAATCATTGCCATCTAGGCACTCGCGCTCGCCATCATCAACTTTGGCGCCTAAGCCATGTCCGAACCGCTAAAACACCACCATCTACCAATCTTCTACCTGTCCGCCTGGACTGATGCCGATGGGGAGCTTTGTGAGTTCAAGAGGCCCTACAGGGCTGTTGTCGTAAAGCGCACCACGCCAGCGGCTACAGGCTACCGCATGGAACTCTATTCCATGCCAGGGCTTCGGCCTGAGCATGCCCAATGGATAGAGAAAAAGGTAATGGGCGCCATCGATCACGAGGCTGCCAAGGTGCATCAGCACTTGTTGGCGGTTGCCAAAGGTGCGCCTTCACAAACGTTCGATGGTAGACAGCGCCTCTACTGGGCTCGGTTCTTGTACGCACTTATTTTCCGGACACCCGAACACGTGGCTGAGTTGCAGAGTCGCTATCAAGCATTCGTGCCAAAAGAAATCGAGCGCTATCGCGCAAGGTATGACTCTTTGAGAGGACCGAACGACCCGGCAACATTCGATGAATTTAGGACGCGGTTCCTTTCAAATCCCCGCAACATGTCGGGATTGAACGTGGTTCCTCACCTCGCAAACAGTGAAAGGGTAATCGGGCATATCGCGAGGATGCAGTTTCGGATGATCACGATGAGGCAGTTCGCGGGAAGGGGATTTCTTACGTCTGACCGGCCAATCATCATGACAAATGGGCTTACACTTCCTCATGCCCACATCGTCCTTCCGATATCACCCGATGCTCTTTTCATAGCCGACAAGAACGACGCTGCGTACGGCTACCTCAGTTCATTGAGTCCTGCAGAGCTCGCTCGACAAGTGAATGAGAAAGTTGCGGAGCAGTCTCACCATTTCGTCTATGCGAGCGACAAATCCCAGTTCGACTTTGTTGCCAAGCGCCTGGGGCGGAAAGAGAAGGCTACTCCACTTGGGTAAACGATGAAGTTCAGCAATCTCTTGTCGGTAGGTCTTTTGTTGACGCTGAATGTGCATCCAACGTCCGCAGCAGATTGGTTCGGCTTGTTGAGCGCCAAGGAACTGCTCGGCGTTTGCACGAACAGGCACGACAAATGGAGCGACGGCTATTGTGCAGGCTACATTATGGGCATCGACAACAACGTGCGCGGGAGACCAACCAGCGCCGACTACTGCCCCTACAAAGTGCCCAAGGGCGTCCAGCCACAGCAGTTGGTTGATAGCGTGGTGAAGTACCTCGTGGAACATCCCAACGAGGTCTCAAACAACTCCGCGACCATGGCTGTGACGTTCGCACTAGTCGTCCTGTATCCTTGCCGGTGACACCAGCGAGGGTTTGACGCACGACCGTAGTCTTAGATTGTCCCTATAGCTGGGATTCTTCCGTCAGCGCGCGTGACGGCGGGGAGGCGACCAAGCTTCGGGCGGCCCGTCGCCGTCAAAATCGATGTACCTGCCGCCACCTAACGCGATGTTCCGTTGCTCCAAGGCGATGGCCTCCCGCCTCGCTTTCTCCCGCCTCTCTGCCAGCATCTCCCGCCCGACCCGAGCAGACTTGGCATCCCGCACGGATTCCCGATAGTCACTCCAGTCGAGTCGCCACTTGAGAGCGGACCGGCGATGCCACTCCAACTTGGCTGCGTCAGCATGTTGGCGAAAGTCGTGCTCATTACATTGATTGATCCTACAGGCATGTTGGACCAACTGCCGGAGTTCCAGTTCACCCTCCAATGTGCCGAGCAACTCCAGGTTGGTTAATCCCCAGTGATGAACCGCATGGCAATTTCCGCACCTGATCTCCACCCCGAGCAATCTGGCGACGCTGGTCCCACGCCGCTCCTCATACTTCCAGATCTCGTGGCCTTCTGGGCGGTCCGTGCTTTCGCAGATCGCACACCTCGACCCGTGTTTTTCGAGGAGGTCAGTGCGGAATCGCTTCCATCGATGCGGACCGAGCCCATCCTTGGATCGCAAGTTCATGCGCCAAAGCGGCTTTGGCACCATTTGGATGCGAAGCTTCCACCTTGCCGTCGGGTTGGGTTCCGGAACTCGCACATACCGATCATAGGTGCGGTCCAATACGCCTGCCAAGTCGGGCCGCTTCCAAAGTTCCTTGGGTGAGGCAATCAAAAATCAGCGTTCACGACGTGCGCCAACGAACGTGGGCAGGCGATATCCTCTGGCTGACCGAGTATATTTGCTCATATGCCGATCTGGGAGACATTCACCCGACGACGTGACCGCGAAGCTCGCGCGGGCCAACCCGAGGTGTACAACTATGATTCTCTGCCCGGCACCCTGCTCGGGCAGATCGTCTTGATATGGAACGACGCCCTGATCCTCCATCATCGGTACAAACTCGATGACGCGGGGAAGTACTGGTACGGCGGTGACGAGCTTTGGACGACCATCGAACAGGTCTTCCAGCGCGAACATGGCATGCTTCGTTGGCCCGGGGGCTACGAGCACGATGAAGCCGCTTATCGTGCAACTGACTTCTTCATGAATGCGGCCAATCATGATCAACGACTCGATCTGATCGAGATCGTGATGACTTTCATTCACCGAACTCGTACGAACTCTGGCAATCAGCAGCACTTGATCGATGAACTCAATACCCGCTTTCGTATTGCCGGAGTCGGCTACCAGTGTGAGGATGGAAAACTCTTTCGGATGGATTCGACCGTCGCTCACGAGGAGATGGTCAAGCCGGCTCTGAGATTGTTGAGCGGGAAGGGCTTCGAGGAAGCCGACAGGCAGTTCCGAGATGCTCACACGCACTACCGAAGGGGAGAACATCCGCAGGCGATCACCGAGGCGGGTAAGGCCTTTGAATCAACGCTCAAGGCGATCTGTACGGCCAAGAAGTGGCCTTACGAAAAAGGCGCACGGGCCTCGGACCTGATCAAGGTCGCGGTCAAAAATGGGCTCTTTCCCGCGTGGCTGGAGGAAGGGCTGACCGCGTACGTGGCGATGATGAAGACAGGCCTGCCCGGTGTCCGTAACGAAGCCGGCCCGCATGGCACCGCGCCGAACGCCGAGCCGGTGCGCGCCTATCTCGCGCGCTACGCTCTGCATATGTCGGCGAGCAACATCCTGTTGGTCGGTGAGGCGGCAAAGTTCCCGTAGGGTCATGATGAAGTCACGGCGTGGTTCAGCCGTTGGGGGCTTATGTTTGGCTGTGGAGGCGACGGTCATTCTCGATAAGCACTGGAACGAGCTCTTTGTAGAACTCGGTCATTCCAATCTTCTTGGCGATGAACGCCGCTGCGTGGAGGACCGCATCCGCGGCGTAGTCGATCTGCGGCCACCGTTTCGCCCTCTGCTCGACTGATGGGACGCCGCGAAGGTAAAAGTCATCCTCGCCGCCGTTGTAGATTTCCATGATATGGGCATAGTTCGCGTGAATGTAGCCTGAGAAGGTCTTGAAGATTCGCTCGGCAGAAACGCGAGCACGTTCGTGTGGTCCGCCCGCGATACAGCGCACATATGCAGCCCTGATCTTCTGGGACGGCACTGTGTTCTTAGCGTCCAAGTAGCCGTTGATGTGCGAATCAAAGAAGGACTTCACAAACCGTTCCACGTTGGGCGACGACCTCGGATACTCCTCCATGAGAAAGTAGGCTTCCGCAACCGCGTCATAGAGACACCGAATTGCCGCCCCGAAGTCGATGAACAGACCGGCTCGTAAGAGCGTCTCCAAAGCGGTAAGACCCTGTGCGGCACGAATCACCTTGAGAACAGCGACCACGCGCACCGTCTCCTCGCCATATTCGAACGCTTGCTTTCCGATGAGCCAATGGGGTTGGCCGATGGTTTCGACTCGGAGTCGATTTACATAACCGTGCACTTCATCGAGCGTCAGCGCTTGAGGCCGGGCGATCATCGGACCAATAGGATACCAAGAACCACTCGGGAAAGTATTGCACAGGCGAACTACCCCACCTGTCCCGACCGCCACTCGGCTAGGGTCTTGTTGGCCCTCGCCATTATCTCCTCGCGCGATATGCCGTGCTTGGTCGCGTGGCGCATAGCTATTTCCTGAAGCGCCTGGTGAAGAGCGAGCGCTTCCTTCTTCATGCTCTCCAGCCGTAGAACGAGCTTCCGCATCGCTTGATCGTTGTGAACGGCACCGCGGCTATCGTCTTGTGAACGATGCACAAGCCAGTTGCGCTCCTCACGCAACGCATCGAAACGCCTCACTAGCTCAGGCGACAATATGCCGTGCTTGGCTAGCTGTTCGATAGTTGGGCCGAAGGTCTTGCTCCGTGCCTCCTTGAGCAAAGCGTAACCTGTTGCAATGCCCATCCCCTTCGTCGCCTTGGCCACCATCGCGAAGCACATGGCAGAGGATGCTTCGAGATCCTGGAGTTGCCAAAGCGCAAGCCCTATGCGCGTCGCGACGAGCTGCAAGCGCTCCGCTGAGTCGAAGTACTTGATCAATTCTTCAAGCTGAGGATCGAGTGTTTGAGTCACTGGAACTTCCGTCGTTTGAACGCGGTTACATCGACCGAACTGAGCCGGAACCACTCGCCATTAGCCCGTTGCGAGGCGAAGCGCCTGTGCCAATAGTTCTCGATCCCAGCCGGATCGTCGGTCCGAATGGCATGGACGAGCGTTCCCGTCTCGGGGAGAGCCACGCGGATTTCCTTTACACGCCGCTCCAGGTTTTCGCCTCGGCCGATCTTGTAGTGACTACCCGACTTGATGAGATAGACCCAGCCCTCGGCAAGTGCCTTTCCTCTACTGTCATCTTCCGAGGGCCCCGAGAGAACTTGCGCCGGCAGAAGCGGAAGTATGTCCGCTGTAGATGCATCCTCTGATGCACGTCGCTTGAGCGCTTCTAGCATTCGCGGACGCCCCGGAAAGTGGCGCGCTATTGTCTTGTCAGTGGGAAAGGAAGGATCGCGCTGGCGGTACAGGCGCATCTCCGCCCACGTGGGCCACCTGGCATAGTGCCGGACGACATCGACCAGCTTTGAAAGTATGGCCTCGGTATCATGTCGGGGATTGAGCGTGTTGGGCTTGAAGCCAGCTTCAGCTAGCGCGTCGCCCCACCTCGCCCAGAACACGCCGCTCCATTGGGCGTATTTTATTCCAGTTGCCTGCTCAAACTTGTCTCGCCCTGGAGGGCGGCCCCCATTCGCTTCCGCTAGCCGTCGAATCTCAGTAAGTATCTGGTCGCGTAGTTCCATTGGGCTGGTCCATCCTCGTCCGCATGGTCGCGCGGATCAAGGTGGAAACCGGAGTCACTTGCTATCGAGAGTGAGCCGAAATGCAGGATGCGACGGGTCACTGGCCCACTCTGCCAGCCTACAGCAGCGCCTTCGGCAGCCGAAAGCCAAGGGACCGCAGATCGGGATCCCACAGGAACCACCCCGGGGCTACGCTCGCCACTCGACAGGATGCGGGCAGCCATCGTTACGGAGCGAAAGCAACGGAGTCGTGCATGAAAGAAGTCACGTTCACTGGCTCACTGGCAGACGTCCACAGACAGGCTGAGGAATGGAAGGTTGCCAACCCTCACGTAAAGGTCATCTACAGTGGCCCACCTACTAGAGTCGGACATCAGGATGGTCAAAACGTCTTCGAAAAGACGGACTGGACCATCACCGTGAAATACGAAGGCTAATCCTCAAATTAGGCCCACTACCTGCCTTTCATGCTGACAACGTGGTTCGCCGGCGTAGGGTTTTTCAGCAGCAAAGTCAGAACGGGTCATCCATATTGGTCGCCTCGTTCGGTGGATCGGGATAGCGCTCGGGCTCCCCGCGCGGCCGCCATCGCGCCTTCTCCATCCAGGCGTCGCGATGAGGCTGTTCCGGCCACAGCGAAGGAGGCTTGGCAGGCTCCGGTGACACCACGCTCGGCTCACCGGGCGGCGCGGTCGCCACGGGTGGTGGCGGCTGTTCAGGCCGCCGGCTCCACGGCTCTTCGGCGGCCGGACTCGCCGGCGCCGCTTGCGCCTGGATTGACGCACGCTCCGCATGCACCTGCTCCACCATCGTCCGCAGTCCGTGGTGCCCGGCCGCCGCGGCGGCCACGGCGACGGCATAGGCGACGATGACGCGGCGGCTGTCGCGCGGCGCGTCGACCATGAGCGCCTGCCGCAGCCGGCGCACCTGCCGCTGCAGCGCGAGGATCATTTGCGGCTCGCCTCCTCGAAGAGCTGCTTCATCTTGACGAAGTCGGCCGCGACCTCGCGCAGCTCCTCGACTTCCTTCTGCAGCTTCGCCACCGCGACGATGCGCATCTGCCGCTCGAGCACCCGCATCGCCTTGTCGGCGCGGCCGATGGTCAGCTCGCCGCGGCCCATCTCCTGCACGATCTCGTTGCTCGCCTCGACCACGTCCTCGGCGCTGCGTACCTGGGGCAGGTCGAGCACCAGCGACTCGTCGTGCGCCCTGGGGCCGTGCCTGACGATGAACGCGCTGGCATCCGGATCGTCGGCCTTCATCCGCTCGGCGATCTTCTGCGCCGCCTCGGCGCCGTGCGCGCTGTGCAGCTCGATCGCCCAGTGCGTGTCCTTGTTGCGGCACCCTTTCGGACGGCCGGGTCCGCCGGGTCCGCCCCTGGTGAACAATGCGTCGCTTGCCATGACTGCCCTCCATTGGTGTCGAAGCGAGAGCGTCGTGAATGTCACGGCCGAAGCGCCGAATCGAATTTGGTCAAGCAGCTCGCAAAAGAGCGTGAAGATTCAAGGCGCGATTCCGGTTTCGTTGACCAAATTGGCGATCGCGCAAACCGGGCGGTAGCGTCCGCGCCATGTCCCTGCGCTTCTTCTTCTGCTGCAGTTCGACCTGCCGTTTACGTAAGGCCGGGGTCGCTGCCGTTTTCCGTCGTTTTCGGGTAACGCCGTTGCGCGGAAAACGGGAGCGTCGGTCATCTTCTGTCGATGGCAACCGGCCATGACGGAGAGCGCCATCGATATCGTGCGCGGCTTCGCCGACGAGGCGTTCGCGCAACTCCATGAGCGGCTGCCAGTCGGCACGACATGCGCGGCCGGCGGCGGCAGGCTGGGGTCGTTCTATCCCGATTCGGGCCCGCTGCGCCGCGAGCTCTACGTCAAGCACCTCGAATTCTTCCGCGGCGGCGCGCTGCATCGCGAGCGCCTGATGCTGGCCGCCAACCGCATCGGCAAGACCGAGGGCATCGGCGGCTACGAGACCACCCTGCATCTCACGGGGTTGTATCCCCACTGGTGGGAAGGCCGCCGGTTCGACCGGCCGGTGCGCGCCTGGGCGGCGGGCAGGACCATGACCACGGTGCGCGACATCGTCCAGGCCAAGCTGTGCGGGCGCCCGGCGCGCAGAAGCGGACGCAAGGCGGTGTCGGGCAGCGGGCTGATCCCGGCGCACCTCATCGGCGACGTGTCGTGGCGGCCCGGCATTGCCGATCTGGTCGATACGCTCATGGTGCGCCACGCCGGCGGCGGGGAATCGGTGCTGCAGCTGAAGTCCTACGAGCAGGGCAGCGCCGCCTTCGAGGGCACCGAACAGGACGTGATCTGGCTCGACGAGGAGCCGTCGCTCGCCGTCTACGCCGAGTGCCTCGTGCGCACCATGACCACGAAGGGCATCGTCATGCTCACCTTCACGCCGCTGCTCGGCATGAGCGAGGTCGTCATGGCCTTCCTGCGCGACCGCGACGAGCTGCTGGTGGTGGAGGGTGAGTAGCGCTCCTTCTCCTCGTTCCGCTCCTCTGCCAGGGCGAGAGGAAAGGAAGCGCGTGCCGACGAGCCGGGCGACTCCGAAGCTCACCGTCTCCGCCACCTGGGACGACGCCCCGCATCTCGACGAGAACGACAAGCGTGAGCTGTTCCGCAACCTGCCGCCGCACCAGCGCGACGCCCGCGCGCGCGGAATGCCCCAGCTCGGGGCCGGTGCCATCTGGCCCGTGCCGGAAAGCGAGATCGCGGTGAAGCCCTTCGAATTGCCGCGCTGGTGGCCGCGCGCCTACGGTCTCGACGTCGGCTGGAACCGGACCGCCGCGGTGTGGGGCGCACACGACCGCGACGGCGACTGCGTCTATCTCTATGCCGAGCACTATCGCGGCCAGGCAGAGCCGTCGGTGCATGCCGCCGCGGTCCGCGCGCGCGGCGCCTGGATGACGGGCGCCATCGATCCCGCCGCGCGCGGCCGCGGCCAGGCCGACGGCCTCCAGCTCCTGCAGGGCTATCTCGATCTCGGCCTCAATCTGGCGCTGGCCCGCAACGGCGTCGAGGCGGGCATCCACGCGACCTGGGAGCGTCTCTCCTCCGGCCGCCTCAAGGTCTTCTCGACCCTGCGCCACTGGCTGGCCGAATACCGCCTCTATCGTCGCGACCACAGGGGCGCTGTGGTGAAGAAGGACGACCATCTGATGGACGCCACGCGCTACTTCGTCGTCACCGGCCTCCCGCTGGCAGGCATCGAGCCGGCCCGCGCGCTGCGCGCCGGCAGGGCAATCGTCGACTACGATCCGCTTGCCTAGTCGTTCTTACCTTTCGAGTCCCTCTTCCCCGCCAGGGGGAGAGGGGCCTGAACCGACGTGTCCACTCCGTCGATCGCGATGGTCAACGAAATGCGAATCGCCCGCTGATTCTCCACCAGTTTTTTCGAGCTGCTTGACCAAATTCGATTGTCGTCGCCGATGCGCGTAGCTTTCCCGCCATGGGCATCTTCAGTTCACCGTCTCCGTCCTACTACGTGCCGCCGCTGCCACCGGCGCCGCCGCCCCCGCCGTCGCCGGTCGATCCGGCGGCGAGTCGGGCGGCCGAGCAGACCAGGGCGCGCTTCGCCGCGGCCGGCGGCTACGGCGCCACCAATCCGACCGGCGGCCAGGGCGTCACCGCCCCGGCGTTCACGACCCGCAAGACGCTGCTGGGACAATGAGGATGCGCCGTGAAGCCACACGAACACACCCGTGGCCCACCCTTCGAGACGCATCGCTGCGCGATGCTCCTCAGGGTGAGGTGATGGTGTTGCTGCAATCCCACCTCACCCTGAGGAGCAGGCCGAAGGCCTGCGTCTCGAAGGGTGGGCCACGGTGAACTGATGTCGAGGCTCGCGCGGGCGCTGTGCCGTCGCGGGAATGCGTAAGGGAGCTGCCAGCGTACCGGCAGTTTGTAGAGTGAGTAGAGTACCCGCGACGGCACAGTCATTCGACACGGAGTTCGCACTGCGGCGCCACCTCCTCCGGCGCCTGTCGAGCCTCGATCGCGAGCGCGAGAACCATGTGCCGACCTGGCGATCGCTGGCGGTGCACTTCGCGCCGACACGCGGGCGCTTCAACGGCGGCGCCAACGACCCACGGCGCGGCGCGCCGCTCGACACGCGGCTGATCGACAACACCCCGCTCATCGCCACGCGCACCCTGGCCTCGGGCATGATGGCCGGCCTCTCCTCGCCGGCGCGGCCGTGGTTCCGCCTGCGCCTTGCCGATGACGATGCCAACGCGGCGCCCGGCGTGCGCGCCTGGCTGGACGAGGTGCAACGCCGGCTGCTGCAGATCTTCGCGACCTCCAACCTCTACAACTGCCTGCACACGCTCTACGGCGAGCTCGCCACGTTCGGCACCGCGGCGCTCTGCGTCGACGAGGACGAGGAGGACGTCGTGCGCGGCTACACCCTCACGGCGGGCGAATACTGGCTCGCCTCGTCACGGCGGCTGGCGGTGGACACGCTCTACCGGTCGATGTGGTGGAGCGTGCGCCAGATCGCCGACACGTTCGGCCGCGAGTCGGTGTCGCCCGCGGTCCGCTCGGCCTACGAAGCAGGCCAGCTCGACCAGGAGCACGAGATCGTGCAGGCCATCGAGCCCAACCCGAACTTCGCCGGCGACGCAATGGGCGGCCTGCGGCTCGACTGGCGCGGCGACGTGCCCGCCGACCTGCCGTTCCGATCGGCCTGGTTCGAGCGCGGGCAACAGGGAGAGCGACCGCTGCTGCGGGTCGGCGCCTACGAGGAGTTCCCCTGCATGGCGCCGCGTTGGGAAGTGGCCGGCAGCGACACCTGGGGCAGCGGTCCCGCGGCGACGACGCTGGGCGACGCCAGGCAGCTGCAGGTCCAGCAAAGGCACAAGCTTGAAGCCATCGAGAAGCAGGTCAAGCCGCCGATGGTCGGGCCGCCGTCCCTGCGCAACGAGGCGGCGTCGCTGCTGCCGGGCGGCATCACCTACGTCGCCGACTTCAACGGCCAGGGTTTCAAGCCGGCCATCGACGTCAAGCTCGACCTCAATGCCCTCTCCGCCGATATCGTCGAGGTGCAGGCGCGCATCGGGCGCGCCTTCTATGCCGACCTCTTCCTGATGGTGGCGTCCAGCAAGCGCGCCCAGGTCACGGCGCGCGAGGTCGAGGAGCGCCACGAGGAGAAGATGCTGATGCTGGGCCCGGTGCTCGAGCGGCTGCACGACGAGCTGCTCGATCCGCTGGTGCGCCGCGTGTTCAACATCGCCGCGCGCAACGGGCTCATTCCCCCCGCCCCGCCGTCGTTGCCGCTCGCCGCGCTGCAGATCGAGTTCATTTCCCTGCTCGCCTCGGCGCAGAAGGCCGCGGCGACCGGCGCCATCGAGCGCTTCTGGCAGTTCGGCGCCCGGATGGGCGCATTGAAACCCGAAGCCCTCGACCGCCTCGACGCCGACGCCGCCATGGAGGCCTTCGCCGACATGATCGGCGTGCCGGCAAGCATCGTCGTCGATCGAAAGACGGCGGAGACGATCCGCGCTCTTCGCGTTGGAACAGCCCCTTCCGCCCCTGCGGGTCACCTTCCCCCGCAAGCGGGCGAAGGCATGACTCCTTCTTCTCCTCCGCCGCCTGCGGAGGCGGTGCACGCGTCGGATGCGGGCGGAGGGGGCAAGCCCCAATGACAACCTCTCAACGTCATCGACGCCTCGACGACGCCTTCCGCTGGCTGATGTCCGATCCGCGCGGCCGGTTTCTGCTGTGGGACCGGCTCGAACGGGCCGGCGTGTTCCGCACCAGCATGGCGGGCGATCCGCACGTCACCGCCTTCCACGAAGGGCTGAGGCAGATGGGGCTGCACGATTTCGCGCAGCTGATGCGGCTCTGTCCGGAGGAACTCGGGCGCATGGCCCGGGAAGCGACGCAACCAGGAGAGCACGATGACGGAAGAAGTGATTGAGACGCCGCCGCCCGAGGCGGCACCGCCACCCGAGGCGGCACCGCCGCCTGAGTCGAAGCCGGTGACGGAAGAAACTTTGCTCGCGCAGCAACCCCCGAGCGAGCCGGAGAAGCCGACCTACACCGACTTCACCCTGCCCGACGGCATCACGGTCGAGCCCGGGGTGATGGACCAGGCGCGCGCGCTGTTCGCCGAGTCGGGCCTGAAGCAGGAGCAGGCGCAGAAATTCATCGACCTCGCGCTCGCGCGCGAGCAGGCGATGGCCGAGCGCGGCGTGCAGGCCTTCGTCGAGCTGCAGGACAAATGGGTGTCGGAGATCAAGGCCGATCCCGAGATCGGCGGCGCGCGGCTCGCCGCCTCGCTCGCCGCCGCGGCGCGGGTGATCGATCGCCTCGCCGTGCCGGGACTCAAGGAGGCGCTCAACCTCACCGGCGCCGGCAACCATCCCGCCGTGGTGCGCGCCTTCGTCAAGCTCGGCCGGCTGGTGAGCGAGGACCGCTCCACCCCCGCGCCGCCCGGCCCGCGGTCGATGACCGAGATCCTCTACGACGGGCCGACGGGGTGACGTGGTGAAGCGCCCAGAAATTTCCTCCCCACGTCACATGTGGGGAGGTGCCCTCGTCCTGCGAGGGCGGAGGGATCATGAGTCGCGACGAGCGTCGAGTTCATGACCCCTCTGTCGGCGAAGACGCCGACACCTCCCCGGAAGACCGGGGAGGAGGAAAGAGGCAATCAGTCGTTCAACGAGACGAGTAACGAGTAAGCGTAGGAGTAAAGCGTAATGGCAACATTGGCATCGCAGGCCCTCACCCTCGCCGAATGGGCGACCCGGCTCGATCCCGGCGGCAAGCCCGCCACCGTGGTCGAGCTGCTCGGCCAGACCAACGAGATGCTGACCGACATGCTGTGGATGGAGTGCAACGACGGCGCCGGCCACAAGACCACGGTGCGTACCGGCCTGCCGCAGGCCACCTGGCGCCTGCTGAATTACGGCGTGCAGAAGTCCAAGAGCACGACGGTACAGATCCGCGATTCGACCGGCATGCTGGAGGCCTATTCCGAGGTCGACAGGACGCTCGCCGACCTTTCCGGCGACGTCGCCCAGTTCCGCCTCGGCGAGGACATGTCCTACGTCGAATCGCTCAACCAGGGCATGCAGGACTCCGTCATCTACGGCGACACGGCGAGCAACCCGGAGCGCTTCACCGGGCTGGCGCCACGCTTCAACACGATCGCCGATGCGCCGAACGGCGGCAACATCGTCGATTCAGGCGGCACGTCGAACACCAACACGTCGGTCTGGCTGATCGGCTGGGGTCAGAACACCTGCCACGGGCTGTTTCCCAAAGGCAGCAAGGCGGGCCTGCAGCAGCGCGACCTCGGCGAGGTGACGCTCCACGACGCCAACGGCAATCCGTACCAGGGCTACCGCACGCACTTCAAATGGGATTGCGGTCTCAGCGTGCGCGACTGGCGCCATGTCGTGCGCATCGCCAACATCGACGTGACCGCGGGCTCGGTGACGATCGCCAACCTGGTCAACATGCTGGTCAAGGCGGTCAACAAGCTGCCGTCTATCTCGGCCGCCGGCAACAGCCCGCCGCCGGGCGGCACCAGGCCGGGCCAGATCAACACGGCCTTCTACTGCAACCGCACGGTGCGCGCCGCGCTCGACATCCAGGCGATGGCGAAGAGCAACGCGCTGCTCACCCTCGAGACGCGGGACTCCAAGCCCTACACCGCGTTCCGCGGCATCCCCCTCCGCATCTGCGACCAGCTCAGGAACGACGAGGCCCGGGTCGTTTGATCCCACCCTTCTTCAACTCCAGGAGTCTTCAATGCTCATCGACAGACAGAACCAGCTCTCCGATGCCCAGGCCGTCACTTCGACGGGCAGCACGCCGAGTGCCAACGTCATCGATCTCGGCGTCGCGCGCGACGTCGGCGGCGCGGCCACCGGGCGGCTCATGCTGCTCTGCGAGGTCGTGACGCCCTTCACCTCGGGCGGCTCGGCGACCTTGCGGGTGCAGGTCCAGACCTCGCCCGACAATGCGGCCTGGACGACGCTCGTGCAGTCCGACGACGTGCCCGTCGCCGCGCTGGTGCAGGGCCGGCGCTTCCTGCCCGGCGCCCTGCCGGGCCCCACGTCGCGCTACGTCAGGCTGAACTACGTGGTCGGCACCGCGGCGATGACCGCGGGCGCGCTGACCGCCGCGCTCGTGCCGTCGCTCGACGTCCACGCCGCCTACCCGCGCGCCTACGCGGCCTGACCACTCCTCCCCTCGTCATACGAGGGGAGGTGCCCCGCAGGGGCGGAGGGGTCATGACCCCTCCGTCGCCTCGCGGCGACACCTCCCCAGCGGAGCTGGGGAGGAGAAGAGGACCCCATGACCACCCTCACCGACATCTGCAACGCCGCGCTCTCCCATTGCGGCACGCGCTCCAAGATCGAATCGCTCGACGAGGAGTCGGCCGAAGCCGGCGCCTGCCTCACGCATCTCGCCTTCGTGCGCGATGCGGGCTTGCGCGCGTTCGACTGGAACTTCGCGCGGCTCACGGCGGCGCTCGAGCCGCTCGCCGGTCCGCCGGCGCGCTGGGCCTGGAAGTACGCCCTGCCGTCCGACTGCCTGCATCTGCGGCGGCTGACCGAGGGTGGCTGGGAGCTGGCGGCCGATCGCGAGTCCGGGGGCGCGGCGATCGCGGTCGTGCTGAGCGACGCCTCGCCCGCCAGCGCCATCTACACCGCGCGGATCGAGGATCCGGCGCTGTGGGATCCCGGCTTCGTCGATGCGGTCGCCTACGGCCTCGCGTCGCGCATCTGCTACGAGCTCACCGGCCGGGAAGATCGCATGCGCGCGCTGCACCAGCTCTGGCAGGCCGGCCTCCAGCAGGCGGCGGCGCAGGCCGCCAACGAAGCCTCCCGCCCCGGAGCGACGCGATGATCGCCTTCATCCGGTGGCGCTCATGGTCTCCTCCCCATTCCGATGGGGAGGTGTCGCGGTCACACCGCGACGGAGGGGTCATGGACCACGAGGCGCTTCGAGTCACGACCCCTCCGTCGGCGAAGACGCCGACACCTCCCCGGAAGACCGGGGAGGACAAGGAAGCGGGTGTCGACGCCTTGATTCTTTCTGCGCTGTGCGGGCTCCCGCGCTCTCGCTTCGCTGCGAGCGCCGCCGCCCTACGGCGTCAAGCCGCGCCGCGCCAGCTCGCCCGCCACCTGTGGATCGATCGCCAGCGCCGCGGCGATGTCGGCGTCGCCCGCCGCGACGTTGCCCGCCAGCCGGTGCGCCATGCCGCGCCCGTACAGGGCAACGGCCATTTTCGGATCGAGCCGCAGCGCCGCGTCGAAATCGGCGATGGCTTGCGGCAAGCGCCGCTGCTTCGTGTAGGCGATGCCGCGGTTGTTGAAGGCGTTGGCTTGGTTCGGGTCGAGCCGGATCGCCTGGCCGTAGTCCTGGATCGCGCGGTCCACCTCGCCCTTCCGTTCATAGGCGGCGCCGCGGTTGTTGAAGGCGTTGGCATGGTTCGGGTTGAGCCGGATCGCCTGGTTGTAGTCCTGGATGGCGCGGTCAAACTGGCCCTTGCCGGAATAGGCGGTGCCGCGGTTGTTGAAGGCGCCGGCATGGTTCGGGTTGAGCCGAATGGCCTGGTCGAAGTCCTGGATCGCGCGGTCCGCCTCGCCCTTGCGGTTGTAGGCGGTGCCGCGGTTGTAGAAGGCGCTGGCATAGTTCGGGTTGAGCCGAATGGCCTGGTCGTAGTCCTGGATCGCACGGTCCGCCTCGCCCTTGCGGTTGTAGGCGATGCCGCGGTTGTAGAAGGCCAAGGCATCGTTCGGGTTGAGTCGAATGGCCTGGTCGAAGTCCGGGATGGCGCGGTCCATCTCGCCTTTGCGGCCATAGGCGATGCCGCGGTTGTGGAAGGCCGTCGCCATGTTCGCCGCGGTCTCGCGGCCGGACTGGATGAGGGCCGTGCAGCCGCCGATCTGGAGATCGGGCGTGAACGCGTTGTCCTTGTTCGCGCACTGCTCCCAGTGCTGCGCACTGTCCTGCGCCGCGGCGGGCGCAGCGGCCATCGCCAGCGCCAGCACGGCACCTGTTGCCATCCCTCTCATGAAGCCTCCCCCCGCCGCGCCCCATCCCCCTGCGGCGCGGCAGCGAGCTTCGCAGGACGGCCGCGCAGGGGTCAAGGCCGCCCGGAGAACGTCGCATGACGACGTTCTCCGTCATCCAGCCCTCTTTCGCGGCCGGCGAGCTGTCGCCGTTCCTGCATGGCCGCGTCGACCTCGCGAAGTTCCAGATCGGCGCGCGCACGATGCTGAACATGTTCGTGCATCCGCACGGCGGCGCCTCGAACCGGCCGGGCACGCGCTACATCGGCGACGTCGACGACCACGCGGTGCGCCACCGGCTGATCCCGTTCCGCTTCCGCAGCTCGCCGGCCGGCCAGACCTACGTGCTGGTGCTCGGGCACCAGACGATGCAGGTCGTCAAGGCCCCCTTGGATGCCCTCGGGGCGGGCTCCGGCTTCGTCGAGAGCGCGCCGGGCACGATCTTCACCCTGGCCACACCCTGGGCGGCGGCCGACCTGCCGCGGCTCAAGTTCGTGCAGAGCGCCGACACCATGACGCTCACCCACCCGTCCTACCGGCCGCGCCGGCTCACCCGCACCGGCCACGCGGCGTGGACGCTGGCGGCGATCGAGTTCCGGCCGCAGACCCCGACGCCCGCGGGCCTCGCGGCCAGCGCGGGCGGCGGCGCCGCATCGGTCAAGGTGACGGCGATCGACGACGCTTCGGGCGAGGAGAGCCTGCCGACCCAGGCGGTCGGCCATGCCAGCGGCGGCGCCGGCAGCTGGTCGTGGAGTGCCGTGCCCGGTTGCTCGACCTACAACGTCTACAAGGGCAAGGGCTCGGTGTTCGGCTTCGTCGCCCAGGTGCAGGCCACGGGCTGGACCGATTCCAACCTCGATCCCGACATCGGCACGACGCCGCCGGGCCAGCGCACGCCGTTCGGCGGCGCGCCGATCTCGTCCGTCACCATCGGCAACGGCGGAGCGGGCTACGTCGCGCCGTCGCTCACGATCCAGGATCCCACCGGCAGCGGCGCCCAGCTCGCCGCGACGGTGAACGGCTCGGGCACGATCACCGCCGTGTCGGTGGTCGATCCGGGCCACGACTACACCAGCCCGAATATCCTGATCGCCGATTCGGGCGGCAGCCCGTCGGGCGCGTCGTTCACCATCAACTGGGCGGTCGGCGGCCAGACCGTGCTGGGCTACGACGAGCACGGCAACCCGACCACCATCGACTGGTACTACCCGGCCTCCGTGACGGTGAACTCGGGCGGCAGCGGCTACGGCGCCGGCACGCAGTTCTACACGCTCTACTACGGCCACGCGAACTACGGCGGCATGCAGTTCTCGGTGTCGATCGGCGGCGGCGGCGCCATCTCGGGCGTGACGGTCGTCGATCCCGGGACCGGGCAGTTCAGCGCCTGGGCCGGCGGCTTCCCGACGCCGCAGCTCGCCGCCGTCGGCTCGGGCGGCAGCGGCGCCGTGCTGACGGCCACTCTCAACGAGGCGATGCGCGAGAATCCCGGCTGCTCGACCTACTACCAGCAGCGCCAGGTCTATGCCGGCTCGCTCAACCGGCCGCAGACGGCGTGGTTCTCGGCGGTCGGCGGCTTCAGCAACATGAACGTCAGCACGCCGACGCGCGACGACGACGCGATCACCCGCACCCTGGTCAGCCGCGAGGTCAACGAGATCAGGCACATGGTGCCGGGCAGCTCGCTGCTGCTCATGACCTCGGGCGCCGAATGGCGCTGCTGGCCGGGCCCGTCCTCGCCCGGCCTGACGCCGGCCGCCTGCGTGACCCTGCCGCAATCCGCCTATGGAAGCAGCCACGTGCCGCCGATCGTCGCCGGCGGCTCGGTGCTGTTCGTGCAGGAGCGCGGCAGCAGGGTGCGCGAGCTCCGCTTCGACGTGCTGCAGGACCAGTACCAGGCGACCGACATGAGCGTGCTCGCCCAGCACCTGCTGCACGACACGACGGCCGAGCACGCGATCGAGGAATGGGCCTTCGCCGAGGAACCGTTCCGCATCGTCTGGGCGGTGCGCTCCGACGGCGTGCTGCTCGGCTTCACCTTCATGCGTGAGCACGAGGTGTTCGCCTGGCACCGCCATGTCACGGAAGGCGCGGTGGAAAGCGTGTGCTCGATTCCCGAGCCGGAAGGCGGCGCGCTGCTCGACGCGGTCTACCTGATCGTGCGGCGCACGATCGGTGGCCAGACACGCCGCTATGTCGAGCGCCTGGCGCCGCGCAGCTTCGCCACCCTCGCCGACGCCTGGTTCGTCGATTGCGGGCTGAAGTACGAGGGCGCGCCGGCCAGCACGATCTCCGGCCTCGACCATCTCGAGGGCGAAACGGTGGCGATCCTGGCCGACGGCGAGGTGTTGCCGCCGGCGACCGTCAGCGGCGGCGCCGTCACGCTCGGCACGGCCTGCAGCAAGGCGATCGTCGGCCTGCCCTACACCGCCGACCTCGAGACATTGAACCTCGAGCTGCCGACCCAGTCCGGCACGGCGCAGGGCCGGATGAAGAAGATCTCGCGCGTGACGCTGCGGCTCAAGGACTCGTGCCGGATCCGCGTCGGTTCGGACGAGGGCGCGCTGCAGGAGACGAAGCCGCCCGGCCCGCAGCCCTTCACCGGCGACGTGGCCGTGACCATCCCGAGCGACTGGAACACCGCGGGCCGCGTCTTCGTGCGGCAGGACGAGCCGCTGCCCTGCACGATCCTCGATCTCATCCCGGAGGTGACCCTTGGCCGGTAGCATCTCAGCAAAGGTCCCTCGCTGCGCTCGGGATGACACGAGATTGCGCCACGCCAATGATGTCATCCCGAGCGAAGCGAGGGACCTTTCCTCTTCGTGCCGGCACATTCGCATCGTCCCCGCCACCCTCGATCACGCGCGGGCGATCACGCTGCGCGACGGCGATGCCGCCGAGATCGCGGCGCTCGGGCTCGGCAAGGAGCAGGCGCTGCGTGCCTCGATCGAGCGGGCGGTGTGGGCCGAGACCTACCTGGTCGATGGCGCGCCGGCGGCCATCGTCGGGCTCGGCCGCAGCAGCCTGGTCGGCGGCTACGGCGTGCCGTGGCTGCTGACCGGGCCGGCCTGCGAGCGCCATCGCAAGACCTTCCTGCGCGAGAGCCGCCGGCAGGTGGCGCGCATGCTCGAAGAGGCGGCGCCGCTCGTCAATTTCGTCCATGCCGACTATCGCCGCGCGCTGCGCTGGATGGGTTGGCTCGGCTTCGCCATCGAGGCGCCGATCCGCCTGAACGGCGCTCTGTTCCATCGTTGCATGAAGGAGGGTTGAACAATGGGCGCCGCGGTTCCCGTCATCTCGATCGCCAGCACCTTGATCGGCACCGGCCTCGGCATCGCCAGCCAGTCGCAACAGGCCAACGCCCGGGCGGCCGAGGCCAACTACAGGGCCGAGGTCGCGCGCCGCCAGCAGGAGATCGCCGAGCGCAACGCCCGGCTGGTCGAGCAACGGGGCGCGGTCGAGCTCGACCGCTCGCGCCTCGAGACCGCCTCGCTGATGGGCTCCCAGCGCGCCCGGCTCGCCGCCCAGGGCGGCGACGTCAACTCGGGCACGGCGCTGGACATCCTGGGCGACACGGCGCGCGCTGGCGCCTTCGATGCGCGGACCATCCGCAGCAACACCGACTGGAACGCCTGGCGCCATCGCCTGCAGGCGGACGACGCCCTGTCCTCGGCGAGCGCCCATCGCGTGCAGGCCGCCAACGCGCTCGCCGGCCTGCCCTACGGCATCGGCTCCTCGCTGCTCGGCGGCGCCTCGAGCCTCGCCACGAAGTGGGACCGCTTCAGGCACTTGCTGGAGTAGGCGGGGGAATGTCTCGTCCGGAGCCGGCATTGGTCGCAGCGCGGGCGTCCGCTCCCGGAGAGAAGGAATGCACGGACGCCCGCCAAGGCTCGCGCTGGCTACAGCCAGCCTTGGGGCCGTTCTTGCGGGGGGCAAGAGGAACGGCCGCTGCGTATGATTCGTCGGTGCGAGGCTACAGGGCGGCGAGCAGCGGAGTCCTGTGACCATCGCGGGAACACTGCGCGGATTCGTACACAGGCCCCCGTTGCCTGATTTTTTACAATGGTGTACGAATTTGGCAGGGAAAGCAGGAAACCATGGCACCTTCGGACAATGCACGACGCCTCAAGACCGTTCGCGCGCGGGCCATCGGCCTGCGCGAGCTCGCCCGCTGCATCGGCTGGGAGCCCAGCCGCTACCAGTACTACGAGGACCAGTACAAGAAGACCTTCCTGCCGCGCGACCTGATCGAGCGCATCAAGCCCCATGTCGTGGGCCGTGGCATGCCGGCGGTGACCGCCGCCGAGCTCGACTCCCTGGCGGGCTATCCCGGCAGCGGCGGCGACGAGGCGGCGGCCGCCGTCGGCTCGACCCGCCTGTTCCACGAGCCGATGCGCGACGTCCGGCCCGACATTCCGGTGTGGGCGAGCGCCGAGGCCGGCACGGAGGGCGCCATGGTGCTGACCTCCGAGCCGATCGACTACATCCGCCGCTCCGAGCGCATGCTCGGCGTGCGCAACCCCTTCGCCTTCTACGTCATCGGCACCAGCATGAGCCCGGCCGTCGAGCACGGCGACCAGGTGGTGATCCATCCCGGCATGCCGGTCCAGCCGGGGCGCGACTGCGTCTTCATCCACGAGAACGAGGAAGGCACCCAGCTCGCCCTGGTGAAGCGGCTGATCCGCGCGACGGCCGACCATTGGCGGGTCCGGCAGTTCAATCCGCCCAAGGACTTCGACCTGCCCAAGAAGCGCTGGGCCAAGGCGCTGATGATCACCGAGAAACGGGTCGGCTGACCCGCCCGCGCCTCGGGCGCGCCGGCTATGCGGGACAGGTGATTTCCCCGCCCGGCGGTCTGTCGTACACTTGGACTGAAGGCGCCCGACGTCTCGGCGCCCAAGGGGAACAGACCTTGTCCAACCTGGCGATCTCGCCAGCGTCCGCTTCCAAACGGGAGGGGAAGCCGCCCCTGCGTTGGCTCGGCCGGACGTGGCTCGCCGGCATCAGCCGGAGGCAGCGTGCGCTCGCCGCCGCCGCCGCCCTGCTCGGGCTCGTTTGCATCGCCGCGGGAGTCCACACCCTCGTGACGTCGCAGCACCTGGCCGACGTCGAGCGCGACCGCGTCCAGGAGGCCCGGGTCATCGTCCTGGAGCGCGCCACCTACCGCCTGCTGCGTGCCGCCCTCGAGCCGGCGCCGCGCGCCCGGGTGGCCGCGACATGGCGGGATCTGCGCGAGGCGCTGCCCGGGATCTGCCCGACGATCGACCAGAGCGTGCCCGGCATCGTCGCGCTCGATCGCGCCTGTGCCGCCGGCAGCGACCTGGGGTCGAGGGTCGAGGCCGCCGTCGCCGCCTACGATCCGCCGCGCGCATCGTTCGATCCGGTCGTCCTGCGCGAGCTGATGGTGCTGCACAACGCCGTCGTCGGCTGGCGCGAGCTCGCCTTCGAGCGTGCCAACCTCCTCGAGGATCGCCTGGTGCGCGACTACGACAACGCGATGATCGTGCTCGCCGCCTCGACGACCGGCTTCACCGCCGTGGCGCTCGCCCTGCTGGCGCTGTTCGGGCGCGCCTCGATCCGCCAGACGCACAAGGCCGAGGAAGCCGCCGCCGCCGCCGCCGCCGCCCGCGAATCGCGCGACCTGCTCCAGGAGGTGGTGGACGGCCTGCCCGGCGGGGTCGTCGTCTACGACAGGGACGAGCGCCTGATGCTGGCCAACGCGCTGGCCGGCGAGGTCACGCCGATGCTCAACCGGCCCGAGGTGCGCGGCTGGACCTACGAGCAGATCGTGCGCGCCGCCACCGAGGCGCCCGAGGCGTCGGCGATGAACGTGTCGCCGGCCGACGTTCCGGCCTGGGTGGCGCGCTTCCGCAACGACACACCCTACGCCCATCGCTTCGCCGACGGACGATGGTTCGAATGGTCGGGACGAACGACGCCGAGCGGCAAGAAGGTGGGGCTGCGGGTCGAGGTGACGCGCGCCAAGGAGCAGGAGCAGCTGCTCGAGGCGGCGCGCGAGCGCTACCGGCTGCTGGTCGAATCGCTGTCGGACATGGTCTATGCGCTCGATGTCCAGGGCCGCTTTCTCTATGCCAGCCCGGCCGCCGCCACCCTGCTCGGCGTGCCGCCTTCATTGCTGCTGGGGCGCAGCTACTTCGACTTCGTCCCGGACGAGGACCGCGAGGCGTCGAAGGAGGAGGGCCGCCTCTTCTATCGCAACGCCGGTACCGAGACCATCGAGCGGACCCTGCGCATTCGCTCCGTGCAGGGCGAGGTGCGCCAGGTCGAGGTGCGCTACCGCCGGCCGGCGCGGCGCGAGAGCGACGGCGCGGTGCTGATCGGCATCATGCGCGACGTCAGCCGCGAGCTCGAGCTGACCCAGCGCCTCGCCCAGGAGCGCGAACGGCTGCGCTCCATCGTCGATTCGAGCGGCGTGCTGATCCTGATGGTCGACCGCGACCTCAAGGTCGAGATGGCCAACAAGGAATTCTGGCGGGCCCGCGGGCGGGTGGCCGAAGAATGGATCGGCCGGCCGCTGGCCGAGCTGATGGATTTCTCGTTCGACCGCGAGACCTACGAACGCTGGTGTGCCGGCCCACTCGGCGAGGAGCAGGCCCAGCCGCTGCGCTACAGCAAGTCGTACACCCATCCGGGCGGGCGCCGGCGGGTCATCAACATCACGGCGACGCCGGTCCTCGACGAGCAGCGGCGCATGCAGCAGATCGTGTTCGTCGCCATCGACGACACCGAGCGTCGCGACGCCGAACAGGCGCTGTTCGACGCCGACCGCCTGGCGACGCTCGGCGAGATGGCGGCGACGGTGGCGCACGAGCTGCGCCAGCCGCTGCAGGTCATCGCGCTCGCCTGCGGCGCGGCCCTCGACGAGCTGCAGGACCCGGACTACGTCGCCCAGAAGCTGACCCGCATCGACAACCAGGTCGAGCGCGCCAACCGCATCATCGAGGATCTGCGGCTCTACGCCCGCGGCACGAGCGGCGAAGGCATGGTCGTGTTCGATGTCGCGACATCGATCCGAGCCGCCGTCGACCTCACGGCGGGTCGCCTGCGCCGCGTCAACACCAGGGTCGGTCTCGAACTGCCGCCCGGCCTGGCGCGGGTGCGCGGCCATCCCGCGCGGCTCGAGCAGGTGCTGGTCAATCTCATCAACAATGCCTGCGATGCCGGCGGTCACGCCCTCTTCCTGTCGGCCGGTCTCGAGACGCGGGACGACCGGCGATTCGTACGCATCGTGCTCACCGACGACGGTCCGGGCATCCCCGACCAGGTCCTGCCGCGCCTGTTCACCAGCTTCGTCACGACCAAGACGAGCGGCAAGGGCACCGGCCTCGGCCTGCGCATCTGCCGCCGTCTCGTCGAGGAGATGGGCGGCACCATCGCCGGCGCCAACCGTCCCGAGGGCGGCGCCGCCTTCACGGTGCTTCTCCCGGCCGCGGCCGATCGCTGAAATCCACAGCTTGTATAAATTGAATTGACAAAATAATACATTTTAGTACAACGGCGGCGTGAACGACCCTGGTTTCCGCCGGCCGGCCGGCCGCGATCATCTCAGGCGCGCCGTGGGCCTCGATCTTCCGCCCGGTTCGCGGGCCTGGTTGCTTGCCCTTTGCGAGGCGGAACTGCGCTGGGCGGCCCACGATTGGCGACAAGGCCATCCCGAGACGGGCTCCACCCCGACATGGGGCACGCCAATCGACGAGGCTTCGCGGCTGCCGCATGAAGCCGCCGCAGCGACCGTGCTCAACCTGAACGGCAAGCGCGCCGCCGTCATGGCGGCCCTCGAGGCGGTCGACACCGACAGTTCGGTGGCGTGGGCGGCCGCGCGACGCCGCGAACTGGACAGGCTCGACACGCTCATCGAGCGAAGCGCGGCGCGCTATCATGCGCTGCGGGCCATCGTCGACTGGCCCGTTGCCGACTGTGCGACCACGCTGGCGCATGCGGCCTGACGACGGCGGACACAAACATGACACCGGTCCCGGATGGCCGACGTGGCTACCTTGAGTCCGGGGCCCCGCGTCGGTAACGTCGCCGGCCGGGGGAGCCGTCGTGCAACGGGGAGCGTTCGCCCATGGCCAGATACACGCCCGAGGAGAAGGCGGAAGTTCACAAGGCCTTCGAATCGATTCTCGACCAACTCGAGGCCCTGCAGCGCGAACCCGACAGCTGGGAGGAAAGCCATCTGGTGCACGCCCTGTCCTACATGGAATCGGGCGTCTACGGCCGGGCGCAGCAGGCGCTCGCCGACTGCGTCGTGCCGAGCGCCGAGCGTTCGACCTGGCGGGCCACCCAACTCGAGCGCAATCCGCGTCGCTACAGGGTCGAGCGCCTGCGCCAGCGCATCGAGCAGCTCAAGGCGGAAAATCGCCAAAGATAGACGGCCGCCATCGGAACTTCCGCCGCCGTTCGCCGTTATCGACCCGGTTGGGGGAGACCTCCGAAGTGGCTCTTAGCGGCGTACGCGTTCTCGTCGTCGAGGACGAAGCCCTCATCATGCTCGCCATCGAGGACATGCTGGCCGCGTTGGGCTGCGAGGTCACCAGCGCGTCGCGTGTCGAAACGGCCCTCGTGCCGGCGCGCGACGTCGGCCTCGATGTCGCCCTGCTCGACGTGAATGTCGGCGGCCAACGGGTCTTTCCGGTCGCCGATGCGCTGGAACGACGCGGCGTGCCGTTCGTGTTCGCCACGGGCTACGGCCAGGCGACCCTGCCGGAGCGCTTCCGCGACCGCCCCTCGATCGCCAAGCCCTTTACCGCCGGCGACCTCGAAGAGGCGCTCGGCCGGGCGCTGGCGCGGCTCGCGCCCTGATGCCGCGTCCCCCGATTCAGCGGCGCGGCGCGCGCTCGTGGCCAGCAACGCGACACCTGATGTTCCTGTCGGCGATCGTCGCCGTGCCGCTGCTGGCGCTGCTCGGCGTGCTGCTCGAACGCTGGGCAACCCAGGAGCGCCAGCGTCTGGAACGCACGATCGTTCACGAAGGAGAGCGGATCGCGGCGGCGATCGATCGCGACATCGAACGGCGGGTGACCCTGCTGCAGGCCCTGTCGACGTCGCTGCCGCTCGCCCTCGGGGACTGGGCGGCCTTCTATGCGCAAGCCAAGGCGAGCGTACCGAACCACTACATCATTCTGCGCGACGCCGACGGCCGCGTCCTCGTCAACACCTACGTGCCGTTCGGCGCCGAACCCCAGCGCACCATCGACATGGCGACGATCGACACCATGCGCCGGACGCTCGGCCCGGTGGTGTCCGGCATTTTCGTGAGCCAGGTGGTGAAGGAGCCGGTCTACAACATTTCCATCCCGATCCTGCACGAGGGCCGGTTGACCTATGTCCTCAGCCTCGGCCTGCTGCCGACCGAAGTGCTGCGCCTGCTCGAAGACCAGAAGCTCGAGCCGGGCTGGATGGCGACGGTCTGGGACCAGAACGGCACCATCGTCGCCCGATCGCATGCACGTCCCGATGCGGCCGGGGCAACGGTGCCGCAGGACTGGCGCAGCCAGCCTCGCAGACAGGTCGTCGAGACCGAGGACCTCGATGGCCGGAAGGTGCTCGCGATCGTCGATCGGACGGGCCTGGCCGGCTGGTCCGTCCGTGTCACCTTGCCCGCCGAAATCGTCGACCGGCGAATCTACCGCTCGCTCACCGTATGGGCGGCATCGGCGGCGTCGGTCGTCATCCTGACCGCGCTCGCCGCCCTGATGTTCGGGCATCGCTTCGCCCGGCCGCTCGCCGCGACCGCGCGCGCCGCGGCGCGGCTCGGACGCGGCGAGCCCGTCGAGTTGAGCGACACGCCGGTGCTCGAGGTCAACGAGGTCAATCGCGCGCTGCGCGAAGCCGCCGGCGAGCTCGAGCGACGGGCGGCAGCGCTGCGGCAAAGCGAGGAGGTGCTGGGCACTGCCGCGGAGGCCGCCCAGTTCGGTGCCCATCGATACGACGTCGCCAACGATCGGGTCGTGCGGTCACCCCAGATCCGCCGCATCCTCGGCGCCGACCCGTCCCAGGATCGCGACTTCGAATCGGCGCTGGATTTCGTGCATCCCGACGACCGCGACGAGGTCCGCCGGCGCAAGCGGCAGATACTGCAGGCCGAGAGCCGCTATCAGCTCACCTACCGCATCCGCCGCCCCGACGGCGAGGTGCGATGGGTGATGGATCGCGGGCAGGTCGAACGCGATCCGTCGGGACAGGCCGTCCGCGTGATCGGCGTGCTGGTCGACGTCAGCGAGCTCAAGGAAGCGGAGTTGCGGCAACGCCTGCTGTTCGACGAGCTCAATCACCGCGTCAAGAATACCCTCGCCATCGTGCAGGCCCTGGCCCAGCAGACGCTCGCCAGCAAGCCGGAGCCCAAGGCCTTTGCCGCCGCCTTCGGCGATCGCATCGCCGCCCTGGCGCGCGCCCACGATCTTCTCACCGAGGGGGCGTGGCTCGGTGCCTCGCTCGACGGCATCCTGACGGCGGTGCTGAAGCCGTTCGCCGACCGGGCCGGCAGGATCGAGGCCATCGGCCCATCCGTCGACATCCCGAGCAACGCCACGATCGCGCTCGCGCTCACCTTCCACGAGCTGGCGACCAACGCCGCCAAGCATGGTGCGCTCTCCACCGCGGCGGGAACCCTGCGCATCGACTGGACGGTGGATCGCCTCGACAAGGCGTCGGCGGTCGACCTCACCTGGCAGGAGCGCGGCGGTCCCGCCATCGCGCCTCCCGCGGGTCGCGGCTTCGGCACGCGCCTCCTGACGGCCACGGCGCGCCAGATCGACGGAACCATCGACCTCGACTTCGCACGAGACGGCTTGCGTTGCCGGCTGCAGTTCCGTGTGTCGTCGATGCCGGCTGCTACCTGAGACGGTATTCGATCACCGACCCGTCGGAGGCGACGAAGCGGGTCCTGACCCAACGGCCGGCACGATCGAACCATTGTTCCTTGTCGATGTCGCCGCTGTAGCGGTAGCGCGTGGCCTCGATCGGGCCGAGCGGACCCGGGATGGCTTCTTCGCCCAGACTCTCGACATGCACCCGGGCCAACGTGCCGAGCTGCGAGTTCAGGAGGGCGGTCTGCCCGACCTGGCGGATGTTCCAGTGGGTGGTGGGGACCAGCGTTGCGGGAAGCGAGATCGGCGACGTGCCGGCGTTCGCGTGCCAGACCTGGAGAGCGCCGTCGACCCGCGCGGCTCGTACCTCGTGACGCGACCCGTTGTCGTCGGTTGTCGTGACGAGCGACAGCAGACCTTCCGGTGTCCACACCTCCTCGGCGCGATGGACATAGCGATAGAGCGTGAAGCCGAGCAGGCTCACGCGCAGATCGATCGAGGTCGTGGCTTTCAATCGGCCGCCTTCGCGCTCGAAATTCACGACGTGACTGCCGATCTCGCTGCCATTGCGGAAGGCCGCAAAGCGCAGGGTGGTGCCGTCGGCCGTGGCGTCGGGCGCCGCCGCCCCTGCAGGGCAGCCGATGACCAGCGCGGCCGCGACGATGATGAGGAATCTCGTCGGTGCGGACATGTCGGTTCTACGTGCGGCGGCGACGACGGATCACCGCTCGCGCGACGGCGCGTGATCCGATGCGCCGTTGCAGCGTAGAAGACGGCATGACGCTTTTCGCCGCGCCGCCACCCCCTCCCGTCCCGGCCGATGCACCGCCGCTCGTCCTTGAGACTTTCTTTCAAGGCCGGACGATCGGCCGAGGTCATTTCACCAACGCCTGGACCGGCGCCCGCCGCGCCTTCGAAGTGACCATGGAGGGGAGTTGGGACGGCAGGACGCTGACACTTGTCGAGGAGTTCGCTTTCGTCGATGGAGAGCGGGATCGCAAGACCTGGCGTCTGCGCCGGACCGGAGAGGGTTCTTTCGTGGGCACGCGCGACGACATGGTGGGCGAGGCACGCGGCTGGATGGACGGCAATATCGTCCGGCTCGAATACAAGCTGCGCATTGGCGGCTGGACGGTCACCTTCTTCGACGCGCTTGGACTGGCTGCCGACGGCACGGTCCGCAACGACACCGAGGTCGGGAAGTGGGGTATGAAGATTGGCCGTCTCCATATGACGGTGCGCAGCCTGGGACGGCCAACAGATTAATTGCAATAATAATGCAAATATTGGAGCTGTCTCGCCAGGACATAAATCGACGGGTTGTAGTCCGCTCGTAAGGTCAGCCGGAAAAGTGTATGAGAGTGCCGCACGGGGTTTGGGGCCTCGCTTTATCGACAAATGCGACATTTCGTGACCGGCGTCCTGATGCTGGCTTTCGGCCTGCTTTTCACCGCGACCTTGTCGGCGGTGATTCAGCGCGCCGCCACGCGACCGCCGCCAGCGCATCCGTTCGACGTCTTTGCCGATTCGCAAAACCGTCCCCAACCGGCCGCAAATTCCGGCACCGAGCAGGCGCTCGATTGCCGGCCCGATGCACCTTCTTTTCGCCTGGGCTCCCCCTTTCGGCAGCGCTCGCTCCGCGATCCCGAACCGATGATCGTCCCCGGCCCGCCTACGATCGATCCGGCACCCTCCCGCCGCTCTCTCTGAACGGCGGCCGCGCGACGCGGCACCGCCCATCGTCGATCTGCCGACGCACATCGTCGATCGTCAGCGCGGGTGGCGATGGAAACGGGGGCAGCGGGACCGGCGGATCGAGTACGCGTGCGATCCGGTCGGCCGCCTGGTCGAAGTAGCCAAATCGCAGGAAGATCAACGCCGCACCCAGGCAATGTCTTTCCCAAGGGCTGAGCTGATGGTCGTCCGGGCCGTATGTCGCGATCAGTTCGGCCAGCGCCCGCTGGATGCCCCTCTTCTTGACTTCGACGCACCGCGGCCCTGCCGGGGTCGGCAGCGCCTCCACGACGACTGTCATAACCTCCTCCCGCGGCAAGGGCGATGCCCCAAGCTCTACTCCAAATCGTCCGGTATGAGCCGATCAACGCCCGGAAGAGGGCGTCGGTTGCTCCCCCGTCACTCGACTTGCCCGTCCCCCGGCTACCGCATGGCCGCCAGCGTGCGGCGCAATTTGTCGCGCAGCACCTGCGCACATTCGCAAGCCCGCGACTCGAGGCCGTCGCGGTCGAGGACCGTGATGCGGCCGCGGCCGTAGCGGACCAGGCCGGCGCCCTGCAGTTCCTGGAGGATCAGGCTGACGGTCGGCCGACGCAGCGCCAGCATCTGCGCCAGGAACTCGTGCGTGAGCTCGACGTGCCGGCCGTCGATGCGATCGTGCACCTGAAGAATCCAGCGGCACAGCCTTTGCGGCGCCTGATGCAGGGCATTGCAGGCCGCGGTCTGCTGCATCTGGGCGATCGACAGTTCCGATGCGAGCAGGACGAGGCGGCGCACGGCGGCGCTTCGCTCGAAGACCTCGCGGAAATCCTCGACCCGCACACGCCATACGCAACCGGCGATCTGCATGACCGCCCGCACGTTCGCGCGATGCGCACCAAGTGCCGACAGGGCGCCGAACACGGCTTCCTTCCCGAGCGTCGCGTTCTCGACGGCACGGCCGTCCCGCATGGTCGTGACGAGCGAGATCATGCCGCTCTCGACGAACAGCACGTGTCCGATCGGCGCGCCGTTCTCACACAGCACGTCACCCTGTCCGATCTCGACCAGCCGCAGATGCGGCCGCAGCTCGGCGAAGTCACGCGCCGGCAACGCCGCGAGGAATGCGTTGGAGGGTCTGATCGTCGTGCTGTCGTTCACCGCGGCTTTCCCTGTGATCTTCCTGCCGCAGTCGACGTCCGGCGAGCCTCGGGCGCTGGGCCAAGGCGCGCAATCTAGGGCTCGGATGGAGGACCGGTCGGTTCTCTACCGAACACTGCGGCGGACATCGACAACGAGAGGCGCCCGCGGCCGTTGCCTGGCCACAACGTTGCCACGCTCCGGCAACTCGCGGCCCGGCGGTGTCGTTGTCAGGGCTCCTCAACCATCAAGCAAGAAGGGGTCTGACATGCTCAAACATCTGGCCATCGCCGCCGCCATGACCTGCGGCTCCATCGCCGTCTACGCCCAGACCGGGCAGACGACCGCGCCGCCGCAGGCCGGGGCGACTGCATCTGCCGTCGGCGCCGCCGACGCCGGCAAGCTGATCGGTCGAAACATCCAGAACGCACAGAACGAGACGATCGGCGAGATCAAGTCGGTGTTCATCGGGCCGGACGGCAAGGTCGACTCGGTGATGGTCGGCGTCGGGGGCTTCCTCGGCCTCGGCGAGCGCGAGGTGCGCCTGGCGTGGAACGACCTTCGCATCGAGGACGGCGGCCGCAAGGTGTCCGTCGACATGTCCAAGGACCAACTCAAGGGCATGCCCGAGTACAAGTATCGGGACGCGTCGATGCGCGGCAGCGTCTTCACCGACAAGGGGCCGTATCGTGCCGATGCAACCGATCGCGCCAAGGTCTCGACGGGCGACTTCAACGCCCAGGGGTCCGTCTCCGCGGCGGCGTTGATCGGCGCCGACGTCAAGAACAAGGCCGGCGACAAGGTCGGCGACGTCGAGGACGTCTATCTCGACAAGTCCGGCAGGATCGATACGGTCGTCGTCTCGGTGGGCGGCTTCCTGGGGGTCGGTGCCAAGAACGTCGCCGTCAAATGGAATGAAATCCAGCTCGGCCGGGACGGCAACGACGTGACGCTGTCCACCGACTGGACGAAGGACTCGCTGAAGGCGATGCCGGACTACAAGTATGAGCGTCGCGAGCAGGCGCAGAGCCGGTAGGGGGCGGAAAGCCGCCCCAGGCGGAGGGCGCGCCGCGACAGCGCGCCCTCCTCTCACTGCGACGCTGGCTGCGCGGCCGGTTTCGGGCGTTCCTCGGACAGCAGCCTGCCAGTGTCTGGATTTACCAGGTGCAGCCCGCCGCATGCCACGCACGGCTGGGCGATGTAGTAGGGCGTGGGTTCGGGGGCACTTGAACTGACGCCTTGGAGGCTTGCCGTCGTGACCGGGCAACGGAAGATGAATCTACGCATAACCGGAATTTGGTCTGGCGCGACCGGCGGCGCCTTGATCTGCAGCAACCGATTCCGGCGCCGTCAGGGGCGCGGCGGCAGGGTGAAGCCTTGGTCGAGCAGCTTGCGCTCCAGCACCGGAATCGACGTTACAGCGTCGCCGGCCCGGCACTGCTCGACGGCAAGCTGCCCTTCGATGTCGGTGCGCTGCGCCAACTGGCGCGGCCCCAGATCCCAGGGGCCGACGTAGCGCACATAGAGATCGACCAGCGTCCCGCAATACTCGAGATCGGCCCTGGCGGGAACCCGGGCGTGCTCGCAGGCGGCGGCGGAGAACAGGACTAAGGTGGCCACGGTACCAGCCGCGAGGAATCTGAACCGCATGCGCGCCGCTACCGTACAACGGGGCGATGCGCAAGCACATTGCCCTGTCGTTGTTCATGCTCCTCGTGGTCGGCGGTGGCCTCGCGATCGGTGCCCTCACCCGCCCCGACGACTGGTATCGCGCGCTGGCCAAACCGCCGTTCAATCCACCGGACTGGGTATTCGCACCCGTCTGGACGGCGCTCTATGCCGCCATCGCCGTCGCCGGATGGCGGACGTGGCGCCGTGGCCGTGACCGCGCCGGCATGGCGTTGTGGTGGGGACAGCTCGCGCTCAACTTCGCGTGGACGCCCCTCTTCTTCGGCGCCCACCGGATCGACCTCGCGCTCGCAACCATCGTCGTGCTGCTGGCCACCATTCTCGGCTTCATCGCCTGGACGGCGGCACGAGACCGGATCTCGGCGCTGCTCTTCGTTCCCTACGCCGTTTGGGTGGGGTTCGCCACGATCCTCACGACTGCCCTGTTCGCCCGCAATTCCTGAGGCCGGATCAGTGCATCTGCTTCAGCCGGTCGAGCCAGGCACGCGCCTCGTGTTGCTCCCGAAACGCCCTGACGTGCCGTGCCGGTCCGATGCTCGAGATGAACAACCCGGCTTGCCGATGGACCCGATCGCCCTGCGCAACGACGGCGATCGGGCCGGCCGGTCCACCGCGCGCCTTGACGATGTCGGCGAGCATCAGCACCCGGTCGTCCGCGAACTCCGTCGCCAGCCCGGTCACGTCGAAGAGCTTGCGATAGCCCTGTGCGCCGTCGCGGTCGATGGCGGCGAGCAGATCGAGCATCTCCTGGGCCACGACCTCGCCCTTGGCGACGGCGATCACCAGGCGCAGCGGGTGCGAGACGGACCATTGCAGCGGCATCTATTCTCCCCTCGCCCCACTCTAGCGCGAAGCGAGACGCGCGACAGACCGAACCGTACGCTGGCAAACCGAAATCGGATTTCTCTAGGGACTGACGGCCGTGTCGACCGAGCCGGTGTCGCGGCGCAGCCTGTCGAGCAGGACGCGCGTGACGCGGCCTTCGCCCACCTCACCGCGAGCGCCTTCGTATCGCCTGATGGCGGCCTGCGTGCGGGGCCCCGCCACGCCGTCGAGGGGACCGGGATCGAAGGCCAGCTCGAGCAACCGCACCTGGATTTCCAGGATCTCGAACGAGTCGAGCTCGGGCGCCGCCAGAGCCGTCAGCGCCTCCGGCGGCGGCTCGATAGTGGTCGGCGGATCCGGGAGCGGCTCCTCGATTCCGTCCGGCTTTCGCAGGAAGTGCGGCGGGAGCGAGGTGTAGATGATCACCGGCGACAGCTCCGCCGAGGAGTATGTCGCGGCCGGCGGCGACATCCCCTGCGTCGGCTGGAATTGGAAGACGTGGATGGCGCTCGCAGCCGCCGCGGCGCCGCCCACGAATGTCGCGAGCATGACGACGATGCGGCCGACCGGACGCCTGATTGAACGCATGCTGGTTGTGTCCCTTCACGCCCGAGGCGTCCCCTACACGTCGACTATGGCACGGTCGCCCCGACTCCCGTCGTGACCAAGATGCGACTTGGACGCCACGGTCGCCCCACCGTCAGCATGGGCAAGGTGCCGGCCTCCCGCTAGGATCGCGCCCGTCTCGATGGAGGGAGGATTGCCATGAAGATCGGAGTTTTCGCCACGTTCATGTCGCCGCTGGCGACGCCGAAGATGATTGCCGATTTCGGCCGGCGCGCCGAGAACATGGGCCTCGAGTCCATCTGGATGGGCGAACACGTGGCGTTGTTCGACAGGAACACCTACGGCTATCCCGGCTCCAAGGACGGCCGCATCCCCGTACCGCCAGGCGGCGGCATGCTCGACGTCACGGCGACCTTCGGGTTCCTCGCCTCGGCCACCAAGACGCTGCGCTTCGGCACCGGCGTCGCCCTCGTGCCGCAGCGCAACCCGATCTACACCGCCAAGGAGATGTGCACGCTGGATTGGCTCTCCGACGGCCGGCTCGATTTCGGCATTGGCGTCGGCTGGAACAAGGAAGAGGTCGAGGCCTGTGGCTACAAGTGGGAGGATCGCGGGGCGCGCTGCGACGAATTCCTCGAGGTCATGCGCCGCCTGTGGACCGAGCCCGTCGTCGACTTCAAGGGCAAGTGGGTGCAGTTCGAGACGATGCGCCTCGATCCCAAGCCGATCCAGAAGCCCCACATTCCGATCGTGGTCGGCGGTTACGCCGACGCCGCCTTCCGGCGCGCCGTGCAATTCGGTGCCGGCTGGTACGGCTTCAACCTCGACCCCGAGCGCACCAAGGGCATGCTGGCCAAGCTCGATGCGGCCTTCGCCAAGGCCGGCAAGAAGCGGCCGGCGGACTACCAGATCGTCGTCACGCCGCCGATGTCGATGGCGATGGACGCCATGAAGGGCTATGCCGACATCGGCGTGCACCGGGTCATCGTCAATCTCGGTGGCCAGAAGCCCGAGCAGGTCGACAAGCGCCTGACGGACATCGATGGCCTGGTGAAGATGGCTGCGTGAAGCCGAAGACCATGGTCCGCTTCCTTTGCACCGTCCTCGCCCTGTTGCTGTGCGCGACGCCTTCTTCGGCACAGCCTCCTTCCATCGCACCACCGACGCTGCACATCGACATTCCCGTCGACCTCGAACAGGCCAAGGTTCTCCTCAACATGGACCATTTGGTCTACGAGGGCGCCACTCCGACGGGACTCGGCTACATGAAGCGCATGGTGGCGGAGTTCACCGCCAGCAAGGCCCGCTGGCAGATGATCGCCATCTTTCATGGACCCGCGGGCTACATGCTGCTGAACGACGCGGCCTACGACCGCGAACGCAGGACGAGTGGCGGCAATCCCTACCGCCCGCTGATTGCCGAGTTGCAGAAGGCCGGCGTTCGCTTCGAGGAGTGCGGCTTCACTGCGCACGTCCATCACTGGGGCAACGTCGACCTCCTGCCCGGGGTGAAGGTCAACAGCGGCGCCAACTTCCGCATCGTGCAACTGGCGCAGGAGGGATTCGTCGTACTGCAGCCGTGATCGCTTGACGCAGCGGCCGCCCGTAGGCATGCCGGGCGGCCATGGCCGCGCCCGCCATCGATTCGCCCGATGCCCTCTCCCGGCTGATTCCGTCGCGCGTCGCCCGTGGCTTCGTGCTCGCCGTCATCTCCGGAGTCTTCTTCACTTTCCTGAACGGCTCGGTGAAGGAATTGGCGAGCGAGATGCCGCCGCTCTTCGTCGCCTGGGGCCGCTGGGTCGCCGGCATCGCGCTGATCGCACCCTACATGCTGTGGCGCGCCGGACTCGCCGGCATGGGCACGCGGGACCTGAAGCTGCATTGCTTCCGCGGCCTCTTCCACACGACGGGCTACGGTCTGTGGTACGAGGCGGTCGTCTGGCTGCCGCTCGCCACCATCGCCGCCCTCGGCTTCACGGGTCCGATCTTCGTCACGCTGGGCGCCGTGATCTTCCTGCGCGAAACGGTGCACGGCAGGCGCTGGGCCGCCGTCGCCGTCGGCTTCCTCGGCATGCTGGTCATCGTGCGGCCGGGCATGGTCGACGTGAATCCCGGCATGCTGATGATGCTGGCGGCGGTGCCGCTGATCGCCGGCTCCAACCTGGTGGCCAAGGTCGTCGCGGGCCGGGACAGGCCCGAGGTCGTCGTGCTTTGGCAGAGCATCGTCGGCGCCATCTGCTTCACGCCGCTCGGCATCTGGTTCTGGCAGACTCCGACCTGGGCGCAGCTCGGCCTGTTCGTCTCGGCCGGTTTCTTCGGCACCATGGGTTACTTCTTCATCACCTGGGCCTACCGGCTGCTCGACATTTCCGCCCTGCAGCCGATCACCTTCCTGGCCATCGTCTGGGCCGCCTTGATGGACGTCGCCGTCTGGGGCAAGACCTCGGACATCTGGACCTTCGTCGGCGCAGCGATCATCGTGGCCGCTACGAGCTACATCGCTCACCGAGAGGCGAGACTGGGAGGACGCAAGACATGACGGATCGCCTGCTGGGCAAGGTCGCCCTGATCACCGGCGGCGCGTCGGGGCTGGGCGCCAACGCCGCCATGCTGATGGCGCAGGAAGGCGCCAGGGTGATGGTCGCCGACATCGCCGAACCACGCGGCAAGGCCGTGGCCGACAAGCTGGGCGGTGCCGGCCACTTCGTGAAGCTCGATGTCACCAGCGAGGACAATTGGAAGGCCGCGATCGACGAGACCGTCACGAAGTTCGGCGCCCTGCACGTGCTGGTGAACTCGGCCGGCATCGGCCTCAGCAAGACCGTCGAGGAAATCCAGCTCGAGGAGTGGCGCAAGGTGCATGCCATCGACCTCGACGGCGTGTTCCTCGGCTGCAAGCACGGAGTCGCCGAGATCAAGAAGCACACCAGGCGGCTTGGCGGTTCCATCATCAACATCTCGTCGATCTCCGGCATCATCGCCGGCGCCAACATGGCGGCCTACAACTCGGCCAAGGCGGGCGTGCGGCTCTTGAGCAAGTCGGTGGCGCTGCATTGCGCCAAGTCGGGCTACAACATCCGCTGCAACTCGGTGCACCCGACCTTCATCGACACGCCGATCCTCGACAAATACCGCGATCGCTTCGGCAACGACGTGATGCAGCAGAAACTCGGGAAACAGGTACCGATCGGCCGCCTCGGCCGGCCGGAGGAAGTCGGCTGGGCGCTGGTCTTCCTCGCCTCGGACGAATCGAGCTTCATGACCGGCTCGGAAGTCGTGATCGACGGCGGCATCAGCGCCATGTGAAGAGGAGGAAGTCATGCTGCTTTCATTGAACGGCCGTCGCGTCTATTTCGATCTTGCCGGGCCGCAGAACGCGCCGACGGTGTGTTTCACCCATTCGCTGAATTCCGACGGCGGCATGTGGGTCGAGCAGATGGTCCCCTTGCTCGCCGCGGGCTATCGCGTGTTGCGGCTCGACATGCGCGGCCATGGCGGCAGCGCGCCGGTCGCGGGCGACTACACGATGGATCAGCTGGCGGCCGACGTGAAAGGCGCGCTCGACGTGCTCGGCATCCAGAAGGTGCACTTCATCGGGCTCAGCATCGGCGGCATGATCGGCCAGGGCTTCGCCCTCGCCCATCCCGGCTATCTCGCCTCTCTCTGTCTCTGCGATACGCAGCCCAGCACGCCGCCGGGTTCGGCCGGCACCTGGGACGAGCGCAAGAAGGTCGTGCGCGAGAAAGGTCTCGCCGCGCTCGCGGACTCGACCATGCAGCGCTGGTTCACCGACGAATTCAAGCAGGTCAATCCGGTGCGCTGGCGCGAGATCCGCGACACCATCAGCGGCACCACGCCCGAGGGTTCCGCCGGCTGCATGTCGGCGATCCAGAACTTCGACTTCATCGACCGCCTGCCCACCATCAAGGTCCCCACGCTGGTGATCTGCGGCGACCAGGACGAGGGCACCCCGCCGGACCGCAACAAGCTGATCGCTGCGAAGATTCCGGGCGGCCGCTACGAGGAGATCGCCCGCGCCCGCCATCTGCCCAATGTCGAGCGCCCGGATCAGTTCAACCGCATCATGATGCAGTGGCTGGGATCGAACAGGTAGACCATGGATTTCGCCTTTTCCGAGGATCAACTCGCCATCAAGGACAGCGTCGCCAAGCTCTGCGCGCAGTTCGGCGACAAGTACTGGCTGAAGAAGGACAAGGAGGGCGGCTTCCCGAACGACTTCTACAAGGCCATGGCCGACGCGGGGTGGCTCGGCATCGCCATGCCCGAGGAGTATGGCGGCGCGGGCCTCGGCATCACCGAGGCGGCCCTGCTGATGCAGACAGTCGCGGAATCGGGCGCCGCCCTGCAGGGCGCCTCGGCGATCCATCTCAACATCTTCGGCCCCAACCCGATCGTGGTGTTCGGCACCGAGGAGCAGAAGAAGCGCATCCTGCCCGACATCATCAAGGGCAAGATCAAGGGCTGCTTCGCCGTCACCGAGCCCGACGCGGGCCTCAACACCACGGCGCTCGACACCAAGGCCGAGCGCGACGGCAACGGCTACATCGTGCATGGCAAGAAGACCTTCACGACCACGGCCTCGGTCGCCGACAAGATGCTGCTGATCGCGCGCACCACGCCGAAGGAGCAGTGCAAACGGCCGACCGACGGCCTGTCGCTCTTCTACACCGACTTCGACCGCTCCAGGATCGAGGTCACCGAGATCGACAAGATGGGCCGCAAGGCGATCGACACCAACCAGGTCTTCATCGACGGGCTCAAGGTGCCGCTGGAGGACCGCATCGGCGAGGAGGGCAAGGGATTCCACTACCTGCTGCATGGCCTCAATCCCGAGCGTGTCCTGATCGCCGCCGAGGCGATCGGTATCGGCCGCGCCGCGCTCGCCCGCGCCACGCAGTACGCCAAGGAGCGTATCGTGTTCGGACGGCCGATCGGCAAGAACCAGGCGATCCAGCATCCTCTGGCCGAGAGCTGGATGCAGCTCGAGGCGGCCAACCTGCTCGCCTTCAAGGCGGCCTGGCTCTACGACAATGGCAAGGAGTGCGGTGCCGAGGCAAACTCGGCCAAGTACCTCGGCGCCCGCGCCGCCTACGACGCCTGCGAGCGCGCCATCCTGACCCACGGCGGCTACGGCTACGCCAAGGAGTTCCACGTCGAGCGCTTCCTGCGCGAAGTCATGATCGCCAGGATCGCGCCGGTCAGCGAGCAGTTGATCCTCTGCTACGTCGCCGAACGGGTACTGGGCCTGCCCAAGAGCTACTAGCGGGATCGGCGATTCACGGTGCCTGCGGAAAGCACGGCAGATCCCGGAATGTAGGCAACCGTAACGACCGGCAGGGCGTTCCCTTGGCATCATGGGCACGTTCTCGCTCCGCTCCGCCATCAATCCCCATCGCCTGCTGGTGGCGGCGGCGTTGTGCTGCGGCTTCACGCTGGCGATGACGGCGGTCGCGCTTTCCTATTCGCCCGGCCCGGCCCAAGAGAAAGCCGAACGAGAGTGCGCCAAGCATGGGCTCGGGCCGCAGTCGCCGGCATGGGAGCTCTGCCTCGCCCATGTGACGCGCGCCTTCGAATGGGAAGAACGTGCGCTCGCCCAGCAGCTCGCGCGCGCCAGCGGAGACGCCGCCGCGAACTGCCTGGATCTCGGCCTGCCACCGCAAGGCGCGCCTTTCCGCGCCTGTCTCAGCCGCGAAATCGAGGCGCAGAGCCAGCTCCAGGTCCTGGGCGACAGCACGGTCGGCGACAACGTTGCCGAGCACCCCAGCGAACGGCTCAGCCTGCAACAGTAGCGGTCAACTGCAGAGGTCAGCGCGGCACGCGCTCCTCATACGTCCCGTCGATCTCGCGGAACAGATCCCAGAAGGCGCGTGGCGTGCGCCCATTGGCACGCTCGACCAGGATCGCGAGATGGGTGTGCCAGCCACCAAGCACATCGACCTGCTCCCCGCGGCCGGACAGGCGACGGTGCGTCAGCACCAGCAGGACCCTGTCGCCCTTTGGCTCGAGGTCGAACACGACCTCCGACGAGCCCCATAGAAAGGCCAATCGCCGTGGCGGATCGAACGCCGTGACCTCGCCTTCACTGTCGTGCCCCGTGGCATCCATCTCCTTGTAGCGTTCCGGCGGCAGCGCCGCGTGGGGCGACAGTTCCGAATGCTTGAAGCGCAGCTTGACCTTGCCGCCGACCCGCCTCTCCATCGGTCCGGACGCGAACCATTCGCCCCGCTTGCGCGAATCGACCAGGAACTCCCAGACCATCTCGATCGGGCCAGGCAACAGGCGCTCGAAGCGCACCTCGGTGGGCGACAATGTCGCGCCAAACTCGCTCATTTGCGCCTCCTCTTGCCGGCATGACGAAGGAGCGCGCGCTCGAGATCGTCGAGCCGCTGCGCCCAGAAGTGTTCGTAGTAGGCCAGCCAACGATCGGCCTGCGCGAGCGGACCGGCCTCGAGACGGCAATGGTGCGAGCGGCCCTCGATGCGCCGGCTGAGCAGTCCGGCACCTTCGAGCACCTTCACGTGCTTGGCTGCGGCGGCAAACGACATGTCGAACGGCTCGGCCAATTCGCCGACCGTGCGCTCGCCGTTGGCCAACCGGCGGAGCATGGCGCGTCGGGTCGGATCGGACAGGGCCGCGAAGACACGGTCGAGCTGTAATTCAACCATAAAGTTGAATATAGACGGACAATCCAGAATTTCAACCGTCTAGTTTAATGACGGCGCGCAGCAACCATTTCGGCCGTGCGGCGTTCCCCCGCGATGAAACTCGCCGTTGTCGTCCTGGTCCTGCTGCTTGTGGCCCCGCGCGCATGGGCACTGAACGAGGATTCGCAAGGCGAAGCCGCTCGTCTTTGTGTCGAGCAGGGCCTCGAGCGCAGCTCGCCTGGCTTCAGTGCGTGCGTGGCCGACACGGCGCGGGCGCTGGGGAGCGGCAATCCGGCGACGGCCCGACAACAGGCGCGTGCCGCCGTGGACGCCGACCGGGTCTGCCGGTCCTATGGCATCGCTCAGGACACGTTGAACTTCCGCCAATGCCTTGCAAACGAACTCGAACGGGCCGCCGCTCGATAGCTTGCGCAACGGCGGGCTTTGCGGCCTGATCGTCGATCATGACCGCCCTGCCTTCGTCGACCCTTCCCGCCGGCGTGCGCGCCCGGATCGTCACCGACACCAACGGCCTCGACATGCACCTGCTCGAGGCGGGCCATGAAGAGCCCGGACGGCCGGTCGTGCTGCTCCTGCATGGCTTTCCGGAGATCGCCTACAGCTGGCGCAAGGTGATGCCGGCGCTGGCCGCGGCCGGATACCGTGTGCTGGCGCCGGACCAGCGCGGCTACGGCCGCACGACCGGCTGGGATCCCGACTACGACGGCGACCTTGCCTCCTACCGATTCCTCAACCTGGTGCGCGATGTGATGTGCCTGCTGAAGGCTCTCGATGTCGCCCAAGTCGCGGCCGTGGTCGGGCACGATTTCGGTGCCACCGTCGCGGGATACGCAGCCTTGCTGCGTCCCGACATCTTCCGCTCGCTCGTGTTGATGAGCGCGCCTTTTGCGGGAGCGCCACCACTCGCGGCCAGTCCGAGGGGCGGAGACATCCATGCCGCACTGGCGGCCCTGCCGCGGCCGCGCAAACACTATCAATGGTACTACTCCACGCGCGAGGCGAACGCGAACATGTGGCGTGCACCGCAAGGCGTGCACGACTTCCTGCGTGCCTACTACCACCACAAGAGCGCCGACTGGAAAGCCAACACACCCTTTCCGTTGAAGGGCTGGACGGCTGATGAGTTGGCGAAGATGCCCACCTACTACATCATGGATCTGGCGGAAGGCATGGCCGAGACGGTGGCCAGGGAAATGCCAAGCCGGGCGGAGATCGCAAACAACAAGTGGCTCCCCGACTCGGAGCTGCGCATCTACAGCGAGGAGTACGACCGCACCGGCTTCCAGGGCGGCTTGCAATGGTATCGCATCCGCACCTCCGGGCTGTTCGATGCCGAGCTCGAGTTGCTGTCGGGTCGCACGATCGACCAGCCCGCCACCTTCATGGCCGGTGCCAGTGACTGGGGCATACACCAGTCACCCGGCGCGATCGAGCGCATGGCGAACCAGACCTGCACCCGCATGACGGGCGTTCATCTCATCGACGGCGCCGGCCATTGGGTCCAGCAGGAACGGCCCGACGAGGTGAACCGGCTGTTGCTCGCATTCCTGGGCGCGGTCGCCTAGGCGCGGACCCGTCGATCGTCCTTGGCGACCAAGTCGCGGACCTGACGCTCGACAACCCCGGCAAAAGCCGCGTCATTGATGTGATGAGGCACCCGGATCAACCGATGGGTCTCGCTCGCGGCGAAGTGCCTCTCGAAGGCCTCGAAGAGCGCCGTATTGGCCGCGGGATCGTGGAATTTCTGACCCGGCGCGTCCAGCATCGAGACGCCGCCCTCGGGAAGGAGCAGCCGTACCGGCCCCTTCGAGGCATTGAGCTTCGCCGAGATCCACGCCGCGATCGCTCGCAGCTCCGTCGCCGTCGTACGCATCAGCGTTATGTTCGCGTTGTGTGAATGCAGCAGGCGCCCACGGTATCGCTCCGGCACCGTATCGACCGAGCCGAAGTTCACCATGTCCAGCGCCCCACAGGAGCCGACCCATGGAATGCCGGTTCTCGCCACGACATCGAAGCGTTCCGGGCCCGCCGTGCAGATGCCGCCGCACAGATGGTCCGCCGCCTCGGTCGTCGTCAGGTCGACCATGCCCTGGAGCAGCCCGGCGGCGACCATCGCCTCGAATGCGCGGCCGCCGGAGCCGTTGGCATGGAACACCTGACACTCGTAGTCGGCCGAAAGCCGTGCCGTGAGCTGCTGGATGCACGGCGTGGTGACGCCGAACATGCTGAAGCCGAGCGCCGGGCGGGCGTCGGGAACCGCCGGGACCCGGCGCGTCATCATGCCGGCCAGGGCATGCGCGGCGTTGGCCAGGATGACGCGGGAAAGCCGGTTGAGGCCGGCGATGTCCGTCACCGGAAACATCATCGTCACGTCGTGGACGCCGACGAACGGGCCGACGTCGCCCGCCGCCATTGTCGAGACCAGCATCTTCGGCACGCCGATCGGCAACGATCGCATCGACGGCGCAATGATCGTCGTTCCACCCGACCCACCGAGCCCGAGCATGCCGCCGACATCGTCACGCGACCCGATGAACGCCTTCAACGCCAACGTCATCGCACTCACTGCAATGCCGCGATCTCCCGTGCCGAGCACGGCGCGTGCGCCTTCCGGATGGAACCCGGCCACCGTGGCCGAGGAAATATCGGCATCGTCGGCCGACACCCGCGTGCCAACATCCACCGTGACGACGCGTAGCCCGGCGACGCGCAAGAGGTCGGCGACGTATCGCAGCTCCTCCGCCTTCGTATCGTAGGTCCCGACGACATAGGCGGCGCTCGACATGGCCCGACCCTGACTAGGCGCGCCCGCCAGCTCGGGCCACCTTGACGGCGCCCTCGAAGGCGAGACGGAAAGTGTCGCTGACCGTCTGATGCACGCTCGCGGCATCGCCATCGGCCACGTCGTATTCCGCCCACCACTCGCCGAAGGTCCTGTTGCCCTCGGTGACAGGCTTCAACCTCATCTCGGCGACATAGTTCTTCACCGGCAAGGTGGCCTCGAGAATGCGATAGGCACAAACGTGCTCCCTATCGGACAGCGTGAGCAACTCCTCGCGGATGTGACCGCCTTCGTGCGTGTGGAAATTGCGCACGCAGCCCACCTGATCGGAGGGCTTGCCGCCCTCGATCTCGCTCTTCGAGAAGAACGGGTGGTAGACCGGAAGTGCGTTGAAGTCGCGAAGGACCGCCCAGGCCTGCCCTAGGGGAATGTCCATCACGGCGCTTATGTAGACGCGTGCCATCACCTCTTCCCTCCCTGGCTTCGTGTCGATGTCAGGCTCTTGAATGCCCTGATTTGCTGGACGATTGCGGTTTCCACCGGCAGGCGCTCGACGCTGCTGGCTCCGTAGAAACCGTTGCAGTGCTCGCTGTTTTGCAGCACGTAGTCGACGTCGTCGGGCGACGAGATCGGCCCGCCATGCGCGATGATGATGACATCCTTGCGCACGCGACGTGCCGCCTCCGCCCACTCGTCGATCAGGCGCACCGACTCATCGAGCGACTTCGCGGTGCTGGCGCCGATCGTACCGCCGACGGTCACGCCCATATGAGGCACGACCAGGTCCGCGCCGGCCAGGGCCATCTCCCTCGCTTCGTCGGCCGAGAACACGTAAGGCGTCGTCAACAGGTCGAGCTCGTGGGCCTGCCGGATCATGTCGATCTCGCTCGCGAAGTTGATGCCGGTTTCCTCGAGGCTCACGCGGAACGTGCCGTCGATGATGCCGATGGTGGGAAAGTTCTGAACCCCGGAGAAGCCGAGTTCCTTCAGCTCGCGCAGCAACTTCGGCATGATGACGAATGGATCGGTGCCGTTGACGCCGGCGATGACGGGGGTCTTCTTGCACACCGGCAGCACCTCCAGTGCCATCTCCTTCACGATGTCGTTGGCATTGCCGTACGCGAGCAGACCGGCGGAGGAGGCTCGCCCCGCCATGCGATACCGCCCGGAGTTGTAGACGACGATGAGGTCGATGCCACCGGCCTCTTCGCACTTCGCGGAGATGCCAGTACCGGCGCCACCGCCGACGATCGGCTCGCCCCGGCGGATCATGTCCTGGAACCGCTCGACAATGACCTTGCGTTCAAATCTTGGCATCGATGCCTTCCTTGGGACTGGCGTGCGCTACGCGACGCTGTGACAGAAATTCCGCTAGCTCCCCGACGACACCGCGGCGGAACATGAGCACGCAAGCAATGAAGATCAGGCCGACCGCGATCGTTACCCAGGCGCCCAGAGCGTCCAGATAGTGATGCAGGGCCGAGACGAGGACGGCACCCAATGCCGGCCCGAACACGGAGCTCATGCCGCCGAGCAGCGTCATCAGGATGACGTCGCCGGACATGTGCCAGTGCACGTCGGTAAGCGCGGCAAGCTGAAAGACGATGCACTTGAGCGAACCGGCCAGGCCGGACAGTGCCGCCGAGAGAGCAAAGACCATGATCTTGTAGCGATCGACCGCATAGCCCAGCGACCGCGCCCGAGGTTCGTGTTCGCGGATGGCGCGCAACACCTCGCCGAACGGCGAATTGACGATCCGGTTGACCAGCCACAGGCCGCCGCCTGCACAGGCGAGGACGAGAAAGTAGAGATTGAAGTCGTCGCGCAGGTCGACGAGGCCGAACAACCGGCCGCGCGGTATCGGCTGCATGCCGTCCTCGGCGCCGGTGAACGGCGCCTGCAGGAAGGTGAAATAGACGAGCTGAGCCAGCGCCAGGGTGATCATCGCAAGGTATATGCCCTGCCGTCGGATCGCGAGCGCTCCAAACACGGCGCCCAGAGCGCCGGCGAGAAGCATGCCGGCGGCGATGCCGATCTCCGGCGTCAACCCCATGTCGCGGACGGCGTAGCCGGTGGCGTAGGCAGCCGACCCGAAGAACGCCGCGTGGCCGAACGAGACGATCCCGGTGTGACCGAGCAGGAGGTTGAAGGCGCAGGCGAACAGCGCGAAGCACAGCACCTTCATCACGAACACGGGGTAGACGAGGTGGGGAACGAACGGCACGGCGAGCAAGGCCGCGACGATGGCGGCGACCAGCCAGCCGCGCTTCGCATCCCACACGGTCACGTCTCCTCGCGA